>NZ_JAYMER010000008.1:0-102571 GCF_037029545.1 Nitratireductor sp. CH_MIT9313-5 | reverse complement strand
CCACAACCTGAGACCCAAACCATACATGAAGGCGGGTCACTTCTCGACGAAAATCCCGGGTCAGCTCTCAGCGGAAATCAACATTCAGATGTGCCTGCCGGAAAAACCGGCCGGACATCGCCGAATCCATGCTCATAGCACTGGAGAAACTGGACGATGAATGGGGGAGCTCTGTCGCGAGCGATCGTCCGCTGATCGATGCCTATCGCGATGTGATCGGGACCTGCGGTTATAGGAAGTCCTAAATTCCTTGGGCCGGCGGCGCTGGCCATCGATTTGGGTTCCAAGCGTCAAATGGATCGAGGGCCCCACAGAATGATTGCGGCGCCCAGAAGACATACCGCAGCACCTGTGACGTCCCAGCGGTCCGGTCGTTGGGACTCGATTACCCAGAGCCAGACAAGCGATGCGGCAATGTAGACGCCGCCATAGGCTGCATAGGCACGACCGGCGAAGTCGCTGTCGATGCGCGTCAGAAGCCAGGCGAAGACGGCAAGACTTGCCATGCCCGGAATGAGCCAGAGCGGCGAGCGATCCAGGCGCAGCCAGGCCCAGAAAGTGAAACAGCCGGCGATCTCCGCAAGTGCCGCGCCGACATAAACCGCCAACGTCATCGTCACGATGCCAACGCCTCCAGAACGGGACATTCCGGCACATCCTCTCCGGAACACTGCGCGGCGGTCGCCGCCAGCACCTGCTCGATCCGTTTCAGGTCGGCGATCTTGGCCCGGATATCGGCGAGGTGTCGCTCTGTCCGTTCCTTCACTTCGGCGCAGGTCTGCGTACCGCCATCGACGAGGTCGAGCAGGCCGCGGATCTCGTCGATGGAAAAGCCGAGCTCGCGGGCGCGCAGGATGAATCGCAGCCGCGCGACGTGGGCTTCGTCGTAGACGCGGTAACCCGACACCGTGCGCGGCGGATCGGGTATCATGCCCGTCTTCTCGTAGTAACGGATGGTTTCGAGATTGCAGCCCGTGCGCCTTGCCAGTTCGGCGCGCTGTAATCGCTTCCCGGAAACGTGATCGGCCATTGTTCGGATTCTTCCTTGAGTCTGTAGTTGCTACAGACCTTAGCTTGCTCTGGAATGAAATTCGAGGATGAACCGCATGATCGAGACTGGAATTGAAACCGTGACACTGGATGCGCCGACGCACGTGGCGGATCGAAAGAAGGAATGGTTTGCCGCCGGCGGTGTCGTCGGCGCGATTCTGGCGTCAACCTGCTGTATCGCGCCGCTCGTCCTGTTGTTGCTCGGCGTGTCGGGTGCCTGGATCGGCAATCTGACCGCGCTCGAGCCCTACAAGCCGATCTTTGCCGGCGTGGCGCTTGTCTTCATCGTGCTCGGGTTCCGGCAGGTCTATTTGAAGGCCAAGCCCGCCTGCGCGGACGGATCCTACTGCGCCCGTCCCGAATCCGCCCTCATCACCAAATCGGCCCTGTGGCTTTCGACGGTTCTGGTCGTCGTCGCGCTGACCATCAACTGGTGGGCGCCGCTTTTCTATTAGGAGAACTGACATGAAACGACTTCTCATCGCTACGGCGGGATTGCTGGTTATCGGTGTGTCCGGTCTTCCCCTTATTGGTTCGATCCCCTCGCCGATTCTCGTTTCGGCCGCGCAAGCGGGTGCGACCCAACAGACCGCCACCTTCGACGTGCCGGGCATGACCTGCGCGCTCTGCCCCGTCACGGTGAGAAAGGCGATGGAGGGTGTCGAAGGCGTGAGACAAGTCGAGGTCGACTTCGATGCCAGGACGGCGACCGTGGTGTTCGATCCGTCCGTGACGACCATTGAAGCCATTGCCGCCGCCTCAGCCAATGCCGGTTATCCGGCAAAGCATATCTTGTGACGGCCGTGACCAGCGCTCTCAAGACAGTATCGATAATTACCTGCCCGGTTTGCGGGCACCGTGCGACGGAGACGATGCCGACGGATGCCTGTCAGTATTTCTATGAATGCAACAATTGTGGAAACACGATCAAACCCAGACCCGGGGATTGTTGCGTGTTCTGCTCCTATGGTGATGTTCCCTGTCCGCCGGTCCAGAGCTCGGAGAACGGTGTCGATTGCTGCGCCAATCAAGACTGATTGTCGCGAGGCATGAGGTACTGGCTTGTTGTGTCTTGTTGGCCGGCCAACACGGCTTGAACGGTCGAGGCCAGTGACTTACCGTGGCCTTTGACCATATCCCCCTAGGGAGGATATGGTCTGAACATGTCAGCAGCTCTCCATTCCACGCATCCGGCCATCGTCAAGCGTCTCAAACGCGCCGGTGGTCACCTGCAAAGTGTGATCGGCATGATTGAGGACGGTCGACCATGCCTCGATCTCGCGCAGCAACTTCACGCCGTCGAAAAAGCGATTGCCGAAGCCAAGAAAACGCTGATCCGGGATCATCTCGACCATTGTCTCGGCGAAGCCGCGGAGGGCTTGCCGGAAGTGCAGAAGCGCTCGATCGCCGAATTCAAGACGATCACGAAATATCTGTGAAACGCCGATGCTCGAAATCCTGGCGAACCGCACTTATCGGCATCTCTTCAGCGCACAGGTCATCGCCCTGATCGGCACGGGACTGGCAACCGTTGCGCTTGGGTTGCTGGCATTCGATCTGGCAGGAGCCGATGCCGGGGCGGTCCTGGGTACCGCGCTCGCCATCAAGATGATCGCTTATGTCGGCGTTGCGCCGGTTGCGGCAGCGTTCGCCGAACGCCTTCCCCGGCGCGCCATGCTGGTCAGCCTCGATCTGGTGCGCGCGGCAATCGCGGTGTTATTGCCATTCGTCACCGAGGTCTGGCAGATCTATGTGCTGATTTTCCTGCTGCAATCGGCATCGGCGGCGTTTACCCCGACATTTCAGGCGACGATCCCCGATGTTCTGCCCGAGGAGAAGGACTATACACGCGCCTTGTCCCTCTCGCGGCTGGCCTACGATCTCGAAAGCCTCGTGAGTCCGATACTGGCCGCGCTGCTGCTCACGCTGATGAGCTTTCATACGTTGTTTGCAGGCACCGTCATCGGCTTCCTCGCATCGGCCGCCCTGGTTGTCTCGGTCTTGCTGCCCAGCCCGAAACCGACCACGCCGCGGCCGATATACGAACGAACCACGCGTGGGATGCGCATCTATCTGGCAACACCGCGGTTGCGCGGCCTGCTGGCAATTAACATGGCCGTCGCCGCGGCCGGTGCGATGGTGATCGTCAACACTGTGGTCATTGTACAAGGCGCATTCGGTCTTTCTCAGCAATCGACAGCCTTGGCGCTTGCGGCTTTCGGTGGCGGGTCGATGCTGGCGGCGCTTGCCCTGCCGAAGCTGCTCGAAACCATCTCCGACCGTGTAGCGATGCTCGCTGGCGTCGCGGTCATGATCGCAGGCCTCATTGCGGGAACCGTTGTGCCAGGCTTTGCTGTCCTTCTGCCGCTCTGGTTCGTGATCGGGATCGGCTATTCCACCGCGCAAACGCCTTCCGGCCGATTGCTGCGGCGCTCCTCGCATCCCGAGGATCGACCGGCCCTTTTTGCCGCGCAATTTGCCCTGTCGCATGCCTGTTGGCTTGCTACCTATCCGTTGGCGGGTTGGCTGGGCGCCACAATTGGACTGGTCCCGACATTCCTGGTTCTTGCCGTCATCGCCGCTGCAGCATTGGCGGCGGCGCTGCTTCTCTGGCCGGCGACCGACAAGGAGACGATCCCGCACAGACATCCCGAACTGCCTGCCGATGACCCGCATTGGAAAGAGGGCATACCCAGCGGCGGCCTGCGCCACGCCCATGCTTTCGTTATCGACGATCTGCATCCGCAATGGCCGCGCGAGCCCTGAGCGGGGGATGGGACGATTCATGACGGCATGTCGATCCCGACTGCCACTTTCCCGCTTCCCCGAACACCCGGAATTAGATCAAGTCAAATCTTCACCAGCATGGCCGTGGCGTACATGAACGCCACCCCGAAGGCGGCTCCGGACAGGACAGGCCACGAGGACAGGGCCGCGACGCCACGCCCGTCGGATTTCATGAGATAGGCGGCAACCTCAATGACGACCTGAAGGATGGCGCCCGCCCCAATCGCCAGCGCCAGCGCCGACCATTGCGGCGCATGGGCGAGGCTTCCGATCCAGAGCCCGAGTACCGCCGGGCCGCCGGCAAGCAGCGTCAGCGCCGGAAATATCCACAGAGCGGGTCGCCCCTTTAGCATCGGGGCGGCAATCCCGATCCCCTCGGTGATATTGTGAAGCGTGAAGCCGAGCACCAGGAAGGTACCGAGACCCGCCGCCCCAGACGCGAAGGCCGCGCCAATGGCGAGGCCCTCGCCGAGATTGTGCAGGCCGATGCCGAGGGCGATGAATGTCGCGAGCGCCAGCCCGGCCGGTCTGCCGTCGCGGCGGCCGATCGCCATGAGTAGCAGAAAGCTTGCCGCGGCCGCCAGAACAACCATCACCTGGCCCTGGAAGATGGCCGCGGCTTCGTCCGCAAGCTCGAATGCCTCCCCTCCGGCGTCTATCATCAGGAAGACCAGCAGGCCCACGGTCATGGCGAGAAGGAAGTTCATGCCGCCGCGCCCGATGCCGCGCAGCGCCGGATAGAACATAAGCCCGATCGCAACGGGAACGATGCCGACAAAGGCGCCCAGGAGCGCCTGATTGACGAGGCTTCCCGTGGTGGGCACCGGCGTCGGCACGGCGACCGGGATTTCGTGCTCGAAGGTTGCACCGGTATTGGTGATGATCTTCACCGCGTGCGCTTCACCCTGAACCCAGGGATAGGGCAGATGGATCCAGGCGGTCTCCCCGCGCGCGAGCGGTCCTGACGGATCCTGGGAAAACTCCCAATAGGCATCGTCGACAAGGACCTGGGCGATGGTCATCGGTTCCGAGCCGCCGGCGCGGACGAGTAAGTCGATGCCGCCCGACGACAGGACCGTTCGCTCGAATGTCAGGTTCTCCACGGGGGGCGCACCGTTGTCGAAACTTCTCAACGGGTCAGCCGCGACAAGCCATGCAACCGCAAGCGCCAGCACGGCGAGCGGCAAAACGAGCCAGACGAGGGGCGCGCGGGAGCGCGGCGCTTCTTCGGCCGGAGTCGATCCTGCTTCGGTGACGGGGTGCGCTTCATTCATGCCACGGCCTCCTGAACATCGAAGAAGCTCATCCAGCCGAGCTCGGCAAACTCCGACTGGTGCGCATGGAACATATAGAGCCCCGGCTCGTGGTCCTTGAAGGAGAACTCGAGAATGCCGCGCTGGGCCTGGCACTGCATGACCGTATCGACCGTTCGAAGCGTCGGCGTCAGCGTCGTACCGTGATCGTAGTAGTCGAAGAAGTTGGCATGCAGGTGGAGCGAGTTGATCGGGTCGAATTCGACGGCGTTCACGAGGTAGACCCGCACCGGCTTGTCGCGCCGTATCGGGATCGGCCGCTTCATGTAGGTATGCGCGACCGTGTTGACGGCATAGACCTCATTCTCGTCGTCGAAATTGGTGTCGAAGGCGTTCATCACCATCGCCAGTTCCTGCCACTCCGCATTCTCCGGCGTGCCGAGCAGGCGAGACCGGGCGACATCGGTGTGTTCCGGGTGAAGCGCGGGGTCGGGGTCGATGACGAAGAGCCCGTAGAGCCCCTTGTGGATGTGCCGTTTTAGCGGCAGCGCATGGCAATGATAGAGGTGGCAGCCGAAGGGTACGGCGTCGAACTCGTAGACGAACTCCTCGCCCGGCGCGATCACGCCGGCGCCCGGAATGCCGTCCATGCGCGCGGAATGGATATTGTGACAGTGGATCGAATGTGGGTGAGAGCCGAAGTTACGAAAGACGATCTTCAGCCTCTCGCCTTCTGTGGCGCGCAGCGCAGGCCCCGGTACCCGGCCGTTATAGGTCCAGGCCGGGAACATGACGCCGGGGGCGATCTCGATCTCCTTGTCGACGGCATCGATCTCGAAGGTGCGCAGAACCCGCCCGCCGGGCAGGCGCGAGACGGTGCCGGTCTCCCAGTCGGTCAGCATCTTCCTGGTGTCGAAGCCGTTGCGCTCCTCATCGACCTCGCCGACGGTCATCATCGCGCCGTGGCTCGGGCCGTGACCGGCTGAGCCCAATCCGTCGTGCCCCGAGCCGCTGGAACGCTCCGCTGGGGCGGGCTGCTGCGCGGCGCCTGCGGCGGCAATGGCCGATCCCCCAGCCGCGAGGATACCAGCGCCCAGCACGCCGCGCCTGCTCAATTTTACCCTGAACCAATCGGTGATCTCGCCCATCTTTCATTCCTGCAAATGCAAACGATTTGCAAGTTAGCATCGCAGTTGTCCCAGTGCAAGCGCGGGGCACGGCCCGGAAAAGACCCTGGTTGAATCGGGAGATCGAGAAGTTGTTTCGGAACGGAATTGACCTCAGAGCGGAAACGAGAACAGGAGATACGAGCGCATGCAATGTCCCGTTGACAATGAAACACTGGTCATGCCCGAACGCAGCGGTGTCGAGATCGATTATTGCCCGAAGTGCCGCGGCGTGTGGCTTGACCGTGGCGAGTTGGACAAGTTCATGGAGCGATCGGCGACACAGTCGGCTCCTTTGCCAAGCCGAGAGGCGCCCCACCAACAAGGTCACGGGCACGGCGGTAAGCCGTACCGCAAGAAGAAGGAATCGTTCCTGAACGAGGTGTTCGACTTTTGACGGTCATGCCGACGCGGTTTCCGCTGCCGCGTGCAACCAGTCGATCCTCAGACGCGCCGACAACAACAGGCAGCCGGATATCGGGTGATCAGGCAGAACAAGGAGCACCCGGATCGACCGCGACCGCCCGGCGGGGCCGACTGATGTCAGATTGAATCAGCCGCTGCGCGCCCACTCGGCGGCCTCATCCTTCTCGCCGGGCCCGAACCAGCGCATCTCGGAACGCGTCAGAAGCCCGGCCAGCGATGTTCCCCAATCCATCCACTTGCTGTCGCCGACGACGGCGATACGGCGAAAGTCGTTGCGGTGCGTCGCATCCATCTTCAGGTCTTCGCGTAGAGCGGCGAGCCCCTCGTAACCTTCGGTTCCTGTGAGGTCGATGACAAGGCCGGGCTTGTCTTCCGATCGCAACCGTTCGTGCAGCAGCGCGTGCATCCGTTTCAGGTCGTCTTCTGTCAGCTTGCCTTCGCAGGCAATCCCCACGACGTCATCCTGCGTTGTCAGTGTTTCGGTGAACATGGTCGTTCTCTTTTCCCGCCGCCCCGCCATGGCCGTAGAGATCGGCGTCATCGTGGGCGGAATCGACGCGTTCGAATTCCAAGCTGGAATGGGTGATGCCGAAGCGGCCCTTCAGGCGCTCCTTGATGTCGGCCTTGACAGATTCGATGCGCTTCCAGCCCTTCGCTGTCAGGACCACGTGGCAGTCAAGCGCCGCCTCATGCTCCTGCATCTGCCAGAGATGCACGTGGTGAACGTCCTGGACCCCGGCGACGTTCCGCACCGCGTTGATCACGGCGTCGCTATCGATATCAGGCGGGCTCCCCAGCATCAGCGTCCGGATTGGGCCACCGATTTCGGTGAAGGCAAGATACAAGATGTAGAGCGCGATACCGATCGTGATCGCGGGGTCAACCCAGCGCATGTCGTAAAGGATAATGAGGGAGCCGCCGATAATCACGGCGACCGATGCAAGCGCGTCAGACAGGTTGTGCAGGAAGAGCGCGCGTATGTTCACGCTGCCTTTCTGCATCGAGTAGGTAAGCAGCGCTGTCAGCGTATCCACTGCGAGAGCGATGCTGCCGAGGATCACCACGGTCCAACCCTGGACCTCAGAAGGCTCGATCATCCGCATGCCGCCCTCATAGATCAGGTAGAAGCCGACGAGTATGAGCGTGGTATAGTTGATCAGGGCGGCGACAATCTCGATGCGGCCATATCCGAAGGTCATGCGTTTGTCGGCCGGGCGGCGCGCAATCTTGCGCGCTGCGAAGGCAATGACGAGGGATGCCATGTCGGAGAAGTTATGCAGCGCGTCGGCGATCAGCGCGAGACTGCCAGCCATGATGCCGCCGACGATCTGCGCGACGGTCAGGAGGCCATTCGCCCAAATGGCGACGGAGACCCGCCGGTCCCCCGATTTCGGATCTATGTGGGCGTGGCTGTGATCATGAGGCATGGATCATGTGATCCTTCAACGTATAAACTCCTGATGTGTTTTCCCCCTGCGAGCCGTCCTTGCCGATGAGGGAGCCGAGTCCGGCGGAGACGAGCGCGAAAAGCGCAAAGCCGCAGACGAAGGCAAGCGTAGAACTTCGTGTGTCTCCTGTGGCCTCATGCGCTTCCTCCAGCATATCTTCCACGGCGGCGACCGTCAGAAGGCCGGCGACGAAGCTCAGGGCGACGTACTTGGCGGCGTCCGGCGCGTTCTGCAGAAGCAACCACGCGATCAGCGCCGCCCCGAGGCAATAGACGGGGAAAGAGAACGAGACGGCAATTCGCCTGCCCCGCGACACCTTCTTCTCCCGTAGATTCGCCACCACCGAATAGCCCTCGGGAAAATCCGCCAGCACCTGCCCGGCGGCCAGGACGATGGCGAGCGACGTCGCAACCGCCGAGCCCGATCCAATCATCAACCCGTCTCCCGAAAGGTCGACCGCGACGGCGACATAGATCATCCACATTGGGCTGCCGCCGTCTCCCGACGTCACCCGCTCGATCAATGTCTCGGCTCCAACATAGGCTGCGCCGCCTGCAGCGAAGGAGGCGGCGATCCACCAGCCGGCAAGATTGTCGAGCGCCTCGGGCATCAGCTCGATGGCGACCACGCCGATGACGATGCCCGACGCCGCGTGCAGAGCGAGATTGAGAAGACGCGGCGTCGTGCGGACGAACTCAGCCACCATTCCCCCGGCTAGGTTGCCCAGCCCCGGAAGCAGCGCAAGACCGATGACCAGCCACAGATCGTTCACTCTCGCTCCCTTGGAAATGACTTTTCCATATTTGTTGGAGGCATCACATGAAGCCGATGCCGCCGTAGCTTGCCTAGCGCATCCAACGCCGAGCGCAATATTGCTGTTCCCCGAGCCAAATTCTCTGTGCAGGTATTCGCGGAATACCGCGAGGCGAATTGACTTTGCGGTGCAGTGAGTGGATGCACATTTGACCCCTTGCAAGCGCCGATCAGCCGGAGATTAGGGGCAATCCTGCCGCTGCACCGACGAGGCAAATTGCATCCCGAACTGTGGCCTATCTGCAATGGTCAGCCGCCCGTTGCGTTGTTAACTTATTGGTAACGAATCGGGCGAAGGGGTGGAAACGATGCCGAGCAAGAGATTGCTGGGGATCCTCGTTGCATTGTTCGGTATAGCCTCATCGGGGCCGGCTTCGGCGCATCCGAGCCAAATGGTGACTGGAGGCCAGACCTCTCAGCCGATCGGACACTATGAACTGTGCAAGCGCATGCCGAAGGAGTGCTCAGTACGATCGAATGACGTCAGTCCTGTAGCGTGGAGCAATGATTTTCGGCGACGTCTCGCCGACCTATCAGGGTCGATCAACAAGGCGATCAAGCCGATGTATGACAGCGACGTCTACGGCAAGGACGAATTCTGGACCTATCCGACGGACAGGGGTGATTGTGAGGACTATGCGCTCCAAAAGCGCCGCGTCCTGATGAATGAGGGCGTTGCGCCCGCAAACCTACTGCTCACAGTTCTCAAGAAATCCAACGGAGAGGGGCATGCCGTCCTCACCGTCAGAACGGAAGTCGGCGACTACATACTCGACAATCTTACTGATGACATTCTCCCCTGGGACGAGACCGGCTACCTGTTTTTGAAGAGACAGGCGACCTATCACACTGGACGGTGGGTGAGCATCCGCGACGGCGATGCGCCACTGGTGGGCGCACTGCATTGATCCGCCGCTGCATGCCGGCCGTACGTCGCAGCCGGGAGTCGTGTGACATTTGCACGCCAAGCTGCGCTGTGTAGCCTTCATGAAGCTATAGCTCGTTGCGGTGTACTCTTTCGCAGATGCGATTGCTGGCAGTCGGTCGCTTTCCACTGAAAATCCGCCGTGCCTTCCAACTCTTGAATCTTCTAGTCCCTATAGGAACTACAGTCGGCACCGATGCATAAGGCTGCCCCGGTTCTGGCTTCCAGGTGCAGCGTATTCTCATGCATGATTTCTTGCGGGGCTCGAAATGCTCACCATTGTCTTCTTCATCGCTGTCACATCAGCGGCGCTACTGGTTGCGCTGCTGTTCTGGTCCATTGCGAAACCGGCCCAGCGTGTGTGGCCGCCTCCTTCCGCGCAGGTGGGATGGCAGTTCTGGCTGGTGTGGGTGGTGGTCGGCCTGCTGATCTTCGCAACGCTTTACATTGGTATCGCTGATTACGGCAGCCTCGACCTGGATGCCTGGCCTTGGCGGGTCGTCGGCGGCGTCCTTCTGGTTCTGGGCAATGCGCTGGCCTGGTGGGGCGTTGCCGCCCTCGGCTCAAGGCCGACGACCGGACTCGCCGGCGATCTTGCGACTGGCGGCCCCTACCGGTTCACGCGCAATCCCCAATACATCGGCGACATCCTCGTCTTCGCCGGCTTTGTGCTTGCTGCCAATTCCTGGCTCGCATTATGGCCGGCGCTTTTGGCGATTATCAGCGCGTTCATCGCCCCATTTTCCGAGGAACCGTGGCTTGAGGCGCGGCTCGGCGACGCCTACCGCGACTACAAGCGGCGCGTTCGACGCTTCATCTGAGACCGCTTGAAAACTTCGCATCGGGTCTTGAACCTACAGTTGCTAGAGGTCCTATCTTGGAAGGACCAATCAGAGTCGACCGCGGAACGGTGAAACGCAACCTCAGCCGACGCGGGACAGGAGACAACGATGCCGACCGAAAAACAACACGACCACGAACGTTCTCAGGGGCACGAGTGTGGGCATTCTCACCCGCAAGGTCATGTGCATTCCCACGATCGTGAGAATGGCGTCGCGTGCTGCGGTGCCGATGTGCCAACGGGCCCGGTGGGTACCGCCGGGCGTAGCTTTCAGGTCAATGGTCTCGATTGCGCCGAAGAAGTGGCGATCCTGAACCGCGTTGTCGGACCGGTGGTCGGCGGCGCCGAGCATTTGGCCTTCGACGTGATCAACGGCCGGATGACGGTGCTGGAGACGGCAAATCCCGCCTCCGACGACAAGATCATAAAGGCGGTCGTCGGCACCGGCATGGGCGCGCGGCCCTGGAACGCAGACAGGGCGGAGGCCGATCGCGCAGTTCACCTGAAACGGCAGGCGCGGTTCACGGCCGCAAGTTGCGGGTTCTGGGCGGCGGGTTTTCTCTGGCACATCGTCGAGACCGGCATGGGTGGAGCGCTTGGCCTCTTTGCGAGCCATGGCGAGGCGCCGATGCCGCTGGCCGAAGCTGATCTGTTCGGCTTGGCAATCATCTTCGGCGTGTGGCTGGTCGCGCCCAAGGCATGGTCTTCGGCCCGACGCCTGTCGCCCGACATGAACCTGTTGATGGTCGTCGCCGTCGCCGGTGCCGTCGGCCTGGGCGAATATTTCGAGGCCGCGACCGTCGCCTTCTTCTTTGCGCTGTCGCTCTATCTCGAAAGTTGGAGCGTGGGGCGCGCGCGCAACGCAGTCGCGGCGCTTCTCGATCTGGCGCCAGCCACGGCGCGGGTGATCCGCAGCGACGGCTCCGAGGCGGACGTGCCCGCGGCCGAGGTCGTCGTGGGTGACCGATTCATAGTGCGCGGCGGCGACCGCATCCCGCTCGACGGCGAGGTGACGGAAGGGGCGGGTGCGGTCGATCAGGCCCCGATCACTGGCGAAAGCGCTCTGGTCCCCAAGGAGGCAGGCGACGAGGTCTATGCCGGTACCATCAACGGCGAGGGCACGCTGACGGTGCGCGCTACCAAACCCGCATCGGACAGCACGCTGGCAAAGATCATCCGCATGGTCGGCGACGCGCATTCGCGCCGGGCGCCGGTGGAGCAGTGGGTGTCGAAATTTGCTCGCATCTATACGCCGATAGTGATGGTGGCCGCCGTCGCCATCGCGCTGCTGCCGCCGCTCCTTCTCGGCGGCGCCTGGAACTACTGGTTCTACAACGCGCTCGTGCTGCTGGTCATCGCCTGCCCGTGCGCGCTGGTGATCTCGACGCCGGTCTCCATCGTGGCGGCGCTCACCGCCTCGGCACGGGCGGGCGTGTTGATCAAGGGCGGCGCCTACGTCGAGGCGCCGGGACGCACCACTGCGCTGGCGCTCGACAAGACCGGCACGATCACCGAAGGCAAGCCCGAAGTGGCCGCCGTGCATCCGCTGGGCGGCACGTCGGAAGCCGACCTAGTGGCCGTTGCCGCGTCGCTCGAGGCCAGGTCGTCGCATCCGCTCGCGCAGGCGATCCTCGCCCATGCAGGCAAGGACGTGACCGCCGCCGAGGATACCCGCACCGTGCCAGGCCGTGGCATCGAAGGCCGATTCGACGGCCGCACCGTCTGGCTCGGGTCTGACAGGTTCGCCGCCGAAAAGAGCTTTGGCGCCGCAATCCCCGCCGACCTGCGCGACCGCATCGAAGGGGCGGGCGCCACCATGGTCGCCGTCGGCGACGACTCCGGCGTTCTGGGCCTGCTGGAACTGCGTGACAGGATCCGGCCGGATGCACGCGGCATCGTTGCACAACTGCACAAACAGGGCGTGAAGAAAATCGTCATGCTTACCGGCGACAACGACCGCACCGCCCGCGCCGTCGCCGCCGAAGTTGACATCGACGAGGTTCGCGCCGAATTGCTGCCCGAAGACAAGGTTGCCGCCATTACGGAACTGGTGGCGAGCCACGACATGGTCGCGATGATCGGTGACGGGGTGAACGACGCCCCGGCCATGGCCCGCGCGCACTACGGAATTGCTATGGGCGCGGTTGGTTCGGACGCGGCGATCGAGACGGCGGATATCGCGCTGATGACTGACGACATCGGAAAAGTGCCATGGCTAATCGGCCATTCGCGGCGCACCATGTCCATCATCCACCAAAACATCGGTGTCTCGCTGGCGACCAAGGCCGTCTTCGTCGGCCTGACCGCCTTCGGCATGGCCTCGATGTGGGGCGCGATCGCAGCGGATGTCGGCGTGTCGTTGCTCGTCGTTGCCAACGCGCTGCGTCTGCTGCGGCCACGCGCCGGGACGATGTTCACGAAGGAACGTCTGGAAGGCGCCGTCGATTCCATGGTTGTCGGCCGTATCACTCATGGTCACTAGGAGCGGCGGCGGCCAAATAAATTGCCTATCTTGCGGCGAAAGGGAACTTTGATTTAACGGCTCATTAAGGTTAACGATCCAGGCTGCTCGGGACACATTCGAAGGGGCAATATGCAGGGACGCAGCCGAAAACGACGCTTCCCCTCGGGAATCCTCACCAAATTCCTATTCGCCCTGATCTGGCTCGTCATCAGCATGGCGGGCATTGATCCCGCGGGAAATCCGCAAGGGCGCTCTCCTCATATCATGCCGAACGAAATCGCCTTGCAGAAAGAGCCGACACATGCTCGGCATGTTTCCGACGAGCCGCACGTGGTACGAGGCGATAAGCAGGACAGGGTCTCTGCTGGAGCACGTAAGCGCCAATTGGCCGAAGTTGCATTGGGCCTTCGCTTAGGATTGCGTCCCTTGGCGGTCAACGCGCAGCGTCTCGCACCGTTTGATGTGGGCGACGCGAAGCGACCTACGAAGCGAATGCTTTTTCACAACGCGGAAATGGATCGGCTTGCAGGCGTCCCGGCAAAGCTAGCCGATCTGGTGACCAATGATGGCGCGGATATCCTAGCGACGGCGTACGCGCCAACAGATCCCTTCCACGACCCTTCATCCCCCTTTGATGCTCTACTCGGAACTAAGCGGAATGGGCGGTTCGTGCCTCCCGTTGTTGAGGGGGACCACGAATGGATGAAGAACCCTTTACCGCCGAACGTCTTCACTTCTGAAGAACAAAAATGCCTGTCGACCGCCATATATTTCGAGGCCCGGGGAGAGAGCCTGAAAGGGCAGGCGGCGGTAGCCCAAGTGATCCTGAATAGAGTGCGCAACCCCACATATCCCAATGAAGTGTGCAATGTCGTCTATCAGAACGCTGGATGGTATAAACGATGCCAATTCTCGTTCGCCTGTGACGGCCTTCCCGAGCGAATCATCAACCGCCGTGCCTATCGTGCGGCCCGCGAAGTGGCGATGGCCGTGACGGGGGGAAAGATATTCCTGCAGGAAGTTGGCTCATCGACGCACTACAATGCGACCTACGTCAGTCCTGAATGGGCTGATGGGATGGAAGAGATGACGCAAATCGGTAGCCACATCTTTTACCGGACATACAACGGCGGTTGGAGCTGAGCATCGCTTATCTCGGCGATCTGGGATCTCAAAAATCACTACCGGATCACGTTCGGCAAGCTGGCCTGTAATTCTGACGTCGCCAAAATCAGCTCTTTGCCCCATAGACCAGAATTGGCGCATCTCGCCCGGCGAATTCTCGATAGCAAACATATGATGCTGCGAGAGTGCCAGCCGGACAGGGTGCGCGCGAAGGACCCATTGGCTATCGCCGAGTTTGGTACGAGCTGCAGTTATTCCTTGAACCTGAAGCCGCTAGAGGTTGTACAGTCACCTCTTCGGGCCCGTAGCGGCGAGTGGAACCGCAAATCAGCTGCGTCAATCCCGCACGCGATGCGGTGTCGCGTTGTCAGGAATGGCGAGGCACGAGATGATCCCGAACGATCGGATCGGCAAACAGAAACGATGAACAGCCTACGCCTCAAGAATATGCGCGTGCTCCTCCTCACTGGGACGGTACTTGCGGCCATGACCACTCTGGTAGCCTATTCCCCAACCCTCTATCGGATGTTCTGCGACCTGACAGGCTACGGTGGAACCGTGCAGCGCGCTGTTGCGAAGCAGCCGACTGCGGCAATCAGGGATAAAACGGTCACAGTTCGTTTCGACGCCAATGTTGCGCCAGGTCTGCCCTGGGAGTTTCGACCGGAGCAGCGAAGCGTCGAAACTCGCTTTGGGGAGCCGACAAAGGTCTACTACTACGCCGAGAACAAGTCCGACGAAACGATCGTCGCGCGTGCGACGTTCAATGTCACCCCGTACCCAACGGCGCCGTACTTCTTCAAGATTGAGTGCTTCTGCTTCACGGAGGAGAAACTCGGGCCGGGCGAGAGCGCGAGGATGCCGCTTGTCCTCTACCTCGACGAGCAGATGCTGAAGGACGAGAACGCGAAAATGTTCCGTGAGGTCACGCTCTCCTACACCTTCTTCAGGCAAAAGGATTTGTCGAGCGAGGAAATCGACGCGGCTCGCGATCTGAAGGCTGGCTCGGAAGCAACCGATGCAAGGCTGGATGGCGCCAGGTCGGTGGAATTCGAGAACGACGCGCCAAGACGATGAACAGCAGGGGTTTGAGAGTCCTCTCGGGTTTTCTGGCCGCGGTCGCTTTGGTGCTGGCGGTTGCCCTCGGTGCCGCATACGTCATGCGCGGCACGTCGCAGGGTTTGATGGCTAACCAGCCGAAACAGGAAACCTTTGCCGAGCCGGGTTCTGTCCCCATAGGCGGAAAGTTTTCGCTCGTCGATCACACGGGTGAGACCGTCACCAACGACGACTTCGCTGGAAAGCTGCGGCTTGTCTTCTTTGGCTTCACGAACTGTCCCGACATATGTCCGACGACGCTGGCCGAAATCGCCCGCACGATCGAACTGTTGAAGAACGATGCCGATGCCGTGACATATCTTTTCGTAAGCCTCGATCCGGAGCGCGACACGCCGGCGGTCATGGCTGAGTATGTAAAGGCATTCGATGAACGGATTACCGGACTGACCGGGACGATTGATCAGGTCGACGCCATGGCGGAGACGTACCGGGTGGCGTACGAGAAGGTCGGTATGGAGGGCGAAGCCTATCAGGGCAGCGGCGAATACCTGGTGAGCCATCAAGGCAATACATATCTGATGTCGAAATCGGGCGAGTATCTCACCCATTTCAGCTACGGCACCGCTCCGGAGGAGATGGCCGAGACGATCCGCGAGGCCATTGCCAGATTCGGCGGTGTGGGTGGGGAGACCTGACTGTGCGCACGTATCCTATCGGGTTGATGAGCTTGTTTGTGCTCGTGTTTGTGATTCCGGCCTGGGGGCAGGATGGAGCCACCATCTCCGTCCAGCAGCCGTGGGCGCGCGCCTCCATCCTGGCCTCGCGACCTGCCGCTGCCTACGTGACCATCCTGAACAAGGATGATCGCCCCGCCACTCTCGTTGCGCTGGAGACTCCCGTGGCAGGCCGCGCGGAGGTTCACCGCACGGTCAAGCAAGGCGATGTCATGAAGATGGTGCCGGCCGGACCAATCGAGGTGCCCGCCGGTGGGAGCGTTCGAATGGAGCCGGGCGGGTATCATGTCATGCTCATGGATCTGGAGCGGCCGATTGAGAAGGGAGAGACATTCACGCTTACGCTGCGTTTTGCGAATGCATCTCCGATCACGGTTTCTGTGCCGGTTTTCGGGCCAGGCGCCAGAGGACCGGAGGACGATTAGATGACGGCGATGGAGTTTTGGCACGCGGTCGCCCGCAGTGGCGGAGCACGGTTCAAAAAGGCGGTCCCGGGGCTAGCGGCGGGCCTCGTCTTTGTGCTCCTGCAGACGCCCTCCGAAACGCTGGCGCATAGTTACGAGCTAGACGATATCGCGGTCGGTCATGTCTGGGCATCCCCATCCGAGGAGGGTGCCGGGGGTATCGCGGTGTACGGCCCAGTCCTCAATCGTGGCGGCAAGAGCGCGCGGCTCGTCGGGGCCTCGAGCCCACTGGCTGAGGATGTTGGCTTTCGCATTTCAAAGGACGGTGAAATAAACTGGCTCGAATTCATCGAATTGCGTCCAAACAAGCCCGTGTCACTTGCCGCGTGGCGAGAACACATCTGGTTGTCCGGAATCCGCGACTCCATCGAGCAAGGCGACAGCTTCGAGTTGATCCTGGATTTCGGGGATGCCGGTAAGCTGCCGGTCAAAGTTATCATTGAAGAAGAGGGTGGACATTAAATTAGTGAGAGCTGTTCACGCATAACCGCGGTCCGCCGGAAATCTGGCGACTATATCCGTTCGGAAATCAGTTTCACGATGGCGCCAGCACCGGGACCGGCGCCCATGATGAGGGCCGAAGCGCGATTTTGCTGCCATGGTCTGCCCACGAAGAACAAGTTCGGAACTGGCGACACGCCGTTCGTGTGGGCGAAGGAGCCGTCCGGGTTCTTGGCGGCCGGAATCTGCACCCAGTCGCTATCGTCGCGGTAGCCTACCGCCCAGATGACGGAGCCAATTTCAGCCTCGCCTGCGTCAGAAAATCTCGCGCTCGTTCCCGCAGCTTCCGTGAGACGGGGCATCAGTCGAACGCCCTTGCGAGCGAGGCTGTCGATGTTGCGCTCGCGATCGGGAAACGGATCGGTCCGGCGCATCAGCCGCCCGACAGCCGAGTCCGCTGGCGCACGCATGAGGCCGGACCAATGGAGCCACCACCAGATGCTCTTTCCCAGAAAGCGCTCCGGGAACAGTTTGCGCGGCTTCCCTGCCGCAAGCAAGGTTGGGCGTTTGGAGGCAAGCTCGGCGGCAATGTCACGCCCGCTTGCGCCGTCACCAACGATCAGGACCACCCCGTCGGGCACCGAGGACGGATCGCGATAGGTCTCGACAGTCAACTGCGTCACCGCACTCCCGAAGCCTGCGGCGATCTTGGGAATCACCGGGATCTGAAATCCGCCCGTCGCGATGACGACATGCGTAGCCGCCAAGTCCTCACCGCTCTCCAATGTGGCCTTGAACTCTCCATCACGCGACCGCTGCAGCCTGACGACGCGTGAATTCAGCCGCAACGGCAGATTGAACAGACCCGCATACGCTTCAAGGTAGTCGGCGAACTCGTCGCGGGTCGGATAGAGTTCGCGGTTGCCTGGAATAGTCGCTCCCGGCAGCTCGCTGAACTGCCGCGGCGTGAACAGCGTCAGCGACGCATATCTCCTGCGCCAGCTGTCTCCGACGCGGTCGTTGCCGTCGACGATAACGAACGGAATGCCTGCCCTGCGCAAGTGGTAGCCAGCAGCGAGCCCCGCCTGACCGGCACCTACAACCAGCACGAAAGGAGGCTTTGTCAATCGACAACAACCTTTGCTCCAACCGGGACGCGCTCGAACAGGTCTTCGACATGTTCGTTCAGCATTCGGAAACACCCGTTTGACACGGCTTTACCGATCGACGACGGTTCGGTCGTGCCATGGATGCGGTACAAAGTGTCCTGGCCGTCGCGATAGAGGTACAGTGCACGTGAGCCGAGCGGATTGTTCGGGCCGCCCGGTACACCATCCGCAAATCGCGCATATTTTCCGGGATTGCGTCTGATCATGTTGTCGGTCGGACGCCAACTGGGCCACTTCGCCTTGCGGCCGATCTCGGCAGTGCCGGAAAAGGCGAGACCCGCCCGGCCGACCCCTATCCCGTAGCGTCGAGCGATATTCTTCGACTCGATCAGATAGAGGAAGCGGTTCGCCGTATCGACCACGATCGTACCGACAGGATATTCCCGTGTGAAATCGACCTGTTGTGGCAGGAATTGCGGGTCAAGCGCAGGCCCTGTTTCCGGATGCGCTGCCGCGCCCTGCACGGCGGCGAACAGCGCGAAAGAGGTGAGCAGGAATTGCCTTCGATTGAGCATGATGTCCCCCTGGAACCGCCAATGAAATGTGGTTAGTGGTCGTGACCGTCGTCCGCGGCTGGCGGCGTCACGTCTGGCACCAGCTTTTCGACTTCGGCTTCTGCCCGAAGCTCCCCGATGATGCGCTGCTGCTCCGCCGCCTGAAGCGATTGACGAATCTGAGGTGCGACGGTTTCGAACTCCGGCGCCGGCTGCTGCCGCCTCTCTTCCACCTTCAGCACATGGTAGCCGAAGGAACTGCGGACCGGCTCGGCGGTGTATTCATCGACCTGCAGTTTCGCGGCGGCGGCGTCGATCTCCGGAAGCGACTGGCCGGCCGCGACGAAACCCAGATCACCCCCTTTCGGCTTCGAGACCGTGTCCCCGGATCTTGCGCGCGCGAGAACGGCGAAGTCCTCGCCGGTGTTCAGCGCCTCGATGACCGCGGCCGCAGCCTCTTTGGTATCCAGCAGGATGTGCCGAATCCGCGTTTCCTCAACGCGGGGCATGCGCGCGACTTGCGCCTCGTAGGCGGTCCTCACCGCCTCTTCCGTTACAGACGCGAAGATCTGATCGCTGATGAAAACGGAACGTAGCGTTTGCTGTTCGAGGAACGCCATTCTGCGCTTGAAGGATTCGTCCCCGGCAATTCCCTTTTCTCGCGCTTCGTTTGCGACGATGCGCAGGTCTATCAGCGCGTCGACGAGAACCGAGCGCTTCGCATCTTCCGGCATGGAGCCCAGTTGCTGCGCGTACATCTCTTCGGCAACCGCCAGTTCCGACGCTGTGATGTCCTGGCCGTCGACACGCGCGACAATCTCCTCCTGCTGAGCAAGGACGGAGGGACTGGCCGTCATGGCTGCAGCGAATGCGATTGTTGCAGCAATGATGCCGCGCCATGCGGAGCCGAATCCGGAAATGATCGTCGTCTCGTGCATTTGTCCGCTCCTTATTCGGCAACCAAGAGAGGGTCGATGATTTCACTAAATCGCTCGAGGCTGAGCACGCCTTTGTACATTTCGCCGTTGACGAAGAAGGTTGGCGTCGAGTCGACGCCGTACGACTTCCCCGTGTCAGCGATAGCCGTGATCTTGTCCAGCAGGTCTTGATCCTGGAGACAGGCTTCAACCTGCTCACCCTCCATGCCCGTCATGCCCATGATCGACTTCAGAGCCGAGGTCGCGTCGGAAACCCGGGCCCAACGGTCCTGCGAGCGATAGAGCAGGTCGAGCGTCGGGTACCATTTGTCCTCGCCGGCGCACCGTGCCAGCATGAAACCGGCCGAGGCGCGCGGGTCGAACGGGAATTCACGTATGATGAAACGGACCTTGCCTGTATCGACGTACTTGGCCTTGAAATCGGGCCAGACCGTCATATGGAAATTGCGGCAATGACCGCAGGTCAGCGACGCGTATTCAATGACGGTCACGGGTGCGTCCGCATCTCCGAAACTTTTCTCTGGAAGCGGACCGGGTGCCAGCAACTGCTGTTGCGTGGACTGAGCGAATAGCGGAAGCGGACATATGCCGGCGACGGCAAATATGGACACTCCTGCAAGAAAATGACGGCGTTTCATGGCTTCTCCAATAACTGCTCAGCGGACGGTGGGACCTCTAGCTGCTAGAGGTGCAAGACCGTTTTTCGTCTAGACGCTCGTGAGGGCACCGCTGCGCACGATAATCGGGGACGGGGTTGAGACACGCTTGTAGAGGTCTATGATGTCCTGGTTCATCAGTCGCACGCAGCCACTCGACACCGCTTTCCCGATCGTCCAGTATTCGGGCGTGCCGTGGAGGCGGTAGAGCGTGTCTTCACCGTCCTGGAAAATATAGAGCGCGCGCGCGCCGAGCGGGTTGTTGAGCCCCGGCGCCATTCCGCCGTTCTCCGCGCTGTACTTCTCCAGTTCAGGCTCACGCGCGATCATTTCAGCGGGCGGCGTCCAAGTTGGCCATTCCTGCTTCCATTGGATCACGCCGCGACCCGACCATTCGAACCCGGCACGACCCAGGCCAACGCCATAGCGCATGGCCTTGCCTCGGGGCTGGATCAGGTAAAGATAGAAGCGTCGCGTATCGACAACGATGGTACCCGGACGTTCGCCCGTGGGGTCATCGACGAGCTGGCGGTAAAACCGCCTGTTGACCTTCGAAATATCGACCGCGGGTATCGGAAACCTCTCGTCCGGCATTGCCGCATACATTGAAACATAGGACCGGTCCGGCTGTGGCTCCGGCTCAGCCGTTTTCTCGCCGTTCGTTGTCGTACAGCCTGAAACGACGAATGCACCTGCGGTACTTGTCATACCGGCAAGGAAGGCGCGTCGCTTCGGGTCAAAGTGGATGTCTTTGCTGCTTTTCACGATTTTTTTGCTCACGATGCACTGCGGCTTGCCGCAAGCGGGAACTGTTATCCCGGATGATGACCAGCCTGCGGCGCTCCGGAGGGCCGCGAGACGGGACGCTCGTTGTGATTTGGGCAAGTAAGCCTCGCCCGCCGTTATCGCGTTTATTGCGGCGGCGGAAGGGAAACCTCGAAGGTAACGGGCGCGGCAGAGGGTGATCCGGTGTGAGCGCGCAGGCTGCTGACCGCGCGAGATGGGGGCTCAAGAGCTTGTACCAACCACACACAATGATCCGGACATGTCGAAAGCCGCGGGAGATCTGCATCCGGCGCAACATTCTTTTGCTGCTGCCAAATTCCGGAGTTGCCTGCTGTGCCGCAATTTTCGGAGACAAGCGGCGCTTTCCGGCTAGCCTCGCCAGTTTCGACAGTTGACCCCGCGGCAACGACCGGTGCGGTCGCCGCGTGAATGAGTACGAACAGAACGAACAGGATAGTGGACAGTACCCGGAGCATGTCTCCAATTAGAGCAACGGGATAATTAAGAAAAGCCAAATCAATGTGAGATTTGGTGGCCGAGCCGGAATATGGGGTTGAACCTCCAGCGGGATGAGCTTTTACACGAACCTGAAATGCAAACAGGAGATCGCTCCTTGGCAGGGACGCAACGCCTCATTGCTGTCGACATCGTTCGTGGCCTCGCGATTGCGGGCGTGGTCCTGTTCCATCTCGTCTGGGATTTTGAGTTCACCGGCATCATCTCAGGTGTCGCGCAGCATCCCGCTTGGCTGATGTTCGGTCGCAGTCTGGCCGGCACCTTCATGATCCTCGTCGGCGTCAGCCTCGTTCTTGCACATCGAACGCAAATCAGATGGTCGCCATTCATGCGGCGTCTGAGTATCATCGCCCTCGCAGCGGCGGCTGTCACAGTGATGACATATCTGGTTTTCCCGGCCAATTTCGTCTATTTCGGCATCCTTCATGCAATCGCAACGGCGACGCTGATAGGGGCCTTGTTCATTCGCGCTCCCGCGTCACTATGTTTGGCGGCCGGGATTGCAATTTTTGCGCTTCCGTTTTTCTACGAGTCGACAGCTTTCGACACCAGATTGCTGGCCTGGATCGGCTTTTTTACGCAGCCCCCGCCGAGCAATGATTTCGTGCCGATATTTCCCTGGGTCGGTCTCACGCTTTTTGGCATGGCAGCGACGAAATGGCTGCTGACCACTGATCTGGAAGGACATCTGTCAAGCGCGGCGCCGCAGGGTCAGACCGCACGGTTCCTTGCGTGGTGCGGGCGCAGAAGCCTCGTGATCTACCTCGTGCACCAGCCCGTTCTTCTGGCTGTCATCGTACCGGTTTCCCGGCTATTGATTTGACCCGGCGAATGTCTATTCGTTCGGGGTGTGAGGATCGGCAAGAGCGGCATCGGGACGGCTGATCGGCACCGCGTCCACGGAAACCCGTTCGGCAAGCGCCTTGTCGCCAAGGCGCTCCAGCAGCTCACGGAATTTCGGGTGCATTCCCCCGTCCGAATAGGCGTGCGCCCGCACAGCCGAGCCTTCCTCGACTATCCTGTTCATTTCCCGCAGATCCGATTGCGAGCGCGCCGCGACGACGGAATTTGGAATGGAGATGGCCGGAGGACATGCGGCGAGGGGATCCCTCGGCTCGCCGCCTTCAAACTCGGTGTTGAATGCGTAGCGGCCTGCGCAGTGGGAGACGCGAGGCTGCTGGCGTGTAACTTCGAAAATATCGTAACCCTTCTTCAGGTTCATCCAGTACTCGAAACTCGGATGGTTTCGGTTCTTCGCCATGTTTTCAGGTGTCATGCGGAATGGAAAAGCCTGAACCTGGAATGCCGTCTGGCCGCCCTTCAGCGCTTCGCGCGCCACCGCGTAGATCTCGGCCACACCCTCATCCGTCATTGCGAAGCAGCCGGACGAGGAGCATGCGCCGTGTACCATCAACGCTTCCCCGGTATGGCCGAGTGCGGATTCGAGCCTGTTCGGATATCCGAGATTGAAGGAAAGGTAGTATTGCGAGTTCGGGTTAAGCATGCCCGCGCTGACATGATAGAAGCCTTCGGGTGCCTGACGGTCGCCTTCGCGCGTCTTCGGCCCAAGCTTTCCCGACCAACGGCACATTGGATAGGTCTTGAGAAGCGCGAACTTGCCGCTTTTGTCGCGCTTCCAAATCTCCAGCTCGCTCTCTTGCTTGAAGATCCGAATCAGAATCGGTGCTGACCGCGACATTGATTTGCGATTCATTTCCGCGATAAGCGTCGCCGGGACCGGCTGAACTGACCTCCCGTCCACGTCGAGCACCGTTGAAACGCACGCAGACGTGGCTAGGCCCATGACCGAAACCAGCGCGAATGCAATGATCAATCGAACCATAATTTAGAATGTGATCCCCGGAGGTGCATTCGGCGTTGGTGAAGAGACCAGAGACTCGCCAATGACGATTAATGGCGCGTTTACGTGACTCATCCAAGCGGCGGCAAACCGCCGCAGCACCGTGAACCGACTACCCTCTTCACCGCCGCATCCGATCTCCTTAACACAGGTCGCACAAAGGGAGATACATCACAGTGACTGAAGCACCCGAACGTCTCACTATCCGCGAGAGTGCTGCCCTGGCAAGCAGTCGCCGGTCCCGTAACGTCGTGGTTATGCTGGCGTTGGTTGCATTCGTGGCAGCCGCTTTCGGGCTTAGTTTTTGGCACATGGAAGCGGAGCTTAGCACGAGCATGTAGGGACGCCGGACGCGATCACCGACCAGTGAATGGCGCGGGAGCGCGATGGACCTTAGTTGTTGACGGCGTGAACCCAAATCGTCGGAGCGACCATGCTCGCACGCATCGCCACCTTTCTGGTTGCCGGCGTGGCCCTCTACCCTGTCCTGGCGACCATATTCTGGCTCTACTGCCTACTCGGCGGACACAACATCATGGAAATGGTTTATGGAAACGCCGCAGCCTTTGTGCTTTCCGTAGCTGCGGCGTTCGAATTCGCGTGGCTCAGACCGATCGGATCGGACTGAGTCAGTTGGAGGCGAGACTGACCCACCTGTTTGGATCGTCTGGCGACTGCCGCTTGAGATAGTACAGCTCTGCTTCCTTCCACAGAAGTACACGCGGCTCGACGTTGTCGAGGACGAAGTCGCCGTGATCGGTCACCACTGTCAGGACTGCGTGGCCGCCGCCGTCGGCATCCCGGCCCACCGTCATCAGCAGCGCCCCCAGCGGAACGCCTTTCTCGTTCAGGATCTTCCGTTTCTCCAACGCGAAATCTTCACAGTCGCCGACCTGGTCCGGATAGTCCCAGCGCTCCTCGACGCCGAAAATCTCCCTGTCCGTCAGAGGCTCCACGGTGGTGTTTACCTCGTTATTCACCTCGATGATTGTTTTCCAGAGTTCCCGTGTCAGCTCGACACTGGCTTTCTCCGGCGGACGGTTGCAGCGCTCACCATAGCGCTGGCAGTATTCGTAGTAACCGATCGGAATTGACGTGTTGCCGAAGGTTTCCATGTTCTTCGCCAGCGCCGACTGCGACGGATTGAGATGCAGTGCGTTGGCTCCAGCCGAAGCGCACGAGATTGCGAGCGCAATCGCGCCCAGAACAAGTCGATGCATTGTGACACTCTCCCCAAGTTTGCGGGAGAGACGTTAGCTGCTGGAGCTAAAAATCACGCGAAAACAATAAGTTAGAGTTTATGCAAATTAGAATCAAAGTCCGACGGCTATCTAAACCCGTCGTTAACCACGATGAGGCGTCCTCGAATTCCGTCTATTTGGACTGGCGGCACTGCCCGCACGTCAAAGCGTGACATCCCCGTCGCCATGGTGATGATCTGTCACGGACGTGCCGACAGCCAGCAGTGTGGCGGTTGCCGCAATACGTTTTCCGCTATCGAATACCAGCGTCAATTCGACAGCATCTCCGGACGAGAGCGTTTCTTTCGGCTGGGTGAGCAATAGATGCACGCCGCCGGGCCGCATCAAAAGCTCCGCGTTACCGGGAATGGGTAATATACCTTCCACCCGGCGCTTTCTCGCGATACCGCCGTCTTGCTCCATCTTGTAGATGGTGACAGACTCGAATGCAGGGCTTTCGACAGACACGAGGTTTGCCTGCGAACGCTTCCCGTTCCAGACGGCCAAATAGCCCGTTGCACTCGCCCGTCCGATAGTTGGCAAAACGATCTCAGCGTGTTCGACCGAGAGCTCGTCGGATGCAGTGACCTGAGCCCCTGAATCTCCTCCAGATTTTGGTAGAGTCCGTCGATCACGGAGACGGACGAATGAAGCGTTCACGGTTCACGGAAGAGCAGATCATAGCGATCCTGAAGGAGCAGGAATCGGGGGTGAAGACCGCCGATGTTTGCCGCAAGCACGGCATCTCGGAAGCGACCTTCTACAAATACAAAGCCAAGTTCGGCGGCATGGAGGTGTCGGACGCCCGGCGGCTGAAGGCTCTGGAAGACGAGAATGCCAAGCTGAAGCGGTTGCTGGCCGAAGCGATGCTCGACAACGCTATGCTGAAGGATGTCGCCACAAAAAAATGGTGACGCCCGATGCCAGGCGGGATGCGGTGGCTCACCTGTGCGCAGTGCACGGTGTGAGCCAGCGTCGGGCGTGTGATGTGCTCGCGGTCGACCGGTCGAGCGTGCGTTATCGCAGCGTGCGTCCGGACGATGCGGCGGTGAGAGCTGCAATGAAGCAGGTCGCCGCGGAGCGCCGGCGCTTCGGCTATCGGCGCATTCACGTGATGCTGCAACGACAGGGGATCGCGATGAACCTGAAGAAGCTCAGACGCCTTTACCAGGAAGAGAAGCTGCAGGTCCGTAAGCGCAGCGGTCGCAAGCGGGCCCTGGGAACGCGCCGCCCCATGCTTGTGCCGGAACAGGCGAATGAACGCTGGAGCCTGGACTTTCTCAGCGACGACTTCACCCGCGAATGCCTGACGCTGATTGCAGACACCTCGCTTTCCGGCCGGCGCGTGGTTCGCGAACTCGATCCGGTCATCGCCCGTCGCGGCCGGCCGAACACGATCGTCAGCGACAACGGCACCGAGCTGACCAGTATGGCCATACTCAAATGGTGCCAGCAGACCGGCATCGAATGGCACTACATCGCCCCGGGCAAGCCCACGCAAAATGCCTTTGTCGAGAGCTTCAACGGCCGCTTTCGCGATGAACTGCTGAACGAGACGCTGTTCTCGTCACTTGCCGAAGCCCGGACCGCCATCGCCAACTGGAGGGAGGATTACAACAACCACAGACCACACTCAGCTCTCGGCAACGTCCCGCCGGCCGAGTTCGCCACGAAAATCAGGCTGGAAATGCAGGCCGCATAAGGCCAGAAATGAAACCCAGGACTCTCCAAACAACTGGAGGGACGTCAGGGCTCAGGTCAGCAGCCTTATGCGATGGAGCTCCTTCGGTCGCGTGCGCCGCCGCGATCTGTATCAGGAGCCCAAGGACGAGTGTTGGCAACAGACGTATCATGACAGCCCTCCCTCTGCGTGATTGGGGTAATGATGTGACCTCAAGCTGCTAGAGGGTCAAGGTTCATCACGAACTCTGCGGCTTGATAAGCGCGTCATCTGTTGCGGCAAATGTTCCCATTGCTGGATGCCTGCAATACCTCTAGACTCTATAGAAATCATGGAACTGCTGTGAGACCTGCCATGCTGACGATTGGAGTCCTGTCCCGGCGCACGGGCGTCAAGATACCGACCATACGTTATTACGAGCAGATGGGCCTTCTGGCTCCACCCGAGCGCTCGGAAGGGAACCAGCGCCGGTACACTCCAGAGGAACGCGACCGCCTCGCATTCATCAAGCACGCCCGCGATCTCGGGCTGAAGATCGAGGCAATACGCGAGTTGATTGAACTCAGTGCACACCCGAACCGGCCGTGCGCCGATGCGGATCGGATAGCAGCAGAGCAGTTGCAGGCGGTGCGCGACAAGATCAACAGGCTTCGCCGATTGGAACGCGAACTGGCGCGAATCGCCGCCGGTTGCGAAGGCGAGCAGATCAAGGACTGCTACGTGTTCCGCGCGCTCGCCAGCCATGATCTGTGCGACGACGAGCACTAGCTTGGTTACTGTCTCCTTCACGGGGTTCGCCAGGTAGTAGGTCGCAGTAAGGGTACAAGTGACGCCCATGTCCGAACGAAGCTTCCGAATTGGCGGACTTCTTGTGATGCTGTGTTTGGCACCGCCCGGTGCCTTCGCTGCACCGGGACCCTTCGGTGTCTATCTCTGGTATCCCGGACCTGGCGTTCCCATGGACGCAGATTGTCGCGACCTGGTGGCCGAGGTCAAACCTTCCGTTGCCAAGGCGGAGGATTGGCTGTGGGGGAGAGTTCCGAACTTCGAGACGGACGAGCTCGAACTGTATCTCATCGTTACGCCAACTCGGATCGAGACGACCTATTCCGCCGAAGGTGATTACGATCGCGGGAGTGTGACCTGGACAGACAGCGAAGGAGGGGCATACCGGTTCACGCTCGTTCCGGATGAGCATCCCGAAACGAAAATAGCGGGAACGATCGTTTCGCCGCCGTCCACTCAGGTTACAACGCTGACCCTCAATGGCATTCCGGCGGATCGGGGTACAGTCGTCGAACGAATGACCTACTATTGCCGTTTTCCGGCGAGCGGACCGGCAATTTGAGCCGGCACGCTGGGTGGTCAGGCAACTTGAGTGACGGGGAGGCGGGTCCGACCCATGTCGGCTCACGACTTATATTGTCACGTTCCGCGGGCGCCACGAGCATCTTTTCCCGGCAGATACATGTGCAGCCCCCAAAGCAGCAATCCGAAGAGCAAATGAGGCACGAAGGATGCGACGATCAGTTTCGGGCTGATGGCCAGGCCGGCAAGGCCCCATCCGACGATAGGGAAGAACACCACCAGGATCACGATCCAAAGCACGGCGGCGAGACCCAACGCGGCCCAGACATCCCGACGGGGAAGATACCGTACAAACATCACCGACCAGAAGGTCACGTATGCTGTGTGAAACAGCAGCCCGATCGGCAGGGGCAAGGTCCGTCCGAGCGCGGTCTCCGCAAAAGCTAGCGAGGGCGGCTTCGGGAACGGCGATACACCGGCGGCTGTCAGTGCGAGCATCACCGCGGCGGTGAGAGCGGAAACGAGGATGCCGATCCCGATAGCTCTCAGCCAGGAACGTCCGGCGTGTTCAGTTGCAGCCATGATCGAGTCTCCTATGTGTCACGCGTTGCCGTGCAACCGCAACCTGCGCTGCCGGTTTCGCTCGGCAGGAATGGTTCAAAGACCGCGTCCAGCGCGTCGGCGGCGCTCTCGGGCGCCGCGATGGCGAGTGTCACGCTGTCATCCCCCACGTGGAGCTCGAATCCGAGAAAGGCGCAGCATTGCTGCTCCCGCCGTACCATCTCGCGCACCTGATCAGCATGGTCGCGTCGGTAGGTCAGGATCAATCGCAAGCCTTCGCGTTGCGCGTCCAGCAAGGCCGCTCGGTTGAGGTCAGCAATCCATGCGAGACGCTCCCTGAACGCGCCGCTCTCCAGCGAGCAGGCTATTGGAGCCTCCGCCGAAATGTCGGTATTTTCCATGACGATCCCTTTCAATTCACATTCGCCATCCATAACCTAGTCCTTCAAGTGACTTTAAGTTCAACCCTTTGGGATCATCCCGATGACATTCAGAATTGGCGACCTTGCCCGCTGCACCCGCACCAATCCGCCCACCATTCGCTATTACGAGGAGATCGGCCTGTTGCCGCCGGCCGACCGGCGTGATGGCGGCCAGCGGTGCTACGGGGAAGAGGATCGCCGTCGCCTGACCTTCATCCGTCAATGCCGCGAGTTCGGCTTCCCGATCGACCAGGTCCGCTCGCTAGTGGCGCTCACGCAGGACAGCGACCGCTCCTGCATGGAAGCGCGCGCCATCGCTGTCGACCATCTGGGCGCGGTGCGGGACAAGATCGCGGAATTGAGGAAGCTGCAGAGCAATCTCGCGGATTTCGTGCGCCGCTGCGACGCCGCCTGCGCCGGCGGCCCCGGACCTGATTGCACCATCCTTCACGACATGGCCGAACCTGTCGCCGGTGCCTCGCGGTCGCCGGAGCGGGAGCAACGCCAGTGAGCAAGACCGCCGTCGTCTATGCAGCCGCCGCCTTCTTCGAGATCGCCGGGTGTTTCAGCCTCTGGCTGTGGCTGCGCGAGGGAAAGACCCCATTGTGGATAGCGCCCGGTGCGATATCGCTCCTGTTGTTCGGCTGGCTGTTGACGCTGGTCGACACAAGCGCTGCCGGTCGAGCTTACGCCGCCTATGGCGGTGTCTATATCTGCGCGTCGCTTCTCTGGCTATGGACGATCGAAGGAGTGCGACCTGACCGATGGGATACGTTAGGCGCCGCCATCTGTCTGGTCGGCGCAACAGTAATCCTGTTCGGACCGCGAACGGCTTCCTGAACTCGACGGCTCTTGCATTCTCAAGCTGCTTGAAGGTTCAGAATCGCACTTTGCCCGGAATTCCAGGACCATTCGGAGATGCAGCGCAGAGGAAGAGAGACGCAGCGGTTGACGTGCGGGTCTAGGTGCCGCTTGCGCGCTGCGCCCGGCAAGGGAGGCTTCGCCGCGGCAGGCCAGATCGGTCCGCCCCTGCAAATCTGCCGGGTTGCCCGCCGCGCCCTTGCCCGTCTTGCTCTTCGCGGCATGCCGATCCTCGTTCCGGCAGAGACTGGGAGCGGGAATCGGATAAGAGGAGCGCGCGAAGGCGCAGGCGAGACATGGAAAAAGCAGACCTGGAAGAGCTGAGAAGAAAGGTGCCCTGCAGCGCCGTGCTGGAGGACGCGGGGTTCGCGCTCGATCTCAAGGAGAGCAGCCGCAAGGCGATGAAGTATCGCCGCGCCAGCGAGATCATCATCGTGATCCATGACGGCAAGGGCTGGTTCGATCCCTTGTCCGATGCGAAGGGCGACATCTTCTCCCTGGTGGAACATCTCGACGGCGTTCCTTTTGCCGCCGCGCTCCATGTCGTTGCCGAACTGGTCGGCTTTGTCCCGACCGAACCGGTCTGGACACGCGAGGCCAGGGACCGCGCGCCCGACTTGACGATCATGGAACGCTGGCGGGTCCGGCGCCAACCATGGCCCGGCTCGGCGACATGGCGTTATCTCCGCGACACGCGCCACATCCCTGAGCGTGTTATCCGGAAGGCCATTGCCGGGAACCTCCTGCGCGAAGGCCCGAAGGGTAGCATGTGGGCCGGCCACACCGATTCCGCCGGTGAGGTGACCGGCTGGGAGGAGCGCGGTCCCGATTGGCGCGGCTTCGCGACCGGCGGCGCCAAGACGCTGTTCCGTCTTGGCCGGCCCGATGCGCTCCGGCTCTGTGTGACAGAGGCGGCGATCGACGCCATGAGCCTGGCCGCGATCGAGGACATTCGATCAGACACACTATATCTGAGCACCGGCGGCGGCTGGGCGCCGGCCACGGCGGAAGCCCTTCGAACATACTCCCACCGGACGGGCGCCCATCTTGTGGCGGCCACCGACAACAACGCGCAGGGCGAGATATACGCCAGCCGTCTGCGAGACCTCGCTGCGGAGGCAGGATGCGGTTTCGAGCGGATGTGTCCGCTGGCGGAAGACTGGAACTCGGAATTGGGGAGGAACCAGGAATCGAGTGGGAAGGATAGGAAGGACGGCTGCCGCATGCCCGCCGGCCGCCTCAAGGGTGACGCTTCGCCCGGCTGACGCCGGCCCTTGACCCGGCCGAACGGAGAGGCGGCCGCTTGAGTGGGGTCCGGAAGGGCTGAAGACGATGGCGACGTCGAGAGGATGAGCCGCGCTCCAGCCCCGGAGGCCAAGGAGCCCACCCATGACCCTCTCTCCCATCCGCAAGATCTATTTCGGGATAGCCGATCGCCGGCAGATGTTCCGTCTGTTCGATCGCCACGCCCAGCGCCCGAACCGCTGGCAGAACGACGATGGCGCCCTGTACGCGGGCGAATGGTTCGAGATCGCCCGGCCCGAGCACGATTACATGCTCGATATCCTGCCGCCGCTCTGGATGGGTGGTGAGATGTTCGCCCTGGGCGAATTCCTGACCGGCAGCATCACCAGCGTGTTCTACGCGCTGCGCATCAATGGGGCGGACCGCTACTTCCATGCATATTGCGATCTCGCCCGGCCGGGTTCGCCGGTCGAGATGCGCGACGCCATCGTCGAGCGGGAGCGCCGCTCGGTCAAGGCGATGACCCGCGAGGAGCGGATCGAGCATATCTGGAGCGCCACCGAGGACCGGTATCGCGGCTATGCCGGGGCGGGTTATCCGCCCGAGCATCGGGGCAAGCGCACCGTCATCGTCTATGGCAGGCATGGAAGCAGCTTAGCGCTGCTGGATCATCTGACCGACGCGCAAATCTCGGAGAAGCTCCCGGTTCATCTGCGCCACCTGCCGTTCGCCGAGGCCGCGTGAGGCCGCCATGTTCACCTTCCCGATCATGGCCGTGCGCAAGGTCATCGCGCGCGGGGAAGCCGACGCGGCCGCCAATGGCGGCTTCCGCGACCCCTATTACGGCTTGAAACCCGGCCAGGGCGAAAAGCCCGGCCTGTGGCTCGTTGGCGACGAGGGCGTCTACATCATCTCCAACGGCAAGCTCGCCGATGGGCAGAGGCCGCTCGTCCTCTATTCCGCCGAATGCCATCCGAAGGGCAATCCGGACTGGTGGGACTACAAGCGCCGGCATTTCGGTGGCGATGACGGCATCGAATTCATCGACGCCGACCTGCTGATCCCGAGCTTCAACCGGAACTTCGGCGCCACCCATCTGAGGGTGCAGCTCACCGAGCACGACATCTCGTTCGCGCTGATCACCTGCTGATCCCATCCCGAATCTGTCGCGAGCGTCGCGTCACCGGTCATCCCGGCGGCGGGCGGGCGTGCACCCCAACACACGGAGAACAATCCATGCCCAATGACGACCCCTTCACGCTCGATCTTTTTGGCAACACCTCCCGTTCATCCGGCCTCGGTCTTGGCGTCACCGCGTTCGGCACGACGATCGAACCGCCGGAGGAACACGAGGACGACGCGTCGGAAGTGCCGCTGCCCGTGGCTTCACAACGCCCCGGCAAGACCGCGGACAATGAACGCGGCGAGAATTTCCTTCTCGCCGGCGATCGCGGTCTGGCCCGTGGCTGGAGACAACGCGCCAAGGACAATATCGCCGCCATCGCGCTCGCCCAGACGATCGAATCCGAAGCCCGTCCGGCAACGGTCGAGGAACAGGCGGCGCTCATCAGGTTCACCGGGTTCGGCGCCTCGGAGCTGGCCAACTCGGTGTTCCGGCGCCCGGGCGAGGAGGCGTTTCGAAAGGACTGGCAGGAGATCGGCGCCGATCTGCAGGATGTCACCTCTGAGCAGGAATACGCTTCGCTCGCCCGCTGCACGCAATATGCGCATTTTACGCCGGAGTTCATCGTCCGCGCCATCTGGTTGGGCTTGCTGCGGCTTGGCTGGCGCGGCGGCCGGGTGCTCGAACCTGGCATCGGCACGGGACTGTTTCCTGCCCTGATGCCCGAGGACCTGCGCCCGGTCACCCATGTCACCGGCATCGAGCTCGATCCGGTCACGGCGCGCATCGCCCGTCTGCTCCAGCCCCGCGCCCGGATCGTCAATGGCGATTTCGCCCATACGGACCTGCCGGCGCATTTCGATCTGGCGATCGGCAATCCGCCCTTTTCCGATCGCACGGTGCGTTCGGACCGGGCGTATCGCGGCTTTGGTCTGCGGCTGCACGACTATTTCATCGTCAAGGCGATCGACCGGCTGAAGCCCGGCGGGCTTGCGGCTTTCGTCACCTCCAGCGGCACCATGGACAAGGCCGATGCAGCCGCCCGGGATACGATCGCCAGTCAGGCCGATCTTGTCGCTGCCATCCGCCTACCGGAGGGCAGTTTCCGGGCCGAAGCCGGCACGAACGTGGTGGTCGACATCCTCTTTTTCCGGAAGCGCGGGCCTGACGACGCCGAGGGCGACATGTCCTGGCTGGAAACAGAAGAGGTCCGGCCTGCAACCGAGGATGAGGGCCCTATCCGGGTCAATCGCTGGTTCGCGCAGCATCCCGATCACGTGTTGGGAATCCATGCCACGACGTCCGGACCATACGGCGAAACCTATACCTGCCTGCCGCAGCCCCATGTTGATCTGGAGCAGGCCCTTGGCGCCGCCATCCATCTTCTTGCGGAAGCGATCTATGACGGCGAGGCGGAAACCGACGCCGGCGATGCCCACGAATTCGATAAGCCTGAAGGGCAGGGCATCCGCGAGGGCAGCTTCTTTATCCGCAAGAACCAGGCACTGATGCAGATGCGCGACGGTGAACCCGTCACCATCACGGTGCGCAAGGGCCGTACCGCAGAAGGCGTCTCCGACAAACAGGCCAGGGTCATCCGAAAACTGATCCCGATCCGCGACGCCGTGCGGGAGGTCCTTAAGGCTCAGGAGCTCGATCAGCCCTTCAAGCAGCACCAGGTCAGGCTGCGCATTGCGTGGTCGAATTTCGTGCGCACCTTCGGTCCGGTCAATTCCACCACCGTGTCGGTGAAGGAGGATCTTGAGACCGGCGAAGTCCGCGAAACGCACCGTCGTCCCAATCTCCAGCCCTTCCTCGACGACCCCGATTGCTGGCTCGTTGCCTCGATCGAGGATTACGACCTCGAGACGAACACGGCGCGCCCGGGTCCCATCTTCACCGAGCGGGTGATCGCTCCGCCCTCGGCGCCGGTCATCGCTTCAGCCGCCGATGCGCTGGCCGTGGTGCTCAACGAGCGCGGTCATGTCGATATCGATCACATTGCCGAGCTCATGCATACCGACGTGGACACCGTCATCGCCGAGCTGGGTGACGCCGTTTTCCGCGAACCCGAGACCGGGTCCTGGCAGACCGCCGACGCCTATCTCTCGGGGAAGGTGCGCGACAAGCTCAGGGCGGCGGAAGCCGCTTCCGCCCTCGACCCGGTGTTTGAACGCAATGTCAGGGCGCTGCGTGATGTCCAGCCCGCCGACCTGAGCCCGTCCGATATCACGGCGCGACTGGGTGGCCCCTGGATTCCCGCCACCGACATTGTCGCCTTCGTCAAGGAGATGATGGGCGTGGAAATCAAGATCCGCCACATGCCCGAGCTTGCCTCCTGGACGGTCGAGGCGCGCCAGCTTGGGTATGCCGCCGCCGGGACCTCGGAATGGGGCACGGATCGGCGGCACGCCGGCGAACTTCTCGCCGATGCGCTCAACAGCCGGGTGCCGCAGATCTTCGATACGGTGAGGGAGAGCGACAGCGAAAAGCGCGTCCTCAATGTGGTCGACACCGAGGCGGCCAAGGAGAAGCTCACAAAGATCAAGACGGCCTTCCAAACCTGGATCTGGTCCGATCCCGAACGGACCGACCGGCTTGCCCGGGACTACAACGAGCAGTTCAACAACATCGCCCCGCGAAAATTCAACGGCGATCACCTTCAGCTTCCAGGCGCCTCGGGCGCCTTTTCTCTTTATGGGCACCAGAAACGCGGCATCTGGCGCATCATCTCGGCGGGTTCGACCTATCTCGCCCACGCCGTCGGCGCTGGCAAGACCATGACGATGGCGGCGGCAGTCATGGAGCAGAAGCGGCTCGGGCTGATCGCCAAGGCGATGCTGGTCGTTCCCGGTCACTGCCTCGCGCAGGCGGCGCGCGAGTTCCTGGCGCTCTACCCGACCGCCCGCATCCTCGTTGCCGACGAAACCAACTTCACCAAGGACAAGCGACATCTCTTCCTCGCCCGCGCCGCCACGGCCAATTGGGATGCGATCATCATCACCCATTCGGCGTTCAGGTTCATCTCCATTCCGTCCGCCTTCGAGCAGCAGATGATCCAGGACGAGTTGGAGCTTTACGAAGACCTGCTGACCAAGGTCGACGGCGACGACCGCGTGTCGCGCAAGCGGCTTGAGCGGCTGAAGGAGGGGCTCAAGGAACGGCTCGAAGCGCCCGCGACACGCAAGGACGATCTTCTGACCATATCCGAACTCGGCATCGATCAGATCATCGTCGACGAGGCCCAGGAGTTCCGCAAGCTCTCCTTTGCCACCAACATGTCGAGCTTGAAGGGAGTCGATCCGAACGGCTCGCAGCGGGCGTGGGACCTCTACGTCAAGTCCCGCTTCGTTGAAACCAAGAACCCCGGCAGTGCGCTGGTGCTGGCCTCGGGCACCCCGATCACCAACACGCTCGGCGAGATGTTCTCGGTGCAGCGCTTTCTCGGCATCGAGGCGCTGAAGGAGCGTGGTCTGCACGAGTTCGACGCCTGGGCCTCGACCTTCGGCGATGTGACGACCGAACTCGAGCTTCAGCCCTCGGGCAAATACAAGCCGGTCACGCGCTTTGCCACCTTCGTCAACGTGCCCGAGCTCATCGCCATGTTCCGTTCCTTTGCGGACGTCGTGCTGCCCGAGGACTTGCGCCAGTATGTGAAGGTGCCGGCGGTCTCGACCGGCAAGCGGCAGATCAGGACCTCCAGGCCGTCCGCCGCCTTCAAACGCTACCAGACCGTGCTCGACGCCCGCATCAAGGCGATCGAGGAACGGGAGGGACCGGCGCAGCCCGGAGACGACATCCTGTTGTCGGTGATCACCGACGGCCGCCACGCCGCGATCGATCTGCGCCTGGTCGACCCCGACAATGGAGACGAGCCCGACAACAAGCTCAACGACTTGATCGGCAACGCCTTCCGCATCTGGGCGGAAACCTCACAGAACACCTATCGCAAGCCCGATGGCGATTGCTTTGAGCTGCCCGGTGCTGCGCAGATGATCTTCTCCGATCTCGGCACGATCAGCGTGGAAAAGAGCAGGGGATTCTCTGCCTATCGCTGGATCCGGGACGAGCTTCTGCGCAGGGGCGTACCGGCGTCGGAGATCGCCTTCATGCAGGATTACCGACGCGCGCAGGCCAAGCAGCGCCTGTTCGGTGACGTCAATGCCGGCAAGGTCCGGTTCCTGATCGGCTCGTCGGAAACCATGGGCACCGGCGTCAACGCTCAGCTGCGCCTCAAGGCGCTGCATCACCTTGACGTGCCGTGGCTGCCCTCGCAGATCGAGCAGCGTGAGGGACGCATCGGCCGGCAGGGCAATCAGCATGACGAGATCGATATCTTCGCCTATGCGACGGAGGGCTCGCTCGATGCCACCATGTGGCAGAACAACGAGCGCAAGGCCCGCTTCATCGCCGCGGCACTTTCCGGCGACACCTCGATCCGCAGGCTCGAGGACATGGGCGAGGGCCAGGCCAACCAGTTCGCGATGGCCAAGGCGATCGCGTCGGGCGACCCGCGCCTGATGCAGAAGGCCGGGCTCGAAGCCGATATCGCCCGGCTGGAGCGCTTGCGCGCCGCCCATATGGACGATCAGCATGCGGTCCGCCGTCAGATCCGCGAGGCCGAACGCGACATCGAGGTTGCGACCCGCCGCATCGCCGACATCGGCATAGACATCGACCGGCGTCTCCCGACCGTGGGCGAGGCCTTCGCCATGACGGTCGCCGGCAGTTCCTTTTCCGAGCGCAAACCCGCCGGCAGGGCGCTGATGAAGGAGATCCTCACCATGGTCCAGCTCCAGCAGGACGGTGATACCGCAATCGCCTCGATCGGCGGCTTCGACGTCGAATTCTCCGGCGAGCGGGTCGGTGCGGATGGATATCGCTATACGACCATGCTGATGCGCACCGGTGCCGAACACGAAATCGAACTTCCAGTCACGACGACACCGCTCGGCGCGGTCTCCAGGCTCGATCACGCGCTTTCGGGATTCGAGGACGAGCGGCTCCGGTATCGCCAGCGTCTGGCGGACGCCGAGCGCAGGCTCGCCTCCTACCGCGCTCGCCAGGGCGAAGCCTTCGCCTTTGCGGGAGAGCTTAAAGACAAGCGCCGGCAACTGGCCGAGATCGAAAAGGATCTGGCCGACGATGTTGTCGCCAACGCGCCAGGTGTCGATAAGGCTGCATGACGCGCGTTGCGCTCAGCCCAACCGATCCTCATCATCGATCAGCTCCAGGCGGGACGGGCCACTCGCACTCCATTTCCAGAGCACCAGATTTTTGTCGTCCGGACCGGCTCCCTTGGCGAAACTGCGAACGAGCAGTCCGTTGTAGCCTTCCGAAATCAGGTTGCGCGCGAAACGCTGTGTGCGTGCCTCACCTGTCTTGATCATCTGATCACGCCAGGTCGGATCTGCCAGTGAGCCTTCGTCAAGACCTGCCGCCTTAAGGGCCGCCGTATCTGCGGCGTCGAAGACCATTTCGATCTCGGCGCGGTAACAGACCAACGTCGTCGGCTGCAGATCGCCTACTTGATTGGACTCCCTCAGAGCGGTCAGCACAGATGTCGAGGTGTAAAGGGCCGGAACACCCTTCGGATTGAAGCGGCCGCCATAGCGTTCCGCGCCGCGCCCCGACATCGGTTCGCGCGCGAAGACCGGATTGATTGCCCGGTAGAGCTTTCCGGAATAAGTGAACGCCACGATCAGGCGTGAACGCCGGCGTCGACGGCATCGATGAAATCGAGAACCTCTTCGGCCCGACCGTCGCGAACCAGCTGCATGGCCGTCTGCCCGGAAAATCCCGGCAACGGCTCGGACCGATACCAGGCGTAGGCCATCAGTGCGGAGCCGAAACGCGGTTCGACCTTGTTGACGATCTCCACCATTTCGCGCAGGCGGCGCTGTGTCTTGTCCGAGCGTACCCGATCCTTGCGCTGGATCGCGTCCTTGCCAAGGCCGACCGTGCGCGCAATCTCTTCGCTCGTCGTGCGAAAGACGGTTGCGATCTTGTTCGGCGCGAACATCCCGTGATCTGAGTATTGTGCGAGATTCATTCTGTCGCCTTATCCATTGCCAGTGTTTCTGGCGCAGTATAGCGTCAATATCAACGGCGTTCAAGTGTCACGCTCTGCATGCCGGCGAGTTGGTGATGTGTCGTGCGCCAAGCGGTGACGGGTAAAACAGGATAGCAGGGAAAGGCAGGGGGAAAGAGTCCCTCGCAGAGCGGCCAGCCCGCTGGCGGTTTCACCTCAACCGCGCCGCTCGCGATCCCGGCCCGTCGGTCGTCGCGATGGCTCACGAGCCATGCTCGCCCTGCCGGACAGGGATGCTCGGCCGCAGTTGCACCGGCCCGTCCGCTCCGCGGGCCGGGGGATGTCTTCGGGAAGAAGACGAAAAAGGGACCGGCGCGGTGCCGGGTTCCCGAACCCCGAAAGGAGCATCCCGATGGAAATCAAGCTCGTCGATCCGCGCGCGCTCGTCGAAAACCCCGACAAGGCCCGCCGCTCGAAATCCAATCCCCAGGCCGATGCGCTGCTGCTCGCAACGATCAAGGCGGTCGGCATCGTGCAGCCGCCCGTCGTGGCGCCTCAGGCCGATGGCGGCAACGGTTTTGTCATCCAGGCCGGGCATCGCCGCGTCAAACAGGCGATCGCCGCCGGTCTCGAAGAGATCGCGGTCATCGTCGGAGAAGCCGCCGAGGATGGTGGCGCCATGCGTTCGCTCGTTGAAACGCTCGCCCATGAAGGGCTCAATCCGGTCGACCAGTGGCGCGCGATCGAGCGCCTCGTCGCCATCGGCTGGACCGAGGAGGCGATCGCCGTGGCGCTCGCGCTTTCGGTCCGCCAGATCCGAAAGCTGCGGTTGCTCGCCAATGTGTTGCCGGCCATGCTCGATCATATGGCCAAGGGCGACATGCCCAACGAAAGCCAGCTCCGCACGATCGCGGCCACCTCGCTCGAGGAGCAGAAGGAGGTCTGGAAGGCGCACAAGCCCAGTAAGGGCGATCCCCAGGTTTCCTGGTGGAGCGTGGCCAACGGCCTTTCCAAGACCCGCATGTATGCGCGCGACGCGAGTTTCGATGACGAACTCGCTCGGGCCTATGGCATTTCCTGGGTCGAGGACCTGTTCGCCCCCGCCGACGAGGACAGCCGCTACACCACCGATGTCGAGGCCTATCTCGGTGCCCAGCAGGAGTGGATGACGCGGAACCTGCCCAAGAAGGGCGTCATCACCGAGGCCAATACATGGGGCCAGCCGGAGCTGCCCAAGAAGGCCGAGCGGGTCTACGGCAAGCCGAAGAAGTCCGATCACTCCGCCATGTATCTCGATCGCGACGGCAAGGTGCAGACCGTTCACTTCCGCATGCCGGAGCCGAAAGCAGCCAAGGGCACGGGATCTTCGGGCGAGGATGCCGTCGTGATGCCCAAGACGCGGCCTGACGTCACCCGCAAGGGCATCGAGATGATCGGCGACTTCCGCACGGACGCCCTTCATGAGGCGCTCGGCCGCGCCCCGATCGAGGACGACACGCTGATGGCCCTGCTGGTCCTCGCCTTCGCCGGCCAGAATGTCAGGGTCGACTCCGCCAATGGAGGTGGAGACGATTATTACTGTGGCAATCGACGGATCGCGCGTCACGCGGCGGCACTTTTCGACACCGAGGGCAATCTCTCCTTCGACATGGAGACCCTGCGCGTCGCGGTTCGCTCCATGCTGATCGAGGTGCTCTCCTGCCGGGAGAACCGGACCAATAGCGGCATCGTGGCCCGCGCTGCCGGCGATGTGATCGGCGCCGACGGCTTTCTGCCGAACATGGGCACGGAGGAATTTCTGTCCTGCCTGTCGCGCTCCGCCCTCGAAGCCTCGTGCGAAGGCACATCCGTCCTGCCCCGGGCCCGGGTCAAGGATACGCGGGCGGCGCTGGTCGAGGCGTTCAACGAGCAGAGCTTCGTTCATCCCTCGGCGTTCTTCGCGCCCGACCGCGAAGCGCTTGGCGCATGGCTCGCCTCCAACGCGGTTACCGAGGAGGACGAGGAGCCGGGCGGCACGGATGCCGAACCCGTCGACCCGGACCAGGACGCCAGCGAAGGGTTCCGCGAGGCCGCCGAATAGCCCCACCACACTTCTCTTTCGAATGCCTGATCCGCCGCCGGTTCACCCCGGCGGCGCTTTCGTTTTCACCATCCAGAACAGGAGGACATCCATGTCCGCGCAATTGATTTTTGACCACGTGCCGCTGGGCGCGATCATCCGCTATTCCGACGGCACCCCAAACCCCCCCGAACGCCATCGGCGCAAGCTTCGGGCCTGGGAAAGTCGCAACAACACCGGCCGGCTCGTCAGGAAACAGGCCGGCACGCGCGTCGGCGAGACCACAATACCGGCCGCGATCACGCTTCATGAGGGCGATTTCGGCAGCAAGGCGGTGATCGTGCTCAGGGTCTTCAAGACCTTTTCGGTCGATAGCGACCTCGCCTTCACGGTAGTCGAACGGCCCGCCATCGGCTCCGTCCTCGTGCTCGACCGCCCCGGCGATGAGGCCGAGCTCGTCCATGTCGCGGCCAACCGTCAGGCCGCCGATGAATGGTTGTCGCGGCACGGCTATCCAAATGCCGTGCTCCGTGAGGTAACCGCGGACATGGCTGCGGCCGATCAGGTCGAGGGGAGGGCGGCATGACCCGTGATCAGCCATCGCACCCTCGGCCGGGTGGAACGCCGGGCCAGTCGGGGGCTCATTTCGGCATCAGTGCTGAAGGATTTCCCGTGGCGCGCGTCGATGACACTGTCTTTGCCATGCTGCCGGGGCGCGTCGGCCAGTATTTTCTCGCCACATGCTGGTGCGCGCGCCGGCCGCTGGCGGAACTCACCCGCAATGACTTCTACGGGCATGGTGGCCAACTCGCGGACGAGGCGGAATTCAGGGCAAAGGTGCTCGAGCAGGCCGAGCACAATCGCGAAAAGCGCGCGCTCGGTCGCCGGGAAATCCGCTCCCGCGCCCATACGCCATGGGGACCCTCGCAGGGCGCGACGGTCTTTGCCGAGGGCATCGTCTGCCATTCGACGGCCGGACACGGCGGTTTCCATCTCTCCGCCGACCGCAATGCCAGTGTCGACTTCCGGCTCCAAAAAAGGGACGGCTGGTACGAGGAAGACGCCGAATGGGCGATCGTTGCGATCACCTACCCGCATCTGTTCACCGGGTTCGAACGGCGGTGTGCCGAGCAAACCCTGAAGGACTCCTGGCCGGACGCCTGGGAGGCGATCTTCGGAACCGTTCTGCGGCCCGGCGAATCCCGTGAGAAGGATCGCCGGGCATTTGAGGCGCGGCATAGGGGGGACTGGGTTGTCGTCTCGGCAATCAGCTCAGAGCACCACGATGGTTTCGTTGAGGTGGTCGCCACATTGGGTGGAGGCCGTGGCGAGGGTATCGAGCGCCAGCGCTTTCTGGTCCCGGCCGGCGAGTACGAGGTTGGACGTTTCGGCTTCGTCGTCGATCCGGCGCGCCACGCATCCTATGGCGGGCCGTCGAGCTTTGTCGCCGGGGGGAGGTGATGTCCATCCCATGGAAAGCGATCGCGGTCCGCTTCGGCTGGCGGGCTGCGTTCGGGATGGAAGGCCCACATCCCCGTCTTGTCGTCCGACACACGCGCCATCGCCATCGCTTCACAGGCGCCGATGCCTGGAAGCGCGCGGTGCTCGACTCGATCCGAGCGCCACGCTTCAATCATCCAGCACGGAGACCCAACCGATGACCACCTTTCTCGTCGCGGTACACATCCTCGTCGACACGCAGGCCGCCAGTCCCCGTTCGGCCGTCGCAGCGGCTTTGGAGAACCAGTTCGACCGTTGTGCAGAAGCTGTTCCGGCGGCCGGCACGATAGTCGATTGGGCCGTCGCCGGCGAAGACCTCGCCGCATCGATGGTACCTGTCGTGATTCCGGCCGACTACACGCCGGGAGCAACACCGTTTCCCGAATGGAGCACCGCGCGAGAGCCAAGCGCGGACAAACGATTCGGATCTGCCCGTCCAGGCCCCGATCCCGCATGCAAGGCGCCGGTCAGCTGATACCTTCCATACGTCGAAGGAACTGACTCGATCGATGCATTGTGACGGAAGCTCGCTCGTCGGGCGTGTGCGACCGCCATCCTCAGGAGGAATTGTGAGGACAGCAGTGTTCGGCCGCAAGATGCCGGGATGTCCAGCCTGTCGGGATGACGGGCGTGCTGTCCGGTCATCATCATTTCCTTCATGGGGCAGCTTCGGTGGAACGCCACCCCCTGCCGGCCTCCCGTCGGTTTTGGCTTCGGTCCTAAACCGGCGGCCGGAGCCTTCAAGGCCGCTGGCGCGCCGCGGAGCGGCCATGCGCACCAGCCTCGGCAAACCAGCCTCGCGGGACCGCGCGAGGGCAGTGAGCCCTGCTTGCCCGCAAGGCTGGTCCGCTCGGCTCTGGTCCGCACGGACCCTGAAGCCTCCTCCTTCCGCCGGTTTTTCTGGACCGCGCCCGAAGGGAGGGCCGGCAGGGGCCGGCTCGAGCCTTCGGCCAGACCGTGAAGGAAAGGAATCTCACATGACCAGAACCGCTCGTTCCAGCCGTCAATCCAGCAAGGTGGTCCAGCTCCGCAAGGGCGCCTCCCTCGAAATGGTCCGCCTCGCCTGTCCCGACAGCGCCCAGGCATCGCTCATCTCCGAAAGCTTCGGCCTCCCCGTCATCGACAGCGACGGTATCCGCGAACTCCATCGCAAGATCATCATCGACACGGCCGACTCCTTGAACGAAGGCCTCGGCGAACGGGCCATGCAGATCCATCTCCAGCGGATCGTAGGCTCCTATGTCGGTTCAGCCCACGGCGCCGGGCAGTTCTATTCCCGGTCGGTCTCGGAAGCCCGCGACGCCACGGCCAGAAACGCCAACGACGACCGCGACGCGGACCTCGACGGTCCTGTTGGTTTCGACAGCGCCGCCCAGCGCAAGCGCGAGTTCGCGGCCGACATGGGTATTCAGGCCCACGCGCTCCGCTGCGCCGCCGAAGGCGTGGTGGCTGCCTACGAAGAGGTCGTCGGCGAAGCCTGGAAGCCCTTCGAACGCCATGTCGAAAATCCCGGCCAGACCGTCGATCGCAAGGCGGCCGAAATGCAGATGGCCGCCCTTGGCTGAACGGCTCGGGCGGAGCTCCGGCTCCGCCCGTTCGGTTCGATAGCTGCCTTCCCGCGAGAGATTGCTACGACAATAAGCATTCGGCCAGAACAGCGGTCTTCAGGGTCGAGCTCGATCGGCGTGCACATCGCTGGTGACGCCCCCGAGAAATGTCAGGTGAGTTAGAATGCCACCTTGGCACAAAGCAGAACTTCCGGCAGAAAGTGGGCTGGGGGGATGACGATGGCGGCCATGACAAAGTTGGGAACGACAGACGCAGACATTCGCACTGCGCTACATGCCAAACGATTGCGGCGCGCCAAATCTCATCCCGATACGCTCGTGATCGACGAACTGGGCCTTGCGCACGCCCGAAGTCGTATCGACGTGGCCGTCATCAACGGCTGTATCCACGGCTATGAAATCAAGAGCGCCAAGGACAACCTGGACCGGTTCGCGACGCAGATCGACATCTACCGCCAGACGCTACAAAAGCTCTCACTCGTCGCTGCGCCGAAGCATGTCGCAAGCATCATGCGTCACGCCCCCGAATGGTGCGGCGTGATCGTGGCGGAGCAGGGACCACGAGGCGGTATCAGCTTTCATGTATTGCGAAACGCCATCGCCAATCCCGAGATCGATCCGGTCATGATGGCGCATCTTCTCTGGCGCGATGAAGTCATCGAACTCTTGGGCCAGGCAGGATATGCGCCGAAGGACCTCCGGCGGCCGAGAAGGCAGCTTTACGAGATGCTATGTGAAGCCATGAGCTTGCGCGAGATCACCGCCTCCATTCGCACTTTCATGGCGCAGCGCCAAGCGTGGCGAGATCGTCCAGCACACGCGTGATGTGGTGGTTGATCGCCACCTCCTTCCACCGCGTCTGATTGCTCGGTCCTTCCTTATGAACCGCGCATCTTGCGATATATTCATCGCCGCTTGAATAGCCGGCACCGTCGAACTTTCCCGACGCTACGATTGACGCGCAGTGACCATGCATCTGTGCACGATTGTCGTTGAATGCCCCGCCCTTGCGCACCTCCCAAGCCGACGACGTCGTATAGACGAGCTTTCCGGCCGCCTTGATCATGCGCATATCCAACGCCTTGAATTCTGGATGGACGATCGTGTAGTCGCCGTAGTTCGGCTGGCGAACGCCGGCTGGCATCTTGCCGAGCAGCGCCCGATAGAAGAGCCAGTCGTGACGCGGGAGCTGGTCGGCGCCCTTGGCAACATCCTTGAACGTTTCCGGTATCGCCGTGCCGATCACGACGAAATTGCGGAAGGCATGCAGATCCCCAAGCTTTTGCATTGCCGCAATGAGCGCGCCAGCAAAAGCATTGTAGGGCTCAAAATTCGGTGCGCCGAGATCGATAATGAGGTCAACTTCGTCGAGCGATACACCAAGCGCTGCGGTCAAAGCCTCGATGCGCATTCGCGCATGGGGCTTCATCAGATCCTCCAGCCGAACTGTGATAGCCGCTCCAAGGTCATCGGTCGCAACGATTCCTGCAACCGATGCGACCATGGCTGAGGAGGCATCGAGAGGAACGGCGGGCATCGCATTTGCCTGGAATGTCCGCATGGCTTCGAACACGTATGTGAAGATGTCGCGGCCGTCGCCCATGGGGTTGCCGGAAATACTGGGATGCACGCCTACCCACGCTGGCCGTTGCCCCCACTTGGCCTTGAAGCGAGCGGCGAACGGATGCACATGCTCCTGAACCGTCTTCTTCGGCTGCCACAACTCGAAATCGAATTCGACTTCTGGAATCGTGACATAGGGCACGATACGGTCCTTGGCGACGGCGGCAAGGCGGGCGAGCGCCTGGTATTCGCCCTGACGCCACCGCAACGCCGGAACATACATATCCTCAGTCAAGATCATCGCTCGCCTCCTCTAGCTGCGAGCGCACCTGGTCCCGACCAACCAGATTGTTCAGGATGGTGTAGTTGCCGCGCTCCTTCCTGATGCGCCCCGCGATGATGCTCGGATCGATCCCGATCGTCTCCGCGTCGATCCTCACCGCCTCTTCCGAAAGGGCGAAGCGGGACAGACACTGATCCCACAATGCTTCCGGTATCAGCGCGTCGAGTGCGAATTTGTCAGCCTGCGCCTCGATCGCATCACCGTCATTGCCGTCCTCTTCGTCGAAGAAGTCGAACCGCAAACCGTCGAAGAGGTGCAGGAAGACATGACCGAGCTCATGCAACAGCACAAACCAGAAATTATCCAGTCGATCATAGCGTAGCGTAAGGCCCACAACTGGTGTCTCACCATCAGCGAGCATGGCAGCGCCGTCCAAATACGACCCTGGCAGGTGACGCTCGACGACGAGAACGATGCCTTTCTCTGCCAACAGATCGCGGGCACGCTTCGGCCCGTCCTTCCTTTTCGTGAGATGCACCAGTTCCGGCAGCCACCGGTCATCGAGTTCGAACGTCCCGATCTCTTCTGCTTCGATCTTGCTACGCGCGCGCTCAAGAATGCGCGCCTGCCACGCGAGTAGGGCGTATTCGTTCGGCACGTTTCCGCTGCGCATCTTCTTGCGATGGAAGACTGTCGCGAATTGCGGTCCGGCCGCGTGCAGGAAGTACTCCTTGACGCGCTCGATCGGGTTTGCGCCGCGGGGCAGATCAAACCACCTGCGTTTGATCATCTCCTTGTTGGGAAACTGCCCCCAGACGATATCATCGGCATCACCCCACGCGAACACGGATCCGCCAGCCTGCCTCGGTCCCTCAAAACTTCCCGACGCCTTCACACCGAGCGTCTTCGAAATCTCGATCAGCCGCCCAAGGCTTGCGCCCATGTAGTCGGTCGCCTCGTAGCGCTGCACCTGTTGCGGCTTCATGCCAAGTCTCTGGGCGAGGTCCGTTTGACTCATTCCGGAGGCAATTCGTGCCTGCACCAGCACATGCGGCAATTCTTCAAGCGCATAGGTTTTCGAGAACGAGACCTGGCCGGATTTCAGCAGATCGTATTCAGCAAGCTCCGCCTCTATATCGGCGATTTGGCTTTCGAGCCCATCAATTTCCGCCTGCTTGAGCCAATGCTGATCCGATGCGCGCGCTTTCGCAGCAGCAAGGGCGTCTTGCAACTTGGCTAGTTGGGCACTCGATACGCCATACTGTTTGTCGCTGTAAATCATGGCTGCACCTTCCCGGAGAGAAGCGGATCGGCCGAAAGCGAAATGGCGATGATCCCTTTGTGTTTTCCTGTGAAACGATCCAGTTGGAAAAAATCGACGAATGCCCGCCCGACATCCGCGCACATCATCGAGGACGGAAAGAACTCGCCCTTGAATGCCGCTTTCTGCCCTGCCCGACCGTTCGAAAATTCCAGGAACACGGGATCAAGCTTGGCCGGATTGACCCCGATAGGGTCCCAGCATGCATCGAAGTCGCCAGGCCTCGGCTTGCCTGTCACATAGCTCCCGTCGAGATATATCATCGCACATCCCGCCAATCGCAGCTTGCCGGAGGCGAGAACGAGCCCCTCGAAAAGCTCCCGCCGCCAAACGTTCGTTGCGAAAGCAGTCGCCACGTCCTCCAAACTCGCCGCGTGCATCCCGGCGGGCAGTGTAGGCCACGGAGAGCCGGGCAATTGGACGAGGGCAGGAATCATCGTTACAACAATAATGTTGTATCAGACGAAAAGCAAGCCCGGCTTCCCCCTCGAGAACGCGCAACACGGGCTTCAAGTCCCGGGGAGGGTCAATCCCGCTCTTCAGGGATGGCATTCCTGGTGCGGCCGCGGAACTTCCACGATCAACCCGTAAAGGGTCCGCTAGCAAGGCTGCGGCCGTTTGGCTGACGCCTGCACGGTGATCGCGTCCGCGTGCCGCACACTGACGGAGCCATCAGAGCGGGAATTGGCCCGCTCCAACGATGGAGCCTCGGATGTCGCACGATCTTTCACTCGCTCAGAAACACGCTTGGAGACTCGCCCGCACCCTGATGACCCCGGTGGTCCTCTTCCAGTCCGACGACGCATATGGGGTGCTGCCCGCCGACGAAGTCGACGACGCCGAGGTCGACATCCTCTTCGAATACGATCCCTACACCGGTGGACACGCGGTTCACTGAACCGGCTCTCGGTTCACTTTCCGCAGCGGCGGCGCCAGGCGTCGCCGCGCTTGTCTCGTCCTCCCGCAGCCCGTCCCGGTCGGTGGCCTGGGCAGAGCCGGCCGCGCCGGCAACGGCTTGCGCCGTCCTCCCCTTCGGTCCGGCCCTGCGGGTGCAGGCGCGCCCTGAAGCTCCGCCTGAACCGGCCCCGTGACGGGGCCGCGATCGGCGCGGCCTCCAGAAACGGAGGTTGTAATGAGCAGGAAAGAAAAGGGCGCGAAGACCGATATCTACGCGCGCATAACGCAAAAGATCGTTGCCGATCTGGAGAAGGGCGTGCGGCCGTGGGTGAAACCCTGGAGCGTCGGCCATGTCGACGGCCGGATCACCCGGCCGCTGCGCCACACCGGTGAACCATACACCGGCATCAACGTCCTGTTGCTGTGGTCGGAGAGCCTGGCGCGCGGGTTCACCGCGCCGCTCTGGATGACCTATCGGCAGGCGGCTCAGATCGGCGCACAAGTCCGCAAGGGCGAAACCGGCGCGACGGTCGTCTATGCGAGCCGGTTCACGAAAACCGAGACTGACGCGCAGGGCGAGGAATTGGAGCGCGATATTCCGTTCCTCAAAACGTACACCGTCTTCAATTGCGATCAGATCGACGGGCTTCCCGATCACTATTACCACCGACCCGAGAAGGTCATCGATCCTGTCGAGCGGATCGAACATGCCGACCGGTTCTTCGCCAGTACCGGGGCCGTGATCCGGCATGGCGGCGCCCGGGCCTTCTACGCGCCGGCAAGCGATCACATCCAGATGCCGCCCTTCGAGGCCTTCCGGGATGCTGAATCCTACGTCGCGGTGCTCAGTCACGAAACAGTCCACTGGACCTCGAGGCCCGACCGGGTTGGCCGCGATCTGAGCCGCTACGCCAGGGACAAGACCGAGCGCGCGCGCGAAGAGCTCGTCGCCGAGATTGGCTCGGCACTGCTTTGCGCCGACCTCGGCATCGTTCCCGAGCTTGAACCGCGGCCGGACCATGCGTCGTATGTGGCGAGCTGGTTGCGGGTCCTTTCCGACGACCGAAGAGCAATCTTTCAGGCCGCCGCCCATGCGCAACGGGCCGTGACCTATCTGCACGGTCTGCAGCCCTCCGCCACCGGCACGGGACAGTTGGAGGCGGCCTGATGCTTTCCTTTTCGAATGCTGCTGCGGAGGGCATCGAGCCCTCCGCCATCCGACTGCGCGTGCTATCGCTCGGCGCCGGCGTCCAATCGACCACCCTGGCGCTGATGGCCGCCCATCGCGAAATCGGCCCGATGCCCGATTGCGCGATATTCGCCGATACCGGCTGGGAGCCCAAGGCGGTCTATGACCATCTCAACTGGCTGGGATCGCCCAACGTCCTGCCGTTTCCCGTCCATGTCGTTTCGGCGGGCAACATACGTGATCAGCTCATGCGAGCCGCAAAGGGTAAACGCTGGGCGTCGATTCCAGCGTTCGCCAAAACCGTCACTCCGGTGGGATCCGCCGTGCCCGTATTCGACGAGGATGCGGCCGGTGCGCTCGTCGAGGTCTCCACACGGCGCACAACACGCGACACGGTTTCCGTCGGCATGATCCGGCGTCAATGCACCACGGATTTCAAGATCGTACCGATCCGGCGGAAAGTCAGGGAACTTGCGGGGCTCGCCCGGAAGCGCTCGCCCGGCCATGCTGTTGTCGAGCAATGGATCGGAATCTCGTGCGATGAGATCATGCGCGTGAAGCCGAGCCGCGAAACCTGGCAGGTCAACCGCTGGCCGTTGATCGAGATGCGCATGAGCCGATGGGACTGCCACGCCTGGCTGCGCCGCCACGATTACCCTCAACCGCCGAAATCGGCCTGCATCGGCTGTCCGTTTCACGATAACGCGCGCTGGCGTGCCATGCGCGATCATGATGCCGCTGCCTGGTCCGATGCGGTCGAGGTCGATCGAGCCATCAGGACGGGTTTGCGCGGCATTCGGGGACAGGTCTTTCTCCATCGGTCCGCCGTTCCCCTTGACGAAGCCGATCTGTCGACGCTGTCCGACCATGGGCAACTCGACCTGTGGCCGAACGAGTGCGAGGGCATGTGTGGTGTCTAGCCAGCCTTCGATCTTTTCGAATGCCGTCAGGTCGCGGGATATCGTGGGCATCGGGCATCGGGCTTCCAGCGGATGCCAGAAGCGTAACTCTGCCGAAGCTGGCTGACCAGCGGAGGACGGTCAGGGCGATGGTTATGTGCTTCGGCCGACTGCTCACGGCATCGCTCGTCGTGCGCGCGAGAACGAGCGAATAGGGCCCGTTGCAGGGGCGCGGCCTGCCGTGAACGTCGCCGGCGCAGAGGGCGCGATTGATCCCACCAACCGGTGTCGCGGAATAGCAATGGCTCCGGGCCAGGACGCCGTGGTCGTGTTTCCTTCGCCTCGATGTCCTGGAGCTCGCCCGGCGCGGTCTCGATGGGGCATGTCTGACCGGGAACCGGCTCCGCCTCGTCCGGCATCTCGCAACGCCCGTCCGGAACTTTCTTCCCCTGCGAACCGACGTTCGCATTCCTCGCGAACCAAGAAAGTTCATCCCGGCCGTCCTCCATTTCATTGCGGCCTTTCAGGTGCGTGCCGGTCGTTCCCGATCTTTTCGACAGCCATCGAGACCGCGATGGGCGCGGCTCGAAACTTCGAAAGGAACACGACAATGGCAAACATCGGCACCTTCACCACCACCAAGACCGGATTCACGGGTGCGATCAAAACTCTAACGCTCAACGTCAAGGCCCGCTTCGAGCGCGTCGAAAACCCTTCCGAGAACGGACCACATTTCCGCATCTACTCGAATGCAGTTGAGCTGGGTGCGGCGTGGCAGAAACAGGCCAAGCAGACCGAACGCGACTACCTTTCGGTCAAGCTGGACGACCCGAGCTTCCCGGCTCCGATCTACGCCACCCTGATCGAAGTGGAAGGCCAGGAAGGCGTGCAGCTCATCTGGTCCCGCCCCAACGGCAACCGAGACTGACGAGGTCCCAAACGGCCCCGCCGCGAAGGCGGGGCCATTTCTGTGTCGACGAAACGACGGCCGCCAGATGCGACACCGGTCGTCCACTTCACTCCCGCCTGCCGCTCCGCGAGACTTGCGGGTCAAGATAGCCCCGGCGCCGCTTCCTCCGTTCGAGCCGAGTCATCGCATCGCCGGCCTCAGCGGGTGTGTCGAAGGTTTCGATCATCGACTGTCCGCGCGTTCCGATCCGACCCCAATCGCGCACGAGGGACGCTCCTCCAAACAATGTGGGCTGAAGGGAAATGCTGTAGAACCGCCGCATGTTCTGCGACGGGTCGATACGGCGAAGATGAACCGGATGTAGATCTTTCATGCTGGGGAGTCTCGCTTCCTACGGAAGCGGCGTCCAACGACTTTCTTGAATCGATGAACGGTCATCGATTCATGGCATTGATGCCGAGAACCCTTGCGCGATTCTTGGCGACTACGTCCGGTGAAACCGGTTCTCCCCAACGACCGAGATCATATCGTCTCGCCGGAACCAGATGGCGCGGCCGCATCGCAGCGGCGGGTTGCCTGAGGTGAACACGATCTGCTCGTCTCCGCGCATGCGCAGCACCTCTTCCGGAAGGATCAGTGGCCGCGCGGAGAGCTGCCGCGAGCGCGTGCGCGAGGAACCCGACATGCGCGACGTCCGGCTGAGCTGGTCGACTTCGACCGTCGTGTTGCCGCAGCGCCGCGAGATGTAATCGGCGGTCTCCGGGTCGTTGATTGCGGCGAATGATATCCACGAGGCCGACTCGAACCATTTCGAAGTCGCGTCGCGCCCGCCATAGGTTTCGCGCATCTGGCCAATGGACTGGAACAGCATCAGCAGGCTGATGCCGTATTTGCGGCCGGCGTCCCGAGCGGTCTCGAGGATGCGCAGATATCCAAGCCGTGCGACTTCATCGAGCAGGAACAAGGTGCGCCCCTTTACCCTGCCGTTCCGGTTGTAAATCGCATTGGCAAGGGCGCCGATTATGGTGCGCGCCAGGCCGGGATGCGCCTCGAGCGTCTTGAGATCAAGATTGACGAAGACGTCTGTGTCGCCGTCCGCCAGATCGTCGGTCGAGAAGTTGTTGCTGGAAACCAGCGCGGCATAGTTCGGATAGGAAAGCCAATGCGTCTCCTTGACCGCATTGGCGTAGACGCCGGAGAAGGTCTCGGGCGTCATGGCGATGAAGGGTGCCACGTTCTCTTTGACGAATGCGGATTCGGAGTTGTCGTAGATCAGCTGCAGCCGCTCGCGCAGCTTGGGCTCTGGCTCAGAGAGGTTCGCTCGCATCTGCCGCAGATGCTGGTTTTCCTTTTCCGTATGCCCCGACAGGCACACATCGGCGATCAGCACGGTGATCAGCTGAAGCGCGGACGCGCGAAAGAAGTCGTCGCGGATCGAAGCCTGGCGGGCCGTGTCGGTCACGACCCAGGTGGCGACCGCCACCACGTCTTCCTCTTTTGTCCCGCCGAACCTCCCGATCCAGTCAAGCACGTTGAAGCCGGTGCCCGGCTCCTTCGGGTCGAGGACGAAGACCGATCGGCCGGCCTTGCGCCGGTGCCCGATCACCATCGGCGCGACCTCGTTCGACGGATCGAGCGCAACAAGCCCGCCGCCCCATTTGAGCGCGGTCGGGACTGTGACCGAGGTGGTCTTGAAGCCGCCCGACCCGGCGAAGACCAGCCCGTGCGAGGAGCCGAACGAACCGTCGAAACACAGCAGCGGCGATTTTCCCCCAGCACCCCATGTCTCGCGGTCGTCGGCGCGGAAACCGCGCCCGCCGTCCGCCTGCCTGTCGACGCGGCAGGCCTCGCCGACGACGATGCCGCCGGCCTCGGGAAAGAGGCGCCGGGCCGCAGAGATGGTCATCCACGCGCTCTCCCCATGGATGGCACGTTTGCCCCAGACCCGGCGGGGCGCGGCCGACGCGAAAGCGGCATTGCCGCGCAGGGCGACGCGCAGACCGAACACGCCGGCGACCGCCGCAACAACCGCCCCCGTCAGCGTGGCGGGGTCAATGTATTCGACGATCGATGTGCCTGGCGGCACCGTTGCAGCAAATGCGGCGAGCCTGCCGATCTCGCGGACCGCAGCGATTGTGATCACCACCAGCGTGCCGGCGACGACCCCCCAGCCCGCGAGCCGGATCGAGATCGCGCCCCTGGCCGCAAAGAGAAAGACGACACCGGTCCCGCCGGCCGCCGCGTAGGGCAGCGCGATGCCGATCCGGCCAAGCATCAGGCGCGCGTCCGGCGCGCGGGCGAAGCCTGCGAGCCAATGCTCTATGCCTGTCAGGGCGAGGCAGGCACCAGTCATGATTATGACCGGGGCAAGAAGCAAGGCGAGCTTAGTCGGGGTCATCGGCGAACACCTTCATCCCGATCGCCGTCAGCCGCGCGCGCTCGGCTTCGTCGGTCCTGATTCGGCTGGCGCCGTCGATCAGCAGGCCGAGCAGCAGAGCGCGCTTCTCGTAACGAAGCCCGGCCTTGGTGATCAGCCCACCGAGCTGGATCTTCTCGCGCGTATCCTTCTTGCGCGCCTCTGACTGGTTTGCCTGTCGCATCCGCTCAAGCCTCGCCAGACGGCCCATGAGCCGCGCCAGACGCGACCGGCGCGGATGCTGGCCTGACCGCCCGTCCGCTCCCCTTGCGAAACCGCGCCGCGAGTTCCTCGAACGCGGTCACAAGCGCGCGCTCCTCAATCTCGATATCGCCGAGTCCTGCCTTGAGGGCGAGCCGTCCGATGCGCTCGGCCTCGCGCGTTTCGGCCTGCTTGAGCCGCTCCTGCAGCCTGGCGATTTCTTCTCTGATCTTCGATGACGGCTTCTTCATTCCGGTAGTCTTCCTTCTCGACCATTCGCGTTGTGGCGATGGCGAGGATCGGCCGGGATCGCGCGCAGCGCGACCCGGCAGAAATGACGGGTCGGCGAAGCCGACGCTTTGAGAGATCATCCCGGCGTTCCGAAGGAATGCCCCAAGGGCGCAGTAATACGTCGCTGACGCGACGTTCCGCGCCCGGACCCGCCCGGGAGAGGCGTGGCCTGCGGAACGCATGTCGTTCAACCGCCGGGATCACTCTCACCGTGGCCATCACGCATTTCACGCCCCAGATCATCGGACGTGCCGACGGGCGCAGTGCCGTGCTGTCGGCCGCCTATCGGCACTGCGCGAAGATGGAGCATGCGGCCGAGGCGAGGACCGTCGACTATTCGGGCAAGCGCAATCTCGCTCACGAGGAATTCCTGCTTCCCGCCGATGCGCCCAAATGGGCGCGCGAGATGATCGCCGACCGCTCGACCGCGGGCGCCGCCGAAGCGTTCTGGAACAAGGTCGAGGCCTTTGAAAAACGCGCCGACGCGCAGTTCGCCAAGGAGTTCATCATCGCCCTGCCGGTGGAACTGTCGAAGGCGCAGAACACCGCGCTAGTGCGCCAGTTTGTCCATGAGCAGGTGCTCGGCCGCGGGCAGGTCGCCGACTGGGTCTATCACGACGATCCAGGCAATCCGCATGTGCATCTGATGACGACGCTGCGCCCCCTGACCGAGAGCGGCTTCGGGGCAAAGAAGGTCGCCGTGATCGGAGCGGACGGCCAGGCGATCCGCACGAAGAACGGAAAGATCCAGTATCGTCTCTGGGCGGGCGAGAAGGCCGAGTTCCTCGAGCAGCGGCAACGCTGGCTCGATCTTCAGAACCAGCACCTCGCGTTGGGCGGCTTCGAGATCCGCGTCGACGGACGATCCTATGCGGAGCGCGGCATCGACCTTGTGCCCACGCCCCATATCGGCCCGGGCGCAAAGGCGATCGAGCGCCGGGCAACGCGCGAGGGCAGGGCACCCAGGCTCGAACGTCTCGCTTCGCATGCGGCTGCGCGCGCGGTGAACGCCGAGCGCATTCAGGCCCGGCCGGACATCGTGCTCGATCTCGTCAGCCGCGAAAAGAGCGTGTTCGATGAGCGCGACATCGCCAAGGTGCTGCACCGCTATGTCGACGATCCCGGTGCCTTCCAGCAGCTCCTGGCGCGGATTCTTCAGAGCCCGGATTGTCTTCGCCTCGAAACCGGGGCGGTCGACTTTGTGACCGGCGCGCGCTTGCCGGACAGGCTCACCACGCGCGAACTGATCCGCCTCGAAGCGGAGATGGTGTCCCGGGCGTCCGCGCTCGTGAAGGCGAAGGGGTTTGGCGTCCGGGAGAAGATCGTTGCCGACGTGTTCGCGCGTCACGACCGTCTGTCGGAGGAGCAGCGCACGGCAATCGCGCACGTGAGCTCCGGCGCGCGGATTGCCACCGTTGTCGGCCGCGCCGGCGCCGGCAAGACGACCATGATGCGCGCGGCGCGCGAGGCATGGGAGGTGGCAGGCTACACGGTGGTCGGGGGCGCGCTGGCCGGTAAGGCGGCCGAGGGCCTCGAGACGGAAGCTGGGATCCCTTCGCGTACTCTGGCGTCGTGGGAGCTAGCCTGGAAACAGGGCCGCCGGCGCCTCGATGGGAAGACCGTGTTTGTCCTGGACGAAGCCGGCATGGTCGCGTCGAAACAGATGGCGACATTCGTCGAGGCGGTCTCGAAGGCTGGCGCCAAGCTGGTGCTTGTCGGCGATGCAGAGCAGCTCCAGCCGATCGAGTCAGGTGCTGCCTTCCGCGCCATCGTCGAGCGCACAGGCTATGCAGAGCTCGAGACGATCTACCGCCAGAAGGACGCCTGGATGCGCACCGCCTCGCTCGATCTGGCGCGCGGTAATGTGACGGCGGCGCTCTCGGCCTATAGGGGCCACGGCATGGTGATCGGGGAGAAGCTCAAGGCCCAGGCGGTCGACAGCCTGATCGCATCCTGGAACCGCGAATACGATCCCAAGAAATCCACGCTCATCCTGGCCCATCTGCGTCGTGACGTGCGCGAACTCAACCGGCTCGCCCGCGAAAGGCTGGTCGAACGTGGGATTGTCGGCGAGGGCTACGTGTTCCAGACGGAAGAGGGGCGACGGAATTTCGACGCCGGTGACCAGATCGTGTTTCTCAGAAATGACGGCGCGCTCGGCGTCAAGAACGGCATGATCGGCAGGGTGGTCGAAGCCGGGCCCGGCACGATTGTCGCCGAGATCGGCGAGGGCACCGACAGGCGCCGCGTTGAGGTCGAGGAGCGGTTCTATCGCAATCTCGATCTCGGCTACGCCACCACGATCCACAAGAGCCAGGGCGCGACCGTCGATCGCGTCAAGGTGCTCGCCTCGCTCTCGCTGGACCGGCATTTGACCTATGTCGCGATGACCCGGCACAGGGAGGACCTTCAGCTCTTCTATGGCGCGCGGTCGTTCCAGATCGCGGGTGGGCTCGACACGCTCCTGTCGCGGCGGAACGCCAAGGAAACCACCCTCGACTATGCCGCTGGACGCTTCTACCGGCAGGCGCTCAGCTTCGCCAACAGCCGTGGACTTCAGCTTATGCGGGTCGCCCGCACACTCGCTCGCGACCGGCTGGACTGGACGCTGCGCCAGAAGCGACGCCTTGCCGATCTCGGCCGAATGCTTCGCGCCGTCGGCGCCCGCATCGGGCTGTTCGACGCCACCCTGTCCGAGGTCCAATCGAAGAAGGAGGCCGAGCCGATGGTCAAGGGCGTGACCACATTCTCCAGATCCGTCGCCGACGTCGCAGCCGAGAAGGCCCATGCGGAAAAGGAGGTCGCGAGACAGTGGGAGGAGGTTTCCGACCGGTTCCGCATGGTCTTCGCAGATCCGGAGGCGGCGTTTGGCGCCATGCGCTTCGACGCCATGCTCACCGATCCGGCAACTGCGTCAGAGCGTCTCGGACTGCTTGCGCGTGAACCCGCTTCGATCGGCGCGTTGCGCGGCCGTGAAGGGTTTCTGGCGGGCAGAGTGGATCGCGAGGCGCGGCACGAGGCCGAGGCGAACGTGCCGGCCCTCGGGCGCGAGGTTGAGCGCTACCTGCGTTTGCGTGAAGCGGCCAAGCGCAGGCTCGAGGCCGATGAAACGGCGCTACGCCGTCGCGTCTCGATCGATATTCCTGCGCTTTCACCCGCTGCGCGTGTCGTGCTCGAACAGGTGCGCGATGCAATCGACCGCAACGATCTCTCGGCAGCACTCGGCTTCGCTCTCGCCGATCGCATGGCCAAAGCCGAAATCGACGGCTTCAACAAGGCGGTGTCCGAGCGGTTCGGAGAACGCACATTGCTCTCGAACGGCGCGCGCGACACTGAGGGCGCCGTGTTCAGGAGAGCAGCCCTCGGCCTGCCCACGGCCGAACGCGAAAAGCTCGCTGCGGCCTGGCCGATCATGCGCGCCGGCCAGCAACTCGCTGCCCACGAGCGCACCGTGAAGGCGCTAAAGGAGATCGAGGCGCTGCGACAGAGCCAGCGTCAGTCCCAGGTGCTCAAATGACCCGCAGGCGTCGGGCGCTCACAGTTCTCTGGATCGGCGTCGCGGTCGTGAGCGGCCTGTTCTCCCTCGGCTATTTAGGTAGCCTGCGCTTCAATCTTACCTCGAGCTACCCGCTCGGAATCTGGCGGATCGCGCCGCTCGACCGTGAGGTTGCCGTCGGCGATCTCATAATGATCTGCCCACCGCCAACACCTGTGTTCACGCTCGCGCGGCAGCGAGGATATCTGCGGTCGGGGCTCTGTTCGGGATGGCTGAGCCCGATGATCAAGACAGTCGCTGCGACACAGGGACAGCGCGTGGAGATCGCCGGTTCCGTTTCCGTCGACGGCGTGCCGCTCGCAGGATCGGAGCTGCGCGCTGCTGACGGCGAGGGCAGGGCGCTCATTCCCTTCGCCGGCGGCGTCGTGCCGCCCGGTCGCATCTTCCTCCACTCTGATTTCGCAGGTTCCTATGACTCGAGATATTTCGGGCCGGTCCCGGCCGCCGGTGTCCTCGGCCTGGCCCAGCCCGTCCTCACCATTCACCCGTGACGTCGTGAAGACTGTCGGTCTCACGGTGCTTGCCGTTGCCGCCGGAGCAATCGCATGGAGCGGCAATCCCCTCACCCTTCCGCTCGCCATAGCGTTCCCCGCCCTGTGGGCAAATGCTCCCTCGCCGATCGCCGCCGGCATTGTATCGGCGGGGTATTTCCTCGCGGCTTCACGCGGTCTCCCCCAGGGCGTTGTCAATTACTTTGGCAGCGGGACAGCCGAAGGTCTCGCGCTCTGGCTCGGCGCATCGCTCGCCTTCGTCTCCGTACATGCGGTGTTGTGGACGTCCCGGCCGGGGAGTGGGCGGACTGTGCGATATGCCATGGCAGCGGTCCTCATGAGCGTGCCGCCCTTCGGCATCGTTGGGTGGGCGCATCCGATCACCGCCGCCGGTATCGTGTTCCCGGGCTGGGGTTGGTGGGGGCTCGGAGCGACAGCGATCGGCCTCCTCGTCATGACGACAAAGGTCTGGCCGATCACAACGCTCGTCTTGGGAGGAGCGTTTGCCTGGTCCGCCGCAACATGGACGGATCCCAGCCTGCCTGATGGCTGGATCGGTGTCGACACGGAATTCGGGGGTGAGCGCGGCACATATGCAGAGTTGTTCCAGCATCGCGAGACGATCGCCGCAGTAAAGGCGGCAGTGGCCCAAGGCAACAAGATCGTGGTACTGCCCGAGGGTGCCGCCGGTGTCTGGTCGCCGACCGTCGAACGCCTTTGGGTCCGTGAGCTCAAGGGAGTCGACGTCACCGTCAATGCCGGAGCGATCCTGGTTGACGAGCAGGGCTATGACAATGTCATGGTCGAAGTCTCGGGCGAGGGAGCGCGCATCCTCTACCGTCAGAGAATGCCGGTGCCGGTCTCGATGTGGCAGCCCTGGCTAGCGCTGATCGGCAAGTCCGGTGGCGCGCGGGCCCAATTCTTCGCAAATCCGATCGTCGAATTCGGTGGCGCACGGATTGCCCCGTTGATCTGCTACGAGCAGCTCATTGTATCGCCCTTTCTGCAATCGGCACTCTACTCGCCCGACATCATTGTGGCGACGGGAAACGGCTGGTGGACAGACGGCACCAGCATCGTCGCTATTCAGAAGTCCGCAACCATTGCCTGGGCACGGCTCTTTGATCTTCCACTTATCATGGCGTTCAACATCTGAGATGAGCAGATGACTAGCCGGGCTGTGCGGTTAAGCGTCAGGGGACCGGAAGCCGTATGGCGCGAACCAAGCTCAAATGGGGAAGTACAACCCGATCATGAGAGCATTTGCGAAGGCCTCTCCTTGATTTTCTGCAGCCAATGTGCCTCTAAAAGATGATGGAAAAAATCATCTTTATTCGGCCCAATTTCCAACCTATTCAACACAAAGTACGTCTCCTCGACGCGCCGATCTAGAGCCGCCACCAGAACCACCCGAGCGTCATGGTGTTGGCGCCCTGCACGGCAAAGCTCGGCGCCATGTCGTCGGGGCGTGCGCCAGGTCTTGCATGCGACCGACGATGGAAGGCGGCCGGCCGGCGGCCACCAGAACGTGAGCGGATCGGCCACCCGAACGGCGGCTGGCCGTGGGGCCCGCATAGAATTCATCGCCGGGCAGGAATGTCGCCTGGTCCGGTCTTCCTTGATCGACGATCATCGGTCGTACGCACTACAGCACTGCAGAAAGGGCGTCGAGCATGAACCGACGAGATCGAAATTCCGATGATCTGGAACTGTTCGAACTGCTCGAAAAGCTTGGGGAGCTAACCGACGCGACTGGGATTCCCGCACTCTTGGGTAGGCTGCTCGACATCTATGGGCTGAAGACGGTGGCCTATCTGGGCGCTGGGGTGACTGCACAGCCTGGACAATCCCCCTATCTCGCCGTGACCTATTCGAACGAATGGGTTGATCACTACAAGGCCCAGCGCTTCGTCGATATCGATCCGACCGTGCAGATCGGTATGCGCCGTATGCTGCCCATCGACTGGGACGAGTTCGATCGGGCAGACGAGGACGTTCGGCGCCTGTTCGGGGAGGCAAAGGAGTTCGGCCTCGGCCGTCGTGGCATCTCCCTGCCCGTCCACGGCCAGCATGGTGATAGAGCGCTGGTCTCGATCACGAGCGACGCCAGCGATCGCGACTGGCGGTACCTCCGACTCCACTACATGCGCGACTTCCAAATGCTGGCGCTCCATATGCACCAGGCGATTCTGCGGTTGGAGGGGAAGACCGTGGAGCAGGCCAGGCTGTCCCCGCGCGAGCGAGAGTGCCTGTTGTGGGTAGCCGAGGGAAAGACGGCGTGGGAGACCGCCGTTATCCTCGGTCTGTCGGAGCACACCGTGCGCTGCTATCTTGAGAGCGCCCGCCACAAGCTAGGTGCCGCCAACAACACCCATGCGGTCAACAAAGCCGGCAAGGCTAGTCTGCTCACTCAACTGCCGTAAATCCGGCAGATGCGCCGGATTTCGAGGCCATCTCCCGGGGTCTAGTTGCTTCAGCGTTTTTAACAAACGCAAGGAGCAACACCATGATCACCATCGTCGAGGGCGCAGAGCGCGACCGTCATCCAACCCTGATCGACGAGATGTTTCGGATGCGGGCGGCGGTATTCGCCGACCGGCTTGAATGGGATGTCACCGTCACCGATGGCAGGGAGGTAGACCGCTTCGACGCCGAAGATCCCCTTTACCTTCTGTCGCTGGACGACCGGACCGGAGCGCTCCTGGGCGCCGTGAGATTGCTGCCAACCACCGGCCCGAACATGTTGCGCGACGTCTTTCCGGTTCTTGTGCCGGGCGGGGCGCCGGCGAGCCCCCTCATCTGGGAAAGCTCCCGGTTCGCCGTAAATCCTGCCGCGTTCAACACATGCGAACGTGCGGAAGCCAACCATGTCGTCAACCGCACGACAATCGAGCTCTTGTGCGGCATCGTCGAGGCTTGCCAGCGGGCTGGTGTCGAGCACGTCGTATCCGTCTTCGACGCGCGAATGGCGCGAATCTTTCGCACGATCGATTGCGTCTTCGAGGTCATCGGCACCCCCACGCGCATCGGCAGGACGATGACCTATGCCGGCGTGTTCGACATGTCAGACGACATGCGCGAGCGATTGGGCGAAGCCGGCAGACTTCTCGCGCCTGTGCTGGCGAATGTAGAGCCGCGGCAGACCCCAATCCCCCGCCACGCCTAATCGACCCTCGCTTTTGTGACATGGTTCTCTGGTCGACGCGGCAACCATGTCCTATAAGGGCTCCGAGGCGGTACGCGCCGCCTTGGGGCTTAGAAACCCCACCACAGAGCAGGTGTCGGCTGACGCGACACCAAGGATCCTCTGGCCACGGCCGGGGGCCTGCGACGCATGTCCAGGCACTCGTGCTAAAGGTCGCAGGGACCGTCTGTGGCGGTTTTCTAACCCCCGGCTTGGGGTCATGGTCTTTATAGTTTGCGGGGGCGCACCGCGAACCAAGCCGCAGGGATTGAATGCGAACAAAACCAGACGTCGACATCGGACCCGGCCCGGCGGCGACATCCAGTGTCATCAACGCCCTCCTGGCCGAGCTGAGTGAGAAAGAGCTGGCACAGGTGGCCGTCGCGGTCATTCGGGAGAACAGGAGCCGGTTGCAGAAGGCCCAGGAGCTGTTCGAGGAGGTCAGCCAGCTTGACGCCGCCGGTTCGACAGACGAGCATCTGGGGCAGTTGAGGCACGACTACCGGATCGCCATGCTCAACCTTCATGCGCAGCATCAGGTCGTGAGCCTGGTGGTCGAGCGCCTCGGGTTCGTTCCTGAGGTCGACGGGCAGCGCCCAGTGATCAATTAGCCGGCTAGCTGGCATGACCACGGTCATATTAGTCCGATTCGTGTAGCAATCGTACCTGCCTGCCGGTTGTTGGCGGCGCCCAGCTTGTTCGTAGCCGCGTCGATATAGGACCGAACGGAGCGATACGAGATGTCGAGCATGAGAGCGATATCGGCCATCGACATCCCCTCCGCGAACCAGCGCAGGCACTCAGCCTCGCGCGGCGATAGCCGGATGCCGGTCGCTAGCGACGCGTCGCCACGTTCACCTCCCAGTCGGGAGTGCACGAAGGCGACGGAGACCGCAGCGGTGACCGGATCGATGTCCTCGCTCAGTTTCGATACAGGCCTCCCGCTCGCAAGCGTGAACACCATGCGGTCCCTGAACCCCACGGGAATCGAAATCGAGATTCCAGACCTGATGCCGAACCGGTCGGCCTCGATGAAGAACCTGATCACGTCCCTTCGTCCGTTGCGACGCGCCTCATCCGCCGACCATGAGAACAACGGCGGTCCGTGCTTTGCCTTGGTCACCACCGGATCGACCCGGATGAACTCCCGTTGCACATAAAGCTCCTGCCAGGCGCGCGGATAGTTCGAGACCGCGAAGCTCTCCGGACCACGAAGATAGAGATAGGCGAAGAAATCGAACCCTGTATCGTCCGCAAAATCCCGCAAGGACCGGCGAGCCGCACGCTCGTCAAGCGGCAGCGAAAGCCTGTCGATGAGATTGAGCAGATTGGCGTTCAATGGCAGGCGTGTCCAATGGCAAGCCCCGCGAGAGAAGGCGACCCTTCTGCACGGCGCGCTGAATACGAACTGGGTCATCGCTACCGATACGACCCGGGGAAGACGATGCCCTGGTCGACCAGGACGTTGAACCGGTAGCCCGGACGGATCTCGAGTGTCGGCTGGACGTTGAGGTTGCGCGAGACCGTCTGCTCGGAGATCTGACCGAAGGTTTCGGCGAAGGAGCGCCTGGCGGCGTCCTCGGCGCTGTTGGCGGTGCCGAAGCTGTTGCGGTCCTGCGGCAGCATCATTTCGGTGCCGGCCCCGATCAGAGCGACGAGGATCGCCGAGCCGAACGTGCGCAAATAGTGGTTGTCGACCTGGTCCCGGAACCCGCCATAGCCGGCGGCGTCGGTTCCCGCCATCCCGCCGATCTGGAGCGTCGATCCGTTCGGAAAAATGAGGTCGGTCCAGATCACAAGCACGCCGTCCTGCCCGAACGTGACCTCGGAATCGTAGCGGCCGAAGAGTTTCGATCCTTGCGGGATGAGAAGGTGCCGGCCCGTCGCGCTGTCATAGACATTTTGCGAGACCTGAGCCGTGATCCGCCCGGGAAGGTCCGAGTTGATGCCCGTGACGAGCGTTGCCGGGATGACCGAACCGCGCTTGAGCTCAAAGGGCGAGATCTGACCGAGGACCGGATTGGGAAGATATCCCAGATCCCGGATGTCCTGATTGAAGAAGCGCTCCTTGGCCGCTTGCCCGTTCGCGTCCGTGGCGCCACCAACGCCCGCCTCCATGGCGGCGGCGTAGAGGTCGAGCGCGCTCTGCGGCCGCGTTGTCGACGATTGCGGATCGCCAGGCGCCACGTTCGTGCCGTCGTTGGCGTCAGCCAAAAGGCCGCCCAGCGAAACGGCGATCGGGGAATCGAACGCCGCGTCATTGGCTTGATATCGCGCCATGCGCTGACGGTGGAGCTCGCGCATGAGCTGTTCTTCTTGCTCTCGCTCGAGGCGCGCGCGCCATATTTCTTCGGGCTCCAGTGCCGCCCGTTGCCGTTCGGCCGTGGACGCTTCCGGTGGCTTCGGCATGAACGGGTTTTCCTCTGGCTCCGTGCGCTCGAGGGGGACCGGGAGCGGCTGCGCTTGGGCCGGTTCATCGATAATCCCGTCCGGCACACCCTCCTTGAGCTGGTCGGCATGGGTCGAGGCCGGTCGGGACCCAGGTGTGAACGCTGCATCGTCATCGCCCAGGCGAAGACCGCGCGAAGACAGGCCATAGAAAATCGCGGCAAGGAAAAGCACCACCAGCACGATCGCGACGACGATCGGCAGGCGATTGAGGCGCCGGATTCTCGGCCCGCCAGCGAGATCGGAGCCGCCGAGCTTGAGACTCTCGGTCATGACGGCTCCCTTCCATCGCGCTGCATCATCGACAGCGGCGAGATCGGCGTCGCCCCCTCCCCGCCCATCTGGTACATGCGTGTGAGATCGAGCGCGTGGGTCGACAACCGGACCAGGATGCTGCCTTCGAATGTGTCGACGACATAGGCGAGGGCAATGGTATTCGTCCCCTCCGTCACCTGGTCCGTGGCGACGGCATAGCCCCATTCCCTGAGCGAAGACTCCAGCGCCTCGCCGAACATCGAGCCGTCCGGCTCAAGCTGGATCGTCGTCGTGCCTGGACCGACCTGCTCGGCAAGCCGCCCGACCATGTCGCCGGCGATCGCGGACGCCGCCTCCGGGGTGAGCTCTGCGGTTGCCGAACTCGTGACCAGACCCGCACCGCCCAGTGTCTGGCACCCGGCCAGCAGTGCGGCGCACAGCACGAAAACCACCAGGCGAGGTAGGAAAATCGAACGGTGCATCCCCTACCCTCCCCGCCTGATCGTGATTTTCTCCTGAGAGCGTCCGACGCCCGAGACGAGGATCGCCCTGTCGATGTAATAGTCGACCACCATCATGGTGCCGTTCATGCGGTAGTTGACGATCCGGTTCTCGCCGCCGGAAACCACGAACAGCACCGGCGCATCCTGGCCCGACAGCGACGAGGGGAACTGGATGTAGGTTTTCTGGCCGTCGCTGTAGATGCGGGTCGGCCGCCATCTCGCCGTTCCGCTCACACGAAACGAGAAATTGAGCTGCTCCGCCGGCACGCCGGCGCCGGGCACGATGCTCGCCTCCATGCGCGCGGCAATCTCGGCGAAGCGCGCATTGACGTCTTCGGGATAGTCGAAGCCGACCCGCGCCATGTAGTTCGTCTGATGGGACTTGAGCTGGATGTGGTAGGTGCGCCGCGAGGTCGTCACCACCATCGAGGTGACGAGGCCGGGTTCCGATGGTTTGACGATCAGATGCACTGCCTGGCTGCCCGGCGCGCCCGACGTCGCCGGTTCGACCTTCCAGCGCACAGTGTCGCCGAGCAACACGTCGCGTACGATTTCGCCCGGCTGGAGTTCGATGTCGCACACCTGCAGCGGCGAGCAGACCACCGATGGCTGAACCTGGCCGAAGAGGAAGATGACCTTACCGTCGGGGCCGCGCGTCACGACCCCCTGCCCTTGCTGCCACTGGCTGGAGAGGCTCGTGCCACGCTGTTCGTTGACACTCAGGGGCTGTGCCAGGGCCGGCACTGCAATTGTCGAGAAAACAAGCCCGGTGCAGAATGCTGCGCTCCGGAGTCTGGGTATGTTCATGAAAGGGATCCTCCGGGCACTCACAGCTGCGCCGTCCAGTCGAAATCTATGAGGTAAAGGCCGATCGGGTTGAGGCGGATGACTGCCTCGTCCTGGGGCGGCGTCAGGGTGACCGTGGCGACGCCCCGAAACCGCTTTACGTCCTGTTCCCTGCCCTGCCGGTCGCGCTCATATTCCGTCCAGTCGACCTGGTAGCTCTGGTTGGAAAGCGGCACGATGTTCGTGACCTCGATGGCCACCGTCATCGTGCGGGCGCGGTCGAACGGAGAGTTGCCCCGAAACCAGGCGTTGACCTTCTCGGTCGCCGGATCGGCGGCGCGCAAGTGCGCATAGGTGCGGTCGATATATTGCTTCTGGACCACGGCATCGGGCGTGACCGAACGGAAATTGCTTACGAAGCTGCCAAGCGTGGCACGCACGACGCGAGGGTCGGCATATTCGATCTGTTGCGGGAAGCCGGCGCTCACCGCCGTGCCGAGCCGATCGACTTCCACGATGTAGGGCACCAGCTGCACCTGCGTGCTCTGATAAAGCGCATAGGAGAAGCCAATCACCGCCATCAGCATCCCCGTCACGCCGACGATGCGCCAGGACGCGGCCGCTTTCACATACGAGCCGTAGCGCTCGTTCCATTCCTGGCGTGCGGCAAGGTAGGGATTTTCCGGTGGGCTCTTTGCGGCCATGGTCACGCCTTGTCGTCTGCTGATTTTCTGGTGGTGGGGCGGCCCTGGCTCTGATCGAGCTTGGAATTGGCAAGGCCGAGCGTCGATGCCCCCCAGGACCCGGGAACGCCGATCGCCTTGTCCCGCCCGGCCGAGGCGAGCGCGGAGCCGGCTGCCGTCGCGCCGCTGGTCATGCCTTTGAGCGCCGCGGCTCCGAACGAGCTGCCAGCGGCCCGTGCATCGGAATAGGCCGAGGCCCCTGCCCTCGCGCCGCCCCAGGCCAGCGCGGCGCTGCCGGCGGCCATGGTTGCGGCCTGGCCGCCGTGGCGGATCGTCTCCATGCCGCCGGTCACCGATACCCCCTGCACGACACCCTGGACGATGTTGGGTACGTACATGGCGATGACGAACACCACGACGGAAATGCCGCCGATCGCCAGCGTGGAGAGAAACTCGTCGGCGCCCGAGGGGGAGTTGGCGAGATTGATGAGGACTTCAGAACCGATGCGCGCGATCATCACCAGCGCCATCAGCTTCATGCCGACCGAGAACGCATAGACGAGATACCGGACGGCGAAGTCCTTGGTGAAGCTCGAGCCGCCGAGACCCAGCATGATCATCCCGGCGAGCAGCCCGACATACATCTCGGCCATCACGGCCACGAAGATCGCGGCCACCAGGCTGAAGGCAATGACGACGATCACCATGGCGAACACCGCCGCGATCGCCAGCGCGTTGTCCTCGAACAGCCCGAACTGCGCTTTCTCCGACATCTGGCTGGCGACCTGCAGGCCGGCATTGAAGACGTTCGCCGGTGAGGCCGATCCGCCCCCTGCGCCGATCTGGAACAGGCTGTCGACCATTGCCCGTGCGAAGTCCGGTCCCTGCTCAAGGATGAAGACGAACAGGCCGATGAACATGATGCGCCGCACCAGCTCGGCGAACCACGTGTCGAGCGATGCCGCACCGAGGGCCAGCCAGACCGCAGCGATGCCAACCTCGATGCCGGCAAGGATCCAGAACAGCGAGCGGGCCGCCTGCATGACGGTCGTCTCCCAACCCTGCGCGGCGTCCGCGACCTCGTTTTCCAGCGTCGTGAGGAGCGAGCCATCCTGTGCAAGGGCGGGCTGGAGAAGAAGCAGGGCCCCGAGGAATACGGCAAGGGCGAGTTTAGTTCTCGGGGGCCTCATCGCCCTGCCCCTCTCCGTTGCCCCAGCGCGGCCGCATCTCCTGCCCGCCGGTGGTGTCATACTCAGTCGGTCTGTCGAGGACTCTGCGTGCCCGGTCCGGTTCCCCGCCAAGGTTCGGGACGACCCAGATCGCAACAGCGATTCCGACAATGACAGTGGCCGCCGCCACGATGATAAGTGTTCTCGTCACCAGCGCGGCTCCATGACCTGGCCGCCCGATGTCGACGGCGCGTTCGAGTTGAAGAAGTCCTCTCGACGTGTCTGCGCGAGATCCTTTGCGGCCTGCTCGGATTGATGCCAGGTCGCCATCATCGTGATCTGCTGGGAGACGAGGCCGCGCAGTTTCTGCGTCTGCGCCACCTGTTGCGCGGCAATCTGATGGCCGACCTGAAGCGCCTGCATCTGTCCGACGGAGCTCTGCGACATCGAGCGAAGTTGGCTCATCGTCGCCTCTTCACTGGCGAACTGATCGGCCGTCAGCCCGGCCGCCCGCAGCGTCGCCGAAATCGTCTCGCGGTTGGTGTCCGACCATGACTGATAGCTCGAGGAAAAATCCTCGCCGTTCGCGAGCCCCGTCTCGAACTCGGCGAAGCTCTCGAAGCGTTGCTTGAGAACGTCGTCGATATTGCCCATCGCAAAGGCGATGCCCTCGCCCTGGTTGACGAGGCTCTGGAGTTGCATGAGGTCGCTTTCGACCTGCCCCCAGATGTGATCGGGCAGCTGCAACGTGTTCTGCAGCATGTTCTCGTAGATGCGGATCTGGTTCTGGATTTGCTCGGAAAGTTGCGTGATCTGCGTCATCTGGTTCTGGATCTGCTCGGCCGACTGGCCTGTGAGCCCCACCAGCTCGGCGTTGTTGAGCAGCTGCGTCCATTCGGTTGCGTTCCCCGTGACCGCGCCGGCATGCGCCGGGCCCGTGAAAGCCAGGCAGGCGCTCACCACCGAGGCGGCGGTGATCCTAATCGCGTGTGAGAATGGCTTCGGCATTGCCTATACCCCTTTCCAAAAGCCAAGCAGCCGGCCAGTCCGGACCATGATCCTTGTGCAGCTGATCGATGCGTTTGAGGTCTTCCTTGCCCGAGGCGCCAGCGAAGGCGAGCGCGACCGGGCCAAGCGCCATGTCGAATAGCCGCCTGCCCTCGGGGCTTGCGACGTAGTATTCGCGCTTCGGCGTTGCCGTCGCGACGATCTCGATCTGTCGCTCGTTGAAGCCGATGCGCTCATAGAATTCGCGCGTGCCCGGCTCTCGCGCGGCGCCGTTCGGCAGGCAGATCTTGGTCGGACAGCTTTCCTTGAGCACGTCGATGATGCCCGACCGTTCGGCGTCGGATATCGACTGTGTCGCCAGAAGCACCGCGCAGTTCGCCTTGCGCAGCACCTTGAGCCACTCCCTGATCTTGTCCCTGAAGGTGGGATGGCCGAGCATTAGCCAGGCCTCGTCGAGAACAATGAGACTGGGCGCGCCCGTCAGGCGTTTTTCGATCCTGCGGAAGAGATAGAGGAGCACGGGCACGAGATTGCGCTCGCCCATGTTCATCAGCTCCTCGATTTCAAAGGTCTGGAACGCGCCGAGCGCCAGCCCGTCTTCCTCGGCGTCGAGAAGTTGCCCCATCGGCCCGTCGACCGTGTAATGGTGGAGCGCGTCCTTGATTTCGCGCATCTGCACCCCGCTCACGAAATCCGAGAGCGAGCGGCCGCGCGCCGACGCCATGAGGCCGACCTGCCGCGAGATCGCGTTGCGATGATCTGGTGTGATCGCAACACCTTGCATAGCGATCAGCGTCTCGATCCATTCGCTTGCCCAGGCCCGATCTCCCTCGGTCGACAACTCGGCCAGCGGGCAGAACGACAGGGAAGTCCCCTCCCCTGCCCCGACCTCATAATGATCGCCCTCCGCGGCGATCGTGAGCGGGCGCAGGGACCGGCCCTTGTCGAAGGCGAAGATCTGCGCGTTCTCGTAGCGGCGAAACTGGGCCGCAATCAGCGCGAGCAATGTCGACTTGCCCGAACCGGTCGGACCGAACACGAGCGTATGCCCTACATCGTCGACATGAAGGTTCAGCCGGAAGGGCGTCGAGCCCGAAGCGACCTGCATCAAGGGTGGGGATCCGGTCGGATAGAACGGGCACGGCGCGGTCGTGCTGCCTGACCAGACCGAGTTGAGAGGAATGAGGTCCGCCAGATTGCGCGTGTTGACGAGCGGTTCGCGGACATTGGCATAGGTGATGCCCGGCAGGCTGCCGAGATAGGCTTCGGTCGCATTGAGTGTCTCGATGCGCGCGCCGAACCCTTCGGCCTGGACAAGCCGGCGCACCGCCTCGGCCTGGTCGCGCAACCGCGCGTCGTCGGTATCGAAGAGGACGATCACCGGTGTGTAATAGCCAAAGGCGACGAGCTGGGAAGAGGCCTCGGCAATGGCGTCCTCGGCCTCGGCGACCATCGTCATGGCGTCCTGGTCGACCGCGCGGCTCTGGGTCTGGAAAAGCTGGTCGAAGAACGGCCGCACCTTCTGCTGCCATTTCTTGCGGGTGCGTTCGAGCTTTGCACGCGCTTCCTGGTCGTCGAGGAAAATGAAGCGGCTCGACCACCGGTAAGTGAGCGGCATCAGGTCGAGCGAATTGAGAATGCCCGGCCAGCTCTCGGCCGGAAGCCCGTCGATCGCGACGACGGCCAGATACCGCCCGTCGACCACCGGCGAGAGGCCATGGTGGAACTCGGCCGTGGCCAGCCAGTCGAGATACATCGGGATCGCCGGCAGTCGAACCGGATGGCTCTCTCCCACGATGCAGAACCGGATGAACTGGAAGAGTTCATCGTACTGGATCTCGCGGCCGGTCTCAGGGTCGGCGACCGTGCGCGTCACCATGCGCCGGATCGAAAGCACATTGGCCAGATACTGCTCGAACTCGCGGATAGACGTGCGGAAGGTCTCCAGGACCACATCGGCGTAGGTCTCCGAGCGGCTGTCACTGTCAGAATAGACATAGCGTGCGAGGCCCGACCGCCGTCGTTCGGGCGGCCGGTAAGTGAGAATGATCGCGTGCTGGCTCTCGTAATGCCCGCTTTCGGCCTCGAAATGCGCCCGGCGTTCGTTGTCGATCGCGCGTGTCACAGGCTCAGGGAAATGACAGTCCTCGCGTGCGGGATAGGCGACGGTGGGGATGCGCACCGCCTCGACCTGGATCATCCAGCCCGAGCCGAACCGGGACAGAATCGTGTTGATCTGCCTCGACACCTCATTGCGCTCGAGATTGGTCGAGCTTTCCGAGTCCGGGCCGGCAAAATACCAGCCGGCCATCACCGACCCATCCTTGAGCAGGATCACGCCGTCGTCGACCAGGCCCGCATAGGGCAGAAGGTCGGAGAAGGACGGCCGGGTGTTGCGGAACTGACGAAGCGCGACCATTCCAGTCAGGGCCTCCGCCATGGTGAGGCGGTCGGACGGTAGCCCGCGCGGTAGCGAATATGGCGCAGATAGACCTGCCGCATCATCGGATCGGCTTTGGCCATCATGCGAAGCGCAGCCAACACGGCGGTCCAGATAGCGATCCCGAGCAGCACGGAAAACCACGTCAGGACCACGAAGATCAGGATCACCGCGGCAAGACCGGTCAGCAACACCAGCTCCCGATCGGCCCCCATCAAATGGTTCGGGCGCGAAAGCGCCCGATGGATGCGGGATCGTGTGAGAGCAACGCCTGGCTCAGCCATCGCTCCCCTCCCCTGCCCCGGCCGGCGGCGCCTCGTCGGCCGGATAGCCGATCGAGGCGCCGCTCGCGCCGAATAGGCCAACGATCTGCGTGGCGCCGAGGAGGATGCCGGCGACCAACACGACATACATCAGCCGGCGCGCGAAATCGTTGAGCTCTCCGCCAAAGATGAGCATGCCGCCTGCGACCGCAACGGCGGCCAGCGCGATGAAGCCCGCAACCGGACCGGTGATGGACTGCTGTATCTGTTGAAGCGGCCCTTCCCAGGGCAGACCGCCGCCACTTGAGGCGAGCGCTGGCGTGGCAAGCGCGACAAGCAAGAGCGTTGCCGCGACCGGGACGGCGGCCAGAGCGCGGGTGTTATGCGGCATGACTTTCCTCGTCGATCTGGGGATGGTGATCGGTTGCGTAGCGCGCGCCGTCGAAGGCCGTGACACGCATGACATCACGCACCCGCCGCCCGTGGCCGGCACGTTCGATCGAGACGACAAGGTCGACGGCTTCGCCGATGACCTCGCGCATCGGCTGCTGGCTGACCTCCGCGGTCAATTGCTCGAGGCGGCGAAGCGCGGAGACGGCGCTGTCGGCGTGAATGGTCGTCACGCCACCCGGATGGCCGGTATTCCATGCCTTGAGCAGGGTGAGCGCGGCACCGTCGCGGACTTCGCCGACGATGATCCGATCCGGCCTCAGTCGCATCGTGCTCTTCAACAGCCGGGCCATGTCCACTGTGTCGCTGGTATGAAGGGCAACCGCGTTCTCGGCGGCACACTGGATCTCCGCGGTGTCCTCCAGGATGACCAGACGGTCATCGGGCGACAGGGAGACGATCTCCGCAATCACGGCGTTGGCCAAAGTCGTCTTGCCCGACCCAGTGCCGCCGCTGATCACGATGTTCATGCGCGAGGCAACGGCGCTTCGTAGCACCGTAGCTTGACGGTGGGTCATGATCCCGGCGCCCACATATTCCTCCAGCGGGATGAGCCGGGATGCCCGCCTTCGAATGGTGAATGTGGGCGCAGCGACGATCGGTGGCAGCAGTCCCTCGAAGCGGTGCCCTCCGATGGGGAGTTCGCCCGAGATGATCGGCTGGCTCGCATCCACTTCGGTCTGCAACGCATGGGCCACGCTGCCGATAATGATTTCGGCGGCGCCGGGCGCGAGCTCACCAATGGACTCGATCCCCTGCCCCAGCCGTTCAACGAACAGCCGGCCGTCCGGATTGAGCATGATCTCGACGACCAGCGGATCGTCGAGCGCCTGGCAGATTGCCTCTCCGAGTGCGTCCGTCAGTTTGCGCACGAGCCGCGAATGGGAAGGAGTCGAACTCATGGCTCGCTCCTTCCCGAGATTGTCAGGTCACTTTCGCTACGGCCATTCATTGCCGACATTGCATCCACCGCCACTACTCCTGTGCGAGATGCAGTTCTTGCCCGAAGGACCAGAATTGATCACCCCGGCAGAAGTGCCGGGGTGGTTCCCTGATTTGCCCTGGATACCTTCTTGGCAGGGGCGTTGATGCGACTCACTTTTGCTGAGTCGGGTTCAGAATCGGCAGAGTTCCGCCAATTTCGGATCAGTGACGAGGCTCAGCCGGTGCCATCGCTGTCTCCCCCGTCAAAACTGCCAGTATAAAATCTTGGGCCAAATGCGCGGAGGGTGCGGCGTAAGTGACAGAAAAAACGACAAGAAATGGCTCAGAGCCGAAATGTGACGCTCTCTCGGCGCGACTCGTATTAGGGTTTCATTAACCAAAAACCGCTTGCACCCGAACCAGAATCGCCCATAGTAATAACGCTTTCCCGTGCGTTGTTTTGGAAAAAGCGTTATTTCAAGGAGAGAGCTCGGTGGTGCCGGTCATAGAGCAACAAGAGTTGGATTTCGACGAAGAGATCATCCAGCAGGGTGAGTTGATCTCTGACCGGTTGAACATGCTGCGTCTGGAGCAGTATCCGCCTGACGCGCAAAAGGGACTGCGATTGTTCTCGCTTGCCGAAGTGGCTGATTTTATCGGTGTAACACAAAACCACATCAAGAAGCTTCACCTCGACGGAAAGGGTCCTGTTCCGACGGTGTCATCCTCGGGCAGACGCTCTTACACGGCAGAGCAAATGCTGGAGCTTCGCCAGTATCTTGACAAACACGGCCGAAGCGACGTGAAAAACTATGTGCCGTGCCGTCGCGAGGGCGAGCACCTGCAGGTGATCTCTGTTGTCAACTTCAAGGGTGGTTCGGGCAAGACAACAACCACTGCCCATCTCGCTCAGTATCTTGCGCTTACGGGACACAGGGTCCTCGCCATTGACCTTGATCCACAAGCGTCGCTGACGGCACTTCACGGTATTCAGCCTGAGCTCGACAAAAATCCTTCCTTGTTCGAAGCACTGCGCTATGACGATCAGCAGCGCTCGATCAAGGACATAATCCAGCCCACAAACTTCCCGGGATTGGATATCGTTCCCGCGAATTTGGAACTCCAGGAGTACGAGTACGAAACGCCGTTGGCAGCCGCCAACTCGCATGAGGGCCGCCTGTTCTTTACGCGCATCTCGAAAGCCCTGAAGGAGGTCGACGACCAGTATGATGTGGTCGTGATCGATTGCCCCCCGCAGCTCGGCTATTTGACGCTGACCGCCTTAACCGCCTCCACTGCAGTGCTCATCACCGTGCATCCCCAGATGCTCGACATCATGAGCATGAGTCAATTCCTGCTGATGCTTGGCGGTATCCTGCAATCCATCAAAGGTGCCGGAGCCAAGGTCAATCTCGACTGGTTCCGATTTCTTGCGACGAGATACGAGGCGACGGATGGGCCCCAGTCGCAAATGGTTGGCTTCATGCAGGCTATGTTCAGCAAGAGAATGCTGAACAATCAAATGGTGAAGTCTACAGCCATCTCCGATGCCGGTATCACGAAGCAGACAGTCTACGAAGTCGAGCGCACTCAGTTTGTGCGGGCGACCTATGACCGGGCGGTCGAGTCGCTGAACGCTGTGAATAGCGAAATAACCGCTCTTGTTCACAAGGCTTGGGGTCGAAAATGACCGGGAATTTGACAGCCGTGCAAATCGCCAAAAAACAGAGGCAGTTCAACAAGATATCTTTGATTTCGGGTATGACGAATGGCTAGGAAGCATCTTCTCGCGAATATTGGCGTGCAGCCAGCAAAGTCAGCGGAAACCGCCGAGAAGGGGGAGTCGCGCGTCGAATACGCGCGTCGTGGTGCATCGCGTTCAATGATGCAGTCGCTGGATGACCTAGCAGAGAATTCGATGCGGGTCCTAGAAGGTGACGTGGTCGTTTCACTGGACCCTGAAACACTGGATCCCTCCCCTTATCAGGACCGAATTGGTGAGGATCCAGGCAAGGATCAGGAACTCCTCGAAGCCATCAAGGAAGCGGGCCAACATCAGCCCGTGCTGGTTCGGCCGCATCCCAAAGAAAGCAACCGTCATATCATTGTGTTTGGACATCGCAGGGTGCGCGTCGCCAAAAAACTTGGCCAGAAGGTCAAGGCGGTAATCAAGCCTCTCGAAGAGATTGCCCACGTGATTGCGCAGGGCCAGGAGAACTCTGCCAGAGACGACCTCAGTTTTATTGAAAAATCGCTCTACGCAAGACGGCTCCAAGAGTCCGGGATCGACAAAGGCACAATTAAGAGCGCTCTCACCATAGATGATACCTTGCTGTCCAGAATGCTCTCGGTAGCCGAAACGGTCCCTGCTCCTGTTCTCGAAGCTCTTGGCGCCGCCAAGGGTATCGGACGTGATCGCTGGGAAGAACTCAAGAAGATCGTACAGGTGCCCGCGAAATCTGCCCAGGCTCTGGAACTGGTTCAATCGGACGCGTTCACCGCCCTTGAGGAGGCCGATCGGTTTGGCTTCTTGCTTGAAAAGCTCAAGGTCTCGGGCGCAAGGAAGCCTAAGAAACAACCACCCACGGAAAGGGCCTGGAGCCTATCCAACGACGCCGTGAAGGTTTCAACCAAGGACAACGGAAAGGCTTTCACCTTAGCTTTGAAAGCCAAGGACGCCTCGCAGTTTGGCGCCTATCTCTCGAGGAGACTAGAGCGCCTCTATCAGGAATTTCAGGAAAACGGAGAGGAGGGCAGCGACTGAATCAACGGCCGGAACTCCGGCCAGAAGGAAATTTGGCAAAGAAAAAGGCCACCGAAATCGCTTCCGGAAGCCCTCTCTTGTTGTGGTGACTAGAGAATCGCACTTCCGAGAATCACAGTCAAGGCTCTTCTGAGTCGTGAGCGCCGATTCGGCGAGCAGTTTTCTATTGCCTAGCGATAGGTGAAGAAAAATGCAGACGCATACCCCAACGACGCCCTTTGGGCGGCGAACGATGTCGCTTGGCATGATGGCAAGCCAGGCTGCGGCAAAGACCGTGCCGGAAGGTGCGCAGGTCCAGAAATGGAAGGTGTTCCACACGATCCGGGAAGCGCGCGACCTGATCGGCGCCACGGACCGCTCGCTGGCCATTCTCAATGCCCTGCTCTCGTTCCATCCAGAAACGGAGCTCTCGGGCGACGGTGAACTGATTGTCTGGCCGTCGAACGAGCAACTCATGGCTCGTGCAAACGGCATGCCGGCGACAACGCTGCGGCGGCACCTGGCTGTCCTGGTCGACTGCGGACTGATCATTCGTCGCGATAGTCCGAACGGCAAACGCTTCGCCCGCAAGGGCAGGGGCGGGCAGGTCGAACAGGCCTACGGGTTCGATCTGGCCCCGATCGTCGCCCGTGCAGAGGAATTCGAGGAACTGGCGGACGCGGTTCGAGCCGAAAAGAATGCATTTCGGCTTGCCAAGGAACGCCTGACGCTACTGCGCCGCGACATCGTCAAGCTCATCGAGACCGGCATCGAGGAGAACGTTCCGGGCAATTGGGGCAGGGTACAGCAGACCTACCAGGCTATTGTCGGCCGCCTGCCGCGATCTGCCCCTAGGCAACTCATCGAGGACATCTGCTGCGATCTCCACGGTCTCTACACGGAGATCCTCGAGGTGTTGGAATCATTTGCAAAAACACAGAATCCGGACGCCAATGAGTCCCATTCTGGCCGCCACATACAGAATTCAAACCCAGACTCCATATCTGAATCTGAAGAAGGCTCTCGAAAAGAAGATGAAGCGGGCGGCAGCGCCGCGGAGAACGACAACCTGCGGAGCTTGCCGAAGCGGGAATTGCCCTTGGGGATCGTGCTTGATGCCTGCCCGGACGTGAAAGATTTGGTGCCAGGGGGTGAGATTCGCCACTGGCGGGACTTTCTGGCGGCCGCGGAGGTGGCCCGGCCACTGCTTGGGGTCAGCCCCAGCGCCTGGCGAGAAGCGGGCGAGGCAATGGGGGAGGTGCAGGCTGCGATTACGCTCGCGGCGATCCTGCAGCGCTCCGACCAGATCAACAGCGCCGGCGGTTATCTGCGCAGCCTGACGGACAAGGCAAGGGAGGGCAAATTCTCCACATGGCCGATGGTTATGGCGCTTTTGCGCGCCAAGCTGGACGCCAGCAGGTCTTCCGCCGCGAAGGCTCCAGAGCCGCAAAGCGACGGGAACAAGGCGGGCGAGCGTTTGGAAGTCTCGGACGCGCTGCTGCGATCGCTGGAACGCCCGAGACGGTGAGGGTACCTCGATGAGCCGAACTGCCTCGTTTCCCCCGGCCACCTTTTGGCGGAAACATTGTGCTCAGTCGCCGTCGACAAGCTCGTCGAATGCCTCGAGCAGTGCGTCGACGATCGCTTGGCCAAGAGCGTTTGCGGTTTCACCGATCCGTCGTTCGCCTTCGTTCCGGACCGCTGTAGCGAGTTCCGAACCTTGGTCCTCTAGGATCGATCAGGCCCGCGCGATCGCCCATTGCGCGAAGTCGTCCCGGCTGTTGACAGTCATCGTTTCCATTGCAGCGCTCTCCGGGTTTGTTGGCGTATGCTGGCGACGGTGGGCACCCGCGATCTGTACCGCGTTCGCGCCCCAACGTCATTCCGGCTTCCGTGCTCAGGCTGCCTCGAGCAGGCCGCTGCGCTTTGCCCGGTCGAGAAGATTCTTGACGGAGGAGGGCGCCCATCTCGTACCACCCCGCGGCGTGCGCTCATGAAGGCGCTCGAGCTGGTTTGCGATTTCTCGCAAGGTGAGCTCCGGATTGGAGGAATGGATGCCCGCCACAAGCGTCATCAGGCGATCCTCGGGCGGTCGAGGCGGTGACTTCCTCAGGAGCGACTTGTCGGCCATGCCTTCGCTGACCATCCATCTTACCGCACGCCGCAGGCGCTCCGGGGTCCAATCGAAGCCGCGTTGCTTCAGCACGCGCGAGATATCGTCCCAGGTGTGGTCCGGGCGCATGCGCCGAACGATCGGAAGCCATTGATTGGCAGTGGACTGGATGCGCGCGCCGTAGGCCGCCTTCTGAGCAGCCGTCATCCTGGCCAGTGCCTCCGGCCTGCGTTCGCGAATACCGGGATTGCCTGGTAGTCGGCCTTTTGCCTTGGCAGCTTTGACGCCTGCCTTCGTCCGCTCCGAGTTGAGAGCCCGTTCCAGCTGGGCGACGGCGCCAAGGACCTGCAGCGAAAACATGCCCTGCGGCGTCGTGGTATCGATGGGATCGCTCAACGAGCGGAAATAGGCGCCTTTGGACGTCAGCTCCTCGATGACATTGAGCAGGTGGCTCACCGAGCGCGCCAGGCGGTCGAGGCGAACCACAACAAGGGTGTCGCCGGCGCCGATCTCGCGAACAAGCCGGGCGAGGGCGGGGCGGGTCCGCGAGGCGCCAGACCCATGCTCCTGGATGATAGTATCGCATCCGGCCGACCTCAGCTCCATCTCCTGCGCTTCCGTCGCCTGCTCGTCCGTGGAGACGCGCGCATAGCCGATAAGCCGGCCCTGTGGCCGACGGGAAGAGGGATTGGGCGGTGTTTTGGCCATTTGGAGCGCCTGATTGCAGTGTTGAAGGCGAGTTTACAAACATAGAAGATACGGATAACCGATCGTTTGTAAACGTCTCTTGAGTGCCTTTCTGACAACCGAAAGCGTCAAAAACCCCGGAAAAACAAGCTCTCTCGTCGATCTGAGCACGGATTGCCAGGTCTCTGTTCAATCCCGGAGACCGCAGCGCTCATTATATATGGAGAGGCAATTGAATTACCGGTGTGACGGAAGTGAAAAGCGTGTTAGCTTCCGTATTAAAATCGAAGCGTTTTGTTATCAATGGCTTATGAAATCGGAAAATTGAACCACGAGACCCTCCTTGGGCCGATTGCGGCCGCGGAGGACGCGCTTGCCCGACTCGATGAGCGCGTCGCCCGATCCGAGGTCGGCGCAGGCTTTGCAGAGCGGGCTGATTTCTTCGATTCTGTCTCCAGTATGTGGGTCGGCGGCGAACTCGTCCATCTCGAGGATCTGGTTCTCCACGACGCACAGATGGACATTCGCGCGCCGAGCCATGAGCTTGTTATCGCGCACCGTATCGTGCGGGCCCGGCGGCGCGTGTCCCGGAACGATCCCGGCTGGGCGGTTTCGCGGGCGGGGATTATGGCGCTCGCCGGCGTTGCCGAGGAACCCTCCGCCGAAGCCAAACCGGCCGACAGGGGAGGGGAGGGGGTGGAGCTCGACCTACTCGATCACGATGCACTGTCGCCTGAGTTCGCCGAGATCGACGAAATCCTAGCCCGCACGAAATGGCTGGTCGATGGCAACGAGCCCGCCGAGCAAAGGAAGCGGGAGCCCGAGCCCAGTGTCGGCGAGCTGCTCATTCGCGATCCGGATTGGGATGAGGGTGAGCGTATCGGCGAGTGGCTCGCGCTGGTCAAGAAGGTCGAGCCAATTCCGGCCACTCTAGCCGCAGCGGTTCTCTGGGATGCATGGGAATATCTCGAACCCCTGCAGCGCCAGCACTGGCTCGGGCAGGTGCTCGTTTCGGATTTCCTGCGATCGCGAGGAAAGGTCCGATCCCACCTGCTGACCTATGCTGTGGGCTTGCGGGAAGTTCCGAGGGAGCGTCGGCGATCGCGCGACCGAACGACGAGGCTTGTCGCGTTTCTCGATGCGATGGGCTCGGCCGCTGCGGTCGGGATGAAGGACATCGACCGGTTGACACTAGCGAAACGGCAACTTTGCCGGAAGGCGGCGGGCAGGCGGACGACGAGCAGCCTTCCCGTTGCGATTGATCTCCTGTTATCGCGCCCGATCGTTTCAGCACACATGGTTGCGAAGGCCGCGAAAATCACGCCGCGCGGCGCGTTGAATCTGGTCAGCGAACTCGGAGTTCGAGAGATGACGGGGAGGGGGCGTTACCGTGCGTGGGGCGTACTCTAGCCGTAGATGAAGCCGCGCGTAGAACTCGGAAGGTGGCTTCTACAACGCTGACCGAACCGCATCGACAAACCTGTTATAAGTGGCAACATCTTCCTTCATCATCTGACGAAGCCCAGCATGGATTTCGAGTTGCACACCAGCGCCGGTACTTCCGCGATTGCAGATGTTCCCTGGCTCCATGCCGCCATATGCTCCGTCAGTGACGACTTCGCTCTCAAAGCCCGCGCTTTCCAGGGCCTTATGAACACGGTTTCGCAACGCTTCATCGCGTCCACCGATTTGCAGAGATCTCTTGTCCCCCGCCAAGCCATGAACCGTAACTACCTTCTCGCAAGGCCCGATCAGCGTCAGCGCCCGCTCTTCGTCGAAGCGATGTGAGGTGATATGCAGGACCTTGTTCCCCCGTTTCTTAAGGCCTCGGAGCGCGTAATAATTGTGGTTGCTTCCTGCGATTGATTCCGCAAGCTCCGCAGTGAGAGGTTCAATTCCGCCGCCATGCGGCGCGACGATTGCCACTTTGCTCTCAGCGACGGTGCGCGCCGTCACGCTAAAGTCCACGTCTTCTTGCTCATTCTGGCGGAGCGCTTCGAAGTTTTCGTATTCGTGTTCGCGCGACATCTTTTCTCCTCCCGAACAGGGTGATTTTCGATCCTGTCGGAAAAGGAATACCATTAAGAACGACAAAGGTCCGACTTTGTCGATGTCCACACCACGCATACTTGTTCGTGATCGGATCAGATCGTTGGCAGACCAGAAAAGTCATCGAACAGGCAGTTTATTTCGCGAAGGCGCTTCGTCGTTCTCATCACCGATCCTCCTCCCGATCCCTTTGGCGCAAGCGCTTCACGTATTCAGCGCTCGCAAGATCGTCCGGCCCGAGATCCAGCGCACAGTTGGCAAGTGAAGCATATGTGGCGTCAGAAAGGCTGAATTTGGTCGGTAGATGGCGGCCATCGCGGTTTTCTTCGATGAATTGAAGCAGCGCCCTGAAGAAATCAGCGCGAGACGGGCGAGAGGATGCTGTTCCAGCCGCGGTCACCGACTGATGAGCGTGAACGGTTGCCCTTGCGGCGTCGGTCCCCAAGACGGACACGAATTCCGACATGGAAGGCCAGTACTTCAAGTCGAATTGGCTATGCAGGGCTTCGAGTGGTTCTCGCACAGAGGATGTGAAGCGGGGATTGTTCCTAGCGGCCTCGCTGAGAACATCCAGCACGTGATAGTGCGTCTCGCTGACGAAGCCGGAATGGTCATGGAGCTTAGCGCGTTGTTCAAACAGTTCGGCCAATTCCATAGCCATTCCCGAGATCTTCTGGTTCACATCCTCCAGCTTGGCACGCATCCGTCGAGCCTCAGCCATCTTGGCGGGGTTCCAAAATGCGGCTGTTCCGAGCAGTCCGTCAATGAACACCCGCAACTGAAACTCGCTTTGGTTCGCCTTTGTCCAGAGCTCGTCGTAAGCTTCAATCAGTTCGGCATATCGCGATAGCAGGCTCCTGCAAACGGTCGTCTCGGAGGGAAGGGTACCATTTTCGGTATTATAGCTTACGTGCTCTTCCAGTATCTTCTCCACTGCCTTTCTTCCGTCTTCCATTCTGCTTTTCTCCGTCTTTGATCTATTATCGAACCATAGTCTGGAGCGGCCGAATCAGGGGGACCGGAAATAAAAATAGTTCATACGCTTTCGGGTACTTCGGGTGATACGGTCAGACGGAGCGACAAAGCGGCCACCAGCCTATTATTTCGACGGCACCGGTGGCTGATCGCGGAGAACCTGGATGCTCTGCCCTGCAGAGACCAGTTGGTATGAGAGCGAGCGGATGAAGCTGAAACGACTTGAAAAGATGCGCAGCGGTGGAACGCGCACGAAAATGCAGCTCAGCATCCCGATTCCCAAGACACCTGACGGTCGGGTCTACCGATATTCGCCCAATGCTGACGCCCATCCCCGCCACTTCGTACTTGGTGATACCGTCGCAGGGTTCGCGGCAGACCCAGCCAAGGCGGAACGCATGAAATATGCTCCCGGTACCGCCGGTACCGTCTGTCCCTACAGCGGTGTTAGAGCTGACGATGAGGAGTTCATGCATCCGGATGGCCCCGCTACAAATTGCCAGTCCGACACGCTGGTTTCGTTCGGCAGGTCGATCTCGAAACGCAGTCCGTGGACGTAGAAACATCCAAGTCTGCAAATCGCAGCGAGATCGAGACCCAGATTGTTGTATCCATCCACGCATTGAGCCGTGATCGAATCTTCGATCCGCACTTTCATAAGAGAAGGACCAAAGAATCCACGCAAACAGCGTTCAACGGCTGTCTTGATGCCATCGCTAATCGCGTTGGTGAATTGCTGATCACCCCAGCCCGAGAAGAAATCTCCGAAATCCTCTCTCAATATGTCCAAATGTATTCGAGCGAGCATTGCAAGGAATCACCATGTTGAAATCTGTTTTTGGAAACATGATGCCATAATCTCGCGGGCGGTTGTCAAACGGACTTGGCACCCCGATGTGCTAGAGTTAGCTAGGTTGTCATGGTTGCTTTAGTTGACAAAGTTGCATTCAGGCATATATTGCAGTCATTGGAGGTGAGTGACATGGCTGAAAAAGCAGTATCAAAGCCCGCAGGTCGCTTGGCCATCGGGCAGAGCGCAAGATCCAAGGACGTCATCACCATGTTCACCGTGAAGCGTGACATGGCCAAGGTGCTCGTCGACTACAAGCTGCCAGCGGATGCCGAGGTGGCAATTGTTTCTTCGAAACCAAGCTCTGCGAACAGAATCGAAAAGGCGCTTGGTCCTAGAGTAGCTCGCCGGGCCGAACTCGTCGCCCGCGCGTTGGGTTCACGCAAGGGCACCGAGACGGCTGTCGATAAAAGCGCTTTCGAGCCTGACGCACGCAGCCGCGCCATTTTGGAAGGCGTTCGTATTGCTCAAGAGGATTTGCGTGAGGCGGGTGGCGCCTACGATCTTGAGCAAGTCCGGACATTAATGCGTGGCGTCTCTCGGCAAGCTGTCGACAAGCGTGTGCATGAGGGGTCGCTAATCGCCGTGCCCGGCCCCAGCAACCGGCGTGCCTTTCCAACTGTTCAGTTCAAGCGCGATGGAACTGTCGTCCCTGGCTTGAAAGCCGTGCGTGACGCATTGCGGACGAAGAATTCTTGGATGGTTCTCAACTTCCTCGTCAATCCAGACGTTCGGCTGGACGGCCAGCGACCGATTGAGTTGCTGAAAGCAGGCGATGTCTCCACCGTTGTCGAAGCGGCAAAGCGACATGGTGAGCAGGGAGCGTGAGTGGACCGCTCCCGCCGCCTGACCTGAATTCACGCGAGCCGGAACTGGTAGAAATCCCTAAAGGGACTATCATTCACCGGTTCTACAGTGCTGCATACGACCCGATCTATTTCGATAAATCCCAGCAGGGTCGCTTTAATGCACCGGATCAGACTTATGGTGTCCTTTACACGGCCGAGAACCCGGCTGGAGCATTCGCGGAGACGTTTCTCAGGACACCCGGACGAACGCTGATTGACGGCGAGCTTCTTGATCGCAAGGCATACGTACGGCTGAGCGTTACCAGATCCCTACGTTTGATCCGCATGGCGGGTCCCGGCCTTGCTCGGCTTGGCGCAACCGCCGAGGTGACTCACAGCGGTCTACCCTATGATGTGCCTCAGTCCTGGTCGAAGGCGCTGGCAAGCCACCCGGTAAATGTTGACGGAATAGCCTATTTCTCGCGGCATGACGATGATGAGCTCTGTCATGCTCTTTTCGACGCGACAGAAGGCGCAATTCGCGAAGTGGCCCGCGAGACGGATCTGGATCACGACTGGTTCTGGAGTTTGGCCGAGCAGTACGGCGTTGGCTTTGCGCCCTAGAAGCCTCTCGCGGTTCCTGTACTAAGGCCGTTTCGCCATTCACTTGCCTCCATAGGCTGGTAATCGTCTCGCGAGTGATACAACTTGAAGATCAAATCCCGCGAGCAGGGCATGCCAACGTGGCTCTCCGGAGATTGACATCAGGCCGAACTATCTTTGTCCTCCAAAGGGGCGGTCCGCGACCTTCACTCGATGGCCAATTTTCATTGGGCGTCGATTCAGCGTCGAGCCCTATCGTTCACGACACTTCGTGAGAGACTACCGATGCAAAGTTGCGCGTAATTTGGCTCCGCATATTGGAAATTTCGGTTGCGAACATCTCGGAAAGCAGGCTCACGGTATAGGCAACGTCGCCTGGGGGTACGGGTTTGTTTTGGTCCTCGATGAATGGGCCACGGCACCCAGAAGATAGAGCACAAGACCGAGAAAGAGTGGTCGTTTGCGTCCATATATGTCGGCAAGCGGACCGTAAGCCAGTTGCGAGAGCGACATTGCGACGAAGAAGGACAGGAGGCTCAGCTGTACGGTAGCCGTGTCCGTGTCGAGCCCCTTTTCGATGAAGGGGAGCGCCGGCAGGTACATGTCAATCGCGAATGGCCCGACAGCCGTGAGCAATCCGAGAATGACAGCGGTCAGATAGAAACTGGTTGTCGAAGATCGCGTTTCTTGCAGGGCGTTCAAGACAATTCCTCGCGATCCAGCGGCTTCATATGAATGATTTCTTCGCCGCGGCGCATTTTGATGTTGATGCGGAAGGAATTGGCGACCCGCTCTGAGCGATCAATGAAGAGGGCGGCGGACGCCGGCGGGCACAGTTCCTCCACGGTCCGGCGGAAGAGCGCGAGCCAGCGCTGGAAATGCACGTCGTCGAGTTCCGGAATCGCCATGTGCTTGGGCATCGGCCGCCCGCCATAGCGCCCGGTGCCGAGCAGCATCGAACTCCAGAAATCGATGATTGTATCCAGATGCGCCTGCCAACGCTCGTCCGGGACGACGCGCAGGAAGATCGGACCGATCAACCCGTCGTGGCGGGCAAGCGCGTAGAAGCGGTCGACCACGCGGCGGATCATGGCCTCGTCGAGGCCTTCGCCCAGCGCGCGCCCGATGTCGGGATGGACGGCGCGCAGCCGCCCGGTGGCGGACGTATTCATGCGTCGGCCTCACGTATGACATAGCTGCAGCGGTGTCCGCCATTGACCAGATGTTCCGCGCGCTCCACCGTGGCCTCCGGACCCAGGACGTCGCGGAAAATATTGAGTTCGGCGCGGCAAAAGCCCTGGCAGGAGGTGGCAGCGGCACAGATCGGGCAATGGTTCTCGACCAGCAACAAATTCCCGTCGTCTGTTTCCCGCCAACTCGCCATGTATCCCTCGCCTGAACGCAATTCCGTGAGGGCTGCGACGCGTTCATGAAGGCCGGTGCAGCCGACCATGGCGGCCCTGTATTGCGCGCGGGTCTCGTCCTCGCGTTTCTCGATGATCCGCTCGAGAGCATCCTCGCCCAGAACCGAACGAACAGACTCCAGGACTTGCACGGTCAGCGCGGCATGGGTGTCCGGGAAGCGGGAATGTCCCGCCGCGGTCAGTTTCCAGATCCGTGTTGGCCGGCCGACGCCGGCCGGCTCGCTGGAGGCGACCGCGAGACCCTCGTCAGCCAGCCGGACAAGCTGCTGGCGCGCGGCTTCGCCGGTCGTGCCGAGCCTATCGCCGAGGGCAGCTGCAGTCAGCGATCCATGCATCTTGAGCAGCATAAGGACGCGCTCTGCCGGATTGCGTGGCGTCCAGCCGGTATTTTCCAAGCCTTCACTTGACATATTATCGGAGGTAGTTTTCAAAGACATCACTTGGAAAATAACCGATGCGGTATGCCGGTGCAAGCCGTCCAATGAAAGGAACCCGTCATGACCTTCGAACTGCCCGCCCTCGATTACGCCCAATCCGCTCTCGCCGAACGCGGCATGGGCCAGGAAACGCTGGAACTGCACCACGGCAAGCACCATCAGGCCTATGTGACGGCGCTGAACGGCTTCGTCGAGAAGAACGCCGACCTGCAGGGCAAGTCGCTCGAGGAGATCATCGCCTTCGTCAAGGACAAGCCCGACATGGCGCCGGTCTTCAACAATGCCGGCCAGCACTGGAACCACATCCATTTCTGGAGCGCGCTCTCGCCGAAGGGCGGCGCGATCCCTGGTAAGCTGGAAGCGAAGATCGTCGAGGATTTCGGCTCGGTCGACGCCTTCAAGGAAGCCTTCAAGACCGCCGCTGTCGGCCAGTTCGGGTCCGGCTGGGCATGGCTCGTTCTCGGCGACGACGGTAAGCTGAAGACCGCCAAGACGCCGAACGGCTCCAACCCGCTGGCGACCGGCGGGGGCAGGGTGCTTCTCGGCCTCGATGTCTGGGAACACAGCTACTATCTCGACTTCCGCAACCGCCGTCCGGATTATGTGTCGAACTTCCTCGACAATCTGGCCAACTACGAATTCGCGGAAGCGAACCTCGGATAGGGTCCGCCACCGGCAGAGCCGGAAAGACCAAGGATCATGACAGACCATGAGGCTCATCCGACCGAGCCAACGGCGTTTCGGCTCGGCACCGCATTTCGGCCCTTTGCCGCTCAGCGTGACTTCCGCGACGCCATGGCCTCCTTCGCCACAACCGCCTGCGTCGTGACGGCGCGTCATGGTGATAGGCGCCTCGGACGAACGGTGACGTCGCTATTCTCGCTGTCCGTCGATCCGCCCTCCATTCTGGTTTCAATCGACATCACGAGCGACCTTGCCGATATGATCGGCAAGTCCAACGGCTTCTCGCTCGCGATGCTGTCGCGGAAGCAGCAGAACGTGGCCGACGCCTTCGCGGGCCGCGGCCACCCGGACCAACGGTTCGACCATGGCTCCTGGTCCGAATGGCCCTCCGGACATCCACGGTTGGCGGAAGCGGTCGTCGCCATGGATTGTGACCTGATCGGCGCGATGGAAACTGAGACCCATATGCTCTTCGCCGGTGGGGTCGTGGCTATCGAGAAAATTTCCGAACGGCGGCCCCTGATCTGGCATCAACGCCGGTACAAGTCGATTACAGAATCCATCGGACGCAACGGCGGTCATGTCGTCCCTGACGGCGCGCTGATCGAGAACGGAGAGAAGCCGTGAAGAACATTCCCTGGAGACACATTTACGCCTGGCTGCTGGCGGCCTTCTTCTTATTCGGGGGCTTTCTGAACATCTTCGCATCGCCTGAGGTCATCGAAGATTATGAGACCTGGGGCTACCCGGGCTGGTTCCACTATGTCACCGGAATTCTTGAATGGACCTCGGCCGTGCTCATCGCAGTGCCGTTCACACGGCTTGCCGGTTGCCTGCTTGCGGCCGCTGTCATGGCGGCGGCGGCAGTAACGGTGCTCCTCAACGGGGAATATTCGCACGCGGTCGCACCGCTAATCGTGCTTTGTCTCGTATGTCTCAACGGCTGGCTCACATGGCGTGCCCAGCACAGAAGGTACTGACCGGGAGCGCCGCCCTCGGCGACATCCGCCCCGTCAACTCGTCGCGGGCCGCATTTTGCTGTCGTTTGCAGATGGCCGCAGGAAGCCGTCGGTTTCAAGCGCTCTTTGAAAGTCCCCTGCGCACTTCCGGAATAACGCCGGTGCCGAGGATTTCGATGGCTTTCAGCATTTCGCGATGCTCGATGACGCCGACCCCGAACTGCAGCATTATGCGGTCGAACCTCAATGCCTCGTGGGCGGCGAGGATCTTCTCGGCCACTTCGGTGGGCCCGCCGACGAAGTAGCCGCCGCGCGGACCGCAAAACGCGGTGAAGGTCTCCCGGCTCTGGGTAGACATGCCACGCTCGCGCCCCAGATCGCCCATCCTGGCGGAATGCGCCGGATAATAGATGTCGATCGCCTTTTCCATGCTTTCATGAACGAACGCATGCGCATTCAGCGAGGTCTTCAGGCGGGACCTGTCTTGCCCGGCGGAGTGACCCGTTTGATGGTAGAGCTGCAGCAGCGGCGCAAGCCGCGCCCATTCGCCGCCGAGGATCAGGGCGAAGGCGGCGGGCAGGCCGAGGCTTGCCGCGCGAGCTGCCGACTGTGGCGTTCCACCGACCGCCATCCAGATCGGAAGCGGGGCCTGCACAGGCCGGGGATAGACCCCCAGCCCGTCGAGCGCCTGGGTATGTTTGCTGCCCGGCCAGTTCACATGCTCCTGTTTATTAATCGCCAGCAGCATGTGGAGCTTTTCGATGAACAGATCCTCGTAGTCATCCAGATCATAACCGAACAGGGGGAAGGACTCGATGAAGGCACCGCGCCCGGCGATGATCTCGGCGCGTCCATCGCTCAGCCCGTCCAGGGTTGCGAACTGTTGGAACACCCGCACCGGGTCGTCGGAACTCAGAACGGAAACGGTGCTGGTGAACCTTATATGCTTAGTTTGTGTCGCCGCGGCCGCAAGTGCGACCGCGATCGCCGAGACCGCATAGTCAGGCCGGTGATGTTCGCCCAGCCCGTAGACGTCGACCCCGACCTGATCGGCAAGAACGATTTCCTCGACGATGTTGCGCAGACGTTCGGGCGCGCTGACCGTTAATCCGGTATGCGGATTGGTGCCGATATCGCCGAAGGTGAAGAGTCCGATTTCCATTGGGCCTCGCATGATTGGTCAGGACAACCGGGTAGCAGTAGCGCCGCCCGGGTGTCGGAGTGGTAACTCACTCGTGGGTTAGCTTACGGTAACGACCAGCTTACCCGTGACATGCCCTTCGGCACTGAGCGCCTGGGCCTCGGCGATCTGCGAAAGCGGAAAGGTCTTCTCCACCTGCAGGCGCAAGGCGCCTTCCGAGTAGAGCCGCGCCGCTTCCGCCAACGCCCGTTCGGGGTGCTCCTGCGGCGTCGGCGTGAACTGCGCGCCATGTTCCGGCGCGGTGAAATCGGCAATCGAGATGACCCGCGACGCATCGCCGGTAATCTCGATCAGTTCTGGGATGATCCCGGCGCCGGCGAGATCCAGCGCCACGTCCACGCCCTGCGGCGCCAGTTCCTTCGCGCGTGCTGCGAGGCCCGGTTCATAGGTCGTCGGAATGGCGCCCAGTTCGCGCAGATAGTCGTGTTTGGCCGCGCTCGCCGTCCCGATGACGGTCATCCCGCGCGCCCGCGCGATCTGGATCGCCGCGGAGCCGACCCCGCCCGCTGCGCCACAGATCAGAACTGTCTCGCCGGCCTTCGCGTCCGTATAGTTGAGGCTGCGGATCGCTGTCTCCGAAGCCACGGAAAACCCACCGGCCACGTCGAAGGGCATGTCGTCGGGTTTGCGCGTCCAGTAGTTCAGCACCGCATATTCCGCCGCCGTGGCGACACCCGAGCCGAATACGGCATCGCCAACCGCGACGCCTGTCACGCCTTCGCCGACCTCGTCGACGATCCCGGCACCTTCGAAGCCGACACCAGAGGGGAATTCGACCGGCATGAAGTCCTTGAAGAGGCCTGCCCGTATCTTCCACTCTGCCGGATTGACCCCGGCCGCCTTGACCGCGATCCGAACCTGGCCCGGACCGGCATGGGGCTCGTCGATCTCGACGATCTTCAGGACCTCCGGTCCTCCATACTCATTGAACTGCACTGCTTTCATAATGGTTTCCTTGTGGTTCTTGTTGTCCAGCCTGCGTCAGGCGCTCAGCTCTTTAACCGCGGCGCGCACGGTCTCAGCCCAGGGTGTGGTCGGGCGGCCGATCAGGCTCTGAAGTGTGTGGCTGTCGTCCTGCAGCGCACCCTTTGCCGCCTGCGCATCGCTGTCAGCCAGCATGGCGGCGATTGGCCCCGGCAGGCCGGCGCCTTCGAGCGCCGCGGCAAACTCTGTTTCGCTCATGTCGACATAGGCGACGGGCTTGCCGGACGCGCTGGCGATTTGCGCGGCGAACTCGGCCATTGTGTAGCTCTCGTCGCCAGCCAGTTCGTAGACCGCGCCGGCTTCCGGCGTATCGGCGGTCAGGACGGCAACGGCGGCCTCCGCGAAATCCTGCCGGGTTGCACTAGAGAAGCGTCCTTCCCCGGCTGCCCCAATATAGGCGCCGTGCTCAAGCGCAGGCGCGATCGAGGCGGTCTTGTTCTCGGTATACCAGCCATTGCGCAGCAGGGCATAGGGGATGCCGGACGCCTTGATGGCGTTCTCGGTCTCCAGATGCTCTGCGGCGAGCCCGATCGGGGAACTGTCGGCCCTCAAAATAGAGGTATAAGCGATGAAGCTGACGCCGGCCGCCTTTGCGGCATTTATCGCATTCTTGTGCTGTGCTGTCCGCTTTCCCATTTCGGAGGCTGAGATAAGAAGCAGACGGTCGATGTCCTGGAACGCCTTCTCGAGCGAGGCAGGGTCGTCATAGTTCCCGACACGCACCTCGACGCCCAGCGCCTCGAGCGGCGCTGCCGAGTCCGGCCGCCGCACCAATGCGACGACATCTTGCGCAGGAACTTCCTTCACCAGATCGGCGACCGCAAGAGCGCCCAGTTGGCCTGATGCGCCGGTGACGAGGTATTTGGTAGCCATGACATTTTCCTTCACGCTTTGATTTTGGTTACAAAATGAGTTATGGTCTCGTTTCGTTACCAAGGATCGATAGGCATTGGAAGGAGGCAGTTTTCAATGACCAGGGAACACGTGAGTAACCTCCCGGAGGTGCCGGAAGAGATTATCCAACACTTTGATCAATGGCAGGCTGAAGGCGTCGATGCCTCCAACTGCCCGGTTCGGGACGTGCTCGACCGGATCGGTGACAAATGGTCGGTGTTGATCCTGATGATGCTCGCCCGCGAGCCCAAACGATTCAGTGCGCTGAACAAGGCGGTCGGGGACATCTCCAAGCGGATGCTCACACAGACGCTGAGGGCTTTGCAGCGCGACGGACTGGTTGAGAGGACCGTTTATCCAACGACACCACCGAGAGTCGACTACCGCCTGACCGACCTCGGCCATTCGGCGCTTCGGCCGCTGGCCGGGCTGATCGTCTGGGCCGACAAGCGCCATGACGATATCCGCGCCGCGCGTGATGCCTTCGACAGGCAAGAGACCGTTGCCGCTTAACGCATCGCCGCGCAACATCGAGCACTTTTAATGCCGATTGGTGGAAACATTGTCTCGCAGACATTTTCTTTATTTCAAATAGGATAGCAACCTGATGACCAAGCTTACACTGATCAGTTTCCCGCTATGCCCATTCGTTCAGCGGGCCGTCATCGCACTGAAAGAAAAAAGTGCTGATTTCGATGTCGTCTACATTGATCTGGCGGACAGGCCGGGCTGGTTTCGCGAGATATCGCCATTCGGGAAGGTTCCCATACTCAAGGTTGAAAGGGATCGGGAAGAGCCGGTCTATGTTTTCGAAAGCTCCGTGATCGTCGAGTATATCGAAGAGGCGGCGCCGGGACCGAAACTGCATCCACAGGATGCCCTGCAACGGGCGCGCCATCGTGCGTGGATGGAGTTTGCCTCGCAATTGCTGGGCGATCTCTGGAAATACACCACAGCGGGGAATGCAGCCGATCTCGATGCAGCTGCAATGGCGGTCCGGGAAAAATTCGGGCGTCTGGAAGGCGAAGTAGAGGGGCCGTATTTTGCCGGCGGTGGGTTTTCCTTTGTCGACGCCGCGTTCGGACCGGCGTTTCGTCAGATCGATACTATCGAAACCGTTTTGCCAACGGGTTTGGTCGAGGGCTTTGCCAAGCTAGAGGCTTGGCGCAAAGCACTTGCCGATCGTGCGAGCGTAAAGACCGCTGTTCCAACCGACTACGTCGATCGCTACCTGGGCTTTCTGCGCAAGAACGACGCATTCGTCCTGGGCAGCCATACATAGTTGCCGCATCAGTTAGGCGCAGCTAATCCCAGGGAGAAGGCATTGTTCCTTTGGATTCACGGTGATGAGCAGTGGCCTCGGTGTTCAGGGCGGCTGTGATCGGTGACCTCTGACCTGCTATTCGACGTGAAGCAAGGTTCCAGCGGGTCGGTCGCGGCGCGGCATAGTTTGGGCGCGTGTCGTGATGTACGCGCATTTACACGGCGCGTAAAACGTGTAATCTATCAGCAGTAAATACGTGTAATTCAACAACCAAGAAAACGCGTATCCTGCCGGGATGCTGATCGCGGACACATATCATGGCCACGCCAAATGAAAAGCTCGCTGCCTCGCTCGAGGTGCTCAAGGACCTGCAAGCGCAGCACGGCAATGTGCTGAAAAGCGGTGAACTCAGCCGTACGCATCGTGAGAGGCTCAAGAAGAACGGTTTCCTGAAGGACATCATCCTTGGCTGGCTGATCGTCACCCGTCCGCAGGACAAGCCCAACGAATCCACCTTCTGGTACACCTCCTTTTGGGATTTCTGCCGCCGCTATTGCCATGAGCGTTTCGGATCGGACTGGTGTTTCTCATCCGAGCAGTCGCTGTTGCTCCACGCGGAAAGCGGGTTTATCCCAAAACAGGTCATCATATGGAGCCCAAAGGGATCGGGGAACAACACCGTCCTGCCATTCGACACGTCGCTTTATGATCTCAAGAAGGCATTGCCTCCCAAAGAGGACATCGCCGCAAAGGACGGATTGTCTCTTCTGACCGTCGAGGCGGCACTGATCAACGTTCCTGAAGCGTTTTTCAGAAACTATCCGGCCGAGGCGCAGATCGTTCTCAGCGGCCTGAAGAACACAAATCCGCTTCTTTCCCGGCTACTTGACGGAGGTCACGTGTCGGCTGCGGGGAGGATCGCCGGTGCGCTACGTCGCATGGAACGGGGAGACGAGGCCGACGCCATAATTCGGAAAATGAAGGCAGCCGACTACGATATCCGGGAAAAAGACCCGTTTGCCGATGTTGAGCATGTCGCGTCTCTTCCCATCGGGATTTCTGCCCTTGCAGCGCGCGTGAACAACGCATGGGACAAACATCGGCAAACGATCATCGACCTGTTCCCGAAGGAACCCGGCCTGCCCACAGACAGGCAAGCCTATTTGGCCAAGGTCGATGATATCTATGTCAACGACGCCTATCACTCGCTGTCCATCGAGGGCTATTCCGTCACTGAGGAGTTGATTGAACAGGTACGGCAAGGTTCGTTTGATCCGCTTGGCAATCCCGAACACAAGAAGGACATCGACGCTTTGGCGGCGAGGGGATACTGGCAGGCGTTCCAGGCTGTCCGGGCATCAATCGAAAAGATCATCGCAGGAGAACCGCCAGGTCTGGTTGTGAGCAAGGAACACGATAGCTGGTATGAAGAGCTGTTTCGACCATCGGTGACTGCAGGCATCCTGAAGGCGGGGGCACTGGCCGGATATCGCAATCATCCCGTCTATCTGCGCGGTTCGCGACATACTCCACCTCGTGTCGAGGCCATTTCCGATGGAATGGCGGCATTGTTTCATCGGCTTCAGCACGAGGAATCAGCGGCAGTTCGGGCCGTGTTAGGCCATTGGCTCCTGGGTTACATTCATCCCTATCCGGATGGTAACGGCCGTATGGCGCGTTTCCTGATGAACACCATGCTTGCTTCGGGCGGCTATCCCTGGACGATCATCGATCTGGAACACAGGGCCGCCTACATGACGTCTTTGGAGGCCGCGAGTGTCGAAGGTTCAATTGCATCATTTGCCGAATTGATTGCGGACCGGCTTGCCTGGTCTGGCGAGTTGCCGAAAAAAGCACACTTGTCGTCATGACTTTGTAGATTGAGCCTGGAGAGAGCCACCCGAGGGATCGGGCAGGATGCTGGCTACCCTCACTGACCAAAGATTAGATATAAATTTTGGTCAGCGGTCTCTTCCAAAAGCCGGAATGTCGGGCAGTGAACATATTGGAGGTACGGCCGGAAATGACGTTGCTGTGGGCGTCGCCCTTCGGACCGGGCTGTTGGCAATGCTGAAGCCCCGGAACGGGTTTTCACCCATGCGGGCGGCCATCCCTGACCCAGGGGGCGGGACCTGGAGGCAAGGACTACCAGTGTTCACGGCGATTCACCGATGGGTTCAGCACAGAAATGCGATCCGGCGCCGCTGGCAGGCCGATGCCCGTCATCTTGCTGCTGCCGATGAGGTCAACGCCTATTACGAGGCACAACGCCGAGCCGCGCGTGCCCGTCATCACGGGGACCGGGACGAATTCTATCATTGGGTCAAAGTGGCAGCGGAAGTCGCGCGCATCAGTCCCCTCGCAGAAATGGACTTCGATGTCGTCCGCCGGATCGCGGACGAGGAGGAAGCCAAGGGGATGTGAGGCTGGGCCTGCCGCTTGCGCGCGGCGGCAGGCAAGGGAAGCTGCGCCACGTCTGGCTGCGAATAAATCTGCCCCGGCACAATTGCCGGATTGCCAGCCGCGCCCTGGCCTGCCTTGCTCTTCGCGGCATCCGGGTCCCGCCCCTAAAGACCAGGGAGCGGAAACCGGATAGAGGACCGCGCAAGACGCGGAAAGAAAATGGAAAAAGCCGAGCTCGAAGAGCTGAGAGAGAAGGTGAATTGCGGGGCGGTCCTGGAAACCGCCGGCTTCGCCGTCGATCTGAAGGAAAGCACCCGCAAGGCGGTCAAGTACCGCCGCGGCGACGACATCATCATCGTCATTCACGAGGGCAAGGGTTGGTTCGATCCGCTGTCGGAGGCCAAGGGGGACGTCTTCAGACTGGTCGAGCATCTCGACGGTCTCCCGTTCGCGGCCGCGCTTTATGTCGTCGCCGATCTGGTCGGCTTCGTCCCTTCCGAACCGGAATGGAAGCGATTGTCACGCGCGCACGCGCCTGATCTCTCCATTCCCGAACGCTGGAACGCGCGGCGCAAACCCTGGCGTGGATCGCTGACATGGCGCTATCTGCACGACGAGCGTGACATTCCCGAGGCGATTCTCAGAGCGGCCATCACGCAGGACATCCTGTGCGAAGGCCCGCAAAGCAGCATGTGGGCGGCCCATCGGGACCGCTCCGGCGCCGTGACCGGCTGGGAGGAGCGCGGTCCCGACTGGCGTGGATTTGCAACGGGAGGCGCGAAAGTCCTCTTTCGGTTTGGGCCCGCCGATGGGCCGCGACTTTGCGTCACCGAGGCCGCGATCGACGCTATGAGCCTTGCCGCACTCGAGGAACAGCGCCCCGACACGCGCTATCTCAGCACCGGCGGCGGCTGGTCGCCGGCGAGCTCCGAGGCGCTGCTCGATCTTGCCGTCCAGCCAGACGCCCTCCTGGTCGCGGCCACCGACAACAATGCGCAAGGGGAGACCTATGCCACAAGACTCGAGGCGCTTGCCACCGATGCCGGTTGCGGCTTCGTGCGCCTGTGCCCGGAGCTTGAGGACTGGAACCACGTCCTGCGGGAGACGGTGAGAAAGACGAAGGAAAAGGGAGAGGGAGAGGGAGAGGGAGAGGGAGAGGGGAGAAAGCCCTGCCGCATGCCCGCCACCCGCCTCAAGGGTGAAGCTCCGCCCGGCTGACGCCGGCCCTTGACCCGGCCGGACGGAGAGGCGGCCGCGGGAAAGGGTCCGGAAGGGCTGAAGAAGATGGTGACACCGAAAGGGTGCGCCGCGCTCCGGCCCGGGACAAGTCCCGAAGGAGCCTGCCATGACCTCTCATCCATCCATCCGAAAAGTCTATTTCGGCACTACCGATCGCCACCAGATGTTCAGATTATTTGACCGCCATGCCGAGCGGCCCAACCGCTGGCAAAACGATGACAGCGCGCTTTACGCCGGCGAATGGTTCGAAATCGCGCAAGCCCAGCATGACTATATGCTCGAAATCCTGCCGCCGCTCTGGATGCGCGGAGAGATGTTCGCCATGCGCGAATTCCTGACCGGCAGCATCGCCAGCGTCTTCTATACGCTCAGCATCAATGGCGTGACCCGGTACTTCCACGCCTATTGCGACCTGTCCGATCCGCGGTCCGTCTATGACATGCGCGATGCGATCGTCGAGCGCGAACGGCAGCCGGTCAAGGCGATGACCCGCGACGAGCGGATCGAGCACATCTGGAGCGCCACCCACGACAAGTATCGCGGTTATGCCGGCGACGACTTCCGCCCCGAACATCGCGGCAAGCGGACAGTCATCGTCTACGCCAAGCCGGTCACGCGGTTCGAGCTGCTCGAGAGCCTGACCGATCAGCAGATCTCCGAAAAGCTGCCGGTGCATTTGCGTCACCTGCCGCTGCCCGAAGCCGCGTGAGGTGGGCCATGTTCACATTTCCGATCCTTGCGGTGCGCAAGGTCATCGCGCGCGGCGAAGAGGATGCCGCCGCCAATGGCGGTTTCCGCAATCCCTATTACGGCACACGGCCGGGAGAGGGCGAAAAGCCCGGCTTCTGGCTCGTCGGCGACGAGGGCGTCTACATCATCTCCAACGGCAAGCTCGCCGAAGGTCAGAAACCACTCGTCGTTTATTCGACCGAGTGCCACCCGAAGGGCGATACCGACTGGTGGGACTACAAACGCCGACACTTCGGCGGCGATGACGGCATCGAGTTTATCGATGCCGATCTGCTGGTTCCAAGCTTCAACCGCAGCTTCGGGATCACCCATCTCGGCATCCAGCTTACGGAGAACGATATCTCGTTCTCGCTGATCACCCGCTAACCCCGCTTTCAAATCCGCACGTGGCAAACGCTGCCGGGCCTCCCGGCGGCGCGGCTTCGTGCGCCCGCCTTACAGGAGACATCACCATGTCAGACCACGATCCCTTCACGCTCGATATGTTCGGTAGCTCGGCCTTGTCCTCGGGGCTCGGCCTTGGCGTCACCGCCTTCGCCGATGGCCCAAAGGCTGAAACAGGCGAGACCGAACCTGCGCCCTTGGCGAATTCATCCGGTTCGCCAGCGCGCGAGGAGTCCGCGAAACGACCGGCGGCCGAAGCGCCCGAGCGCGGCAGCAACTTCCATCTTTCCGGAAATCGCGCCTTGGCAAAGGGCTGGAAAGCCCGCGCCCGTGCCAACCTCGACGCCATCTCGCTTGCCGCGGCGATCGCGGGGGAGGACCGGCCCGCGACGTCCGAAGAGCAGGCACGCCTCATCCGGTTCACCGGGTTCGGCGCCTCCGATCTCGCCAACACAATCTTCACCCGGCCGGGCGAGGAGGGATTCCGCAAGGGTTGGGAAGTGCTTGGCGAAGAGCTGCAGGCATCCGTGAACGAGGCCGACTACGCCTCGCTCGCCCGCTGCACGCAATATGCGCATTTCACGCCTGAGTTCATCGTCCGGGCGATCTGGAAAGGGCTCGAGCGCCTCGGCTGGCGAGGCGGCCGTGTGCTCGAACCGGGCATCGGGACGGGGCTGTTTCCGGCCCTGATCCCGGCGGCACTAAGGGATGCGTCTTTCGTCACCGGCGTCGAGCTCGATCCGGTCACGGCGCGGATCGCTCGCCTTCTGCAGCCGGTCGCCCGCATCATCGAGGGCGATTTCGCGCGCACCGATCTGCCGGCGCATTTCGATCTCGCCATCGGTAATCCGCCGTTCTCGGATCGGACGGTTCGCTCCGACCGCGCCTACCGGTCGATGGGTCTGCGTCTGCATGATTATTTCATCGCCCGATCGATAGACCTTCTGAAACCCGGCGCGCTGGCCGCCTTCGTCACATCGTCGGGCACGATGGACAAGGTGGATGCCGCGGCGCGCAAACACATCGCCAAGTCGGCCGACCTGATCGCCGCGATCCGCCTGCCCGAAGGCAGTTTTCGCGCAGATGCCGGCTCGGATGTCGTCGTCGATATCCTGTTCTTCCGCAAGCGCAAGCCCGGCGAGCCGCAGGGCGAGGCGAACTGGCTGGACCTCGTCGAGGTCGTTGCCGCCAGCGAGGACAGCGAGGCCGTCCGGGTCAACCGCTGGTTTGCCGACCATCCGGACCATGTACTCGGCCGTCACGCGACCACATCCGGTCCCTTCGGCGAGACCTATACCTGTCTGCCCGATGAGGGCGATCTCGAAACCAGGTTAGACACGGCCATCCTTTCCCTCCCGGAAGCCCTTTATGATGGCGAGCCCGAAGCGATCGATGTCGATCTTGAGCTTCGCCCCACAGATATCGACATCGTTAGACCCGAGGATGTCCATGTCAGGGAAGGCAGCTTTGTCTTCGACGCGTCGAGGGGCCTCATGCAGGTGCTTGACGGCAAACCCGCTCCGGTTCTCATCCGTAGGGGCCGATCCGGCGAAGGGTTCTCCGAAAAGCAGATCAACATCGTCCGAAAGCTGATCCCGGTCCGAGACGCGGTGCGCGCGGTCCTCAAGGCCCAGGAGACCGATCAGCCCTGGCGGGACCTGCAGGTGAAGCTGCGCATCGCCTGGTCGAGCTTCGTGCGCGACTTCGGGCCGATCAATCAAACCAGGGTGTCGATCACGGAAAACGAGGCGACGGGTGAAACGCGCGAGACCCATCGCCGTCCGAACCTGCAGCCCTTCCTCGACGACCCGGATTGCTGGCTGGTCGCATCGATCGAGACCTACGATCTCGATACGGATACGGCCAAGCCCGGCCCGATCTTTTCCGAGCGGGTCATCGCACCGCCGTCGCCGCCGGTGATCACCAGTGCCGCCGATGCGCTCGCCGTCGTTCTCAACGAGCGCGGGCATGTCGATGTCGACCATATCGCCGAACTGCTGCATGAAGACCGCGAGACGGTCATCGAGGAGCTGGGCAGCGCGATCTACCGCGATCCGGCGGATGGGTCATGGCAGACATCCGACGCCTATCTCTCCGGTCCCGTGCGCGACAAGCTGGCGATCGCCGAGGCCGCAGCGGAGCTCGACCCGGCATACAGCCGCAATGTCGAGGCGCTCGAAGCCGTGCAGCCGGCCGATCTCAGCCCATCCGAGATCACCGCGCGGCTTGGCGCGCCATGGATTCCCGCTTCCGATGTCGTCGACTTCGTCAAGGAGACGATGGGAACGGACATCACGATCCGGCACATGCCGGAACTCGCCTCCTGGACGGTCGATGCCCGCATGCTTGCCTATCGCGCCGAGGGCACGTCCGAATGGGGAACCAAGCGCCGGCATGCCGGCGAGCTGCTCGCCGATGCCCTCAACAGCCGGATCCCGCAGATCTTCGATACCGTGAAGGACGGCGATAGCGAGCGGCGGGTGCTCAATGTCGTCGACACCGAGGCGGCCAAGGAAAAGCTGACCAAGATCAAGAACGCGTTCCAGAGTTGGGTCTGGTCCGATTCCGTCCGCACCGACCGGCTGGCGCGGGTCTACAACGATACCTTCAATAATATCGCGCCCCGATCCTTCGACGGGGACCATCTCCAGTTGCCGGGCGCCTCTGGCGCCTTTGTTCTTTATGGCCACCAGAAACGCGGCATCTGGCGGATCATCTCGTCGGGCGCCACCTATCTCGCCCATGCCGTCGGCGCCGGCAAGACCATGACGATGGCGGCCGCCATCATGGAACAGCGCCGGCTCGGCCTGATCTCGAAAGCCATGCTGGTCGTTCCCGGCCATTGCCTGGCGCAGGCCGCACGAGAGTTCCTGGCGCTCTATCCGACGGCGCGGATCCTGGTCGCCGACGAGACCAACTTCACAAAGGACAAGCGCCATCGCTTCCTGTCGCGGGCCGCCACGGCCAATTGGGACGCGATCATCATCACCCATTCGGCCTTCAAGTTCATCGCCGTCCCGGCCGAATTCGAGCGCCAGATGATCGAGGACGAGCTTACGCTCTACGAGGAACTGCTCACCCGGGTCGAAAGCGACGACCGGGTGTCGCGCAAACGCCTCGAGCGGCTGAAGGAAGGATTGCGGGACCGGTTGGAGGCGCTCGGCTCGGTCAAGGACGACCTCCTGGGGTCGTTTGCGGGAGGGGGCGGAATCCTACGCTAAGGCTTTGGCCAACGATATTCTCCGGTAAGGTTGATGTGCTCCCATCCGAGGGGCGAGACATGGGCCAGCAGATCGGGCAATAGCAATTTTCCCTCGCGTTTCTGGTTGGCGACGACTTCGCCCAGCTTCATGGTGTTCCAGAAGATGATGATCGCAGCGAGCAGGTTCATGCCGGCGATCCGGTAATGCTGGCCTTCGGCGGAACGGTCGCGGATTTCACCCCGGCGATGGAAGCTGATTGCCCGCTTCAGCGCATGATGCGCTTCGCCCTTGTTGAGCCCGATCTGGGCGCGGCGTTGCAGATCGGCGTCCAGAATCCAGTCGATCATGAACAGGGTTCGCTCGACGCGGCCGACCTCGCGCAAAGCCGTGGCAAGTTCGTTCTGCCGCGGATAGGAGGCGAGCTTGCGCAGTATCTGGCTGGGCGCGATGCTTCCGGCCGCAATAGTGGCGGCGATGCGCAGGATGTCGGGCCAGTTGCGCTCGATCATGGCCTGGTTGATCTTGCCGCCGATCAAGGCCCGCAAGTGCGCCGGGGCGGCCGATGGATTGAACGCATAGAGTCGCTTGGACGGCAGATCCCGGATGCGAGGGGCAAACCGGTAGCCGAGAATGGCGCATGCGGCAAAGACGTGATCGGTGAAGCCGCCCGTGTCGGTGAACTGCTCGCGGATATGGCGGCCAGCGTCATTCATGAGCAGGCCGTCGAGGATATAGGGGGCTTCGCTCGCCGTTGCAGGTATCACCTGGGTCGCGAACGCCGCATATTGGTCGGAGACGTGGCTATAGGCTTTCAGGCCCGGGGTATTGCCGTACTTCGCGTTGACCAGGTTCATGGCTTCGCCCTGCTCTGTGGCGGCGAAGAACTGGCCGTCGCTCGAAGCCGAAGTGCCCATGCCCCAGAACTGGGCCATGGGTAACGCTGCCTGCGCCTCGACCACCATGGCCAGCGCCCGGTCGTACGCTTCGCCTTCGACATGCCACCGTCCAATGCGGATCAACTCCCAGAAGGTGTGAGTGTTGGTGGCGTCCGCCATTTTGCGCAGGCCGAGATTGATCCCCTCTGCCAAGATAACGTTCATAAGCCCGATCCGGTCGGCGCAGGGGGCGCCCGTGCGTAAATGGGTGAAAGCTTCGCAGAAGCCGGTCGCAGCATCCGCTTCCAGTAAAAGATCGGTGATGCGTGTGGGCGCTATCTGCTTGTAGAGATCGAGCACTAGGTCCTCGGCGCCGTCGGGTGCGGCGGCTTCGAGCTTGTCGATATGCAGGACGCCGCTTTCGATCGACCCGCCGGGAATCGTGCCCGTGCGCGCGGCACGGCCAAGCTCGCGCAAACGGATGTCGAGGCGCGCTTGCCGGTCTGCCAGCCATTCCTCCGGCCGCAACGGCACGGCAAGACGGCCGCTTTCCGCCGCGGCCTGCGCCGGAACGAGTGCGTGTTTCAGATCAGCATAGCGCCGGGATCTGGCCAGCCAGACATCCCCGGATCGGAAGGCATCGCGCAGATGGAACAGCACCGCGATCTCCCAGAGGCGAGTGTCGCCAGCCGCCTGGGCACGAAGATGACGATGCCATTTCGAACTCGGCCGCAGGAAGCCGGTATGTGCACGATCGTTCAAACCGTTGCGTAGGACCATCACGGCTTCCAGCAGCGGCATTGCGACCGGCGCAGCCCGAAGATCAAGCAAACGCAACATCCGCGGGGAATAGCGACGGAAGCGATGATACCCGTCGAGCACATGATTGAGCGGATCGTCGGCCATGGTGGCGGTCAGCCTGGTTGCCACTGCAACAAGGGTTTTGAAGCCATCCCAACCCGAACCGCTCGCGATGACGGTTTCCAGCGGCTGGCCGTCATCCTGTGCATCGACCAGGGCACCGCCAATTTCGGCGAAGGATTTCAAGGTGTCGCGCACCGCGTTCGCTTCATCCGCGACCTTCGCCTGGCAAATGCGCTCCGAAGCACGGTAGAGCCTGCCGACGATCCGGTCATGGGTCTCGACCACGGCGTCGGCAAGCATCGCCTGCCATTCTGATGCGCACACGGCCAGAATCGCAAGCCGCCTGTCCTCCGGGAGATCACGCATGCCGTCGGCATAATACCGCTCGCCCTGCCTGCGCAGACGTGTCACCCGATGGGCAGGAACACTGGCCAGCAGATCCTCGGGAAGATCAACACGTTGCAGGTATTCTAGCCGATCGAGCAGCCGGTTGGCCGACGCAGAGTTCGAGCCAGGCTCAAACTGCCGCAGCCACACGAAGCGGGTCACCCGATCGTCCGCCGTCTCCTCGAGCAATGCCAGTAACTGTTCCCGGATCGGCATGGACAACCGGCTGGCGATCCTCGTCTCGGTCCGCCGCTCGGCGTCGACCAGGGCCGTGGCGCAAAGCCGCTCGATCGTCGATGTCGCAGGAAGGACCGTGCGAGTTCGACGGCACTCGATCACGAAGCGACGGGCGATATCCTCGTTCGACACCGCCATCTCGGCTTCTCGGAACAGCCAATCCTTCAGCTCGCGCGCACCACGTCCCGAAAAGGTGCGGTATCCGTAGAGCGCCCGCAACTCGGAAAGATGCTCGTGCCGCGTCTCCTCGCGAGCGGCATAGTCAACGAGATCGTCGGCATTCAAGCCGAGTTGCGCTCCGATGAACTCGACGACCTCCGCCGGAATCAGCTCGCCCGGAGCCAGCACCCGACCAGGATAGCGTAGGACGCATAATTGCAAGGCGAAGCCGAACCTGTTGTGCGGGCGGCGACGCTGCCCGATATGCCCGAGATCCTCGTCACTCAGCGTATAGTGTTTGAGCAAGTCCGCCTGCGAGGTCGGCAGGCGCAACAGCGCGTCCTTCTGCCGATCGGTTAGAGTGACGCGACGTGGCATCGATGTTCCTTTTTCAAAATTTGATGATGTTCAAGATGCTTTGTTTATGAAGCTGGTTGAGATACATTTCTAGAGACCGATGCAATCGTGGCCGGCGCGCCGCCTCAAACCAACGTTTAAGAAACATGCTGATCGGATATGCCCGCGTTTCCAAAGCCGATGGCTCACAGTCCCTCGACCTGCAGCACGACGATCTGCGCGCCGCCGGTGTCGAACAGGACAACATCTATGAGGATCGCGCTTCCGGCGCTCGGGATGATCGGCCTGGCCTGGCCGCCTGCCTAAAAACCTTGCGCGAAGGCGATGTGCTGGTGGTCTGGAAGCTCGATCGCCTCGGACGGTCGCTTGCCCACCTGGTCAACACCGTGAAGGATCTGTCAGAACGCAGGATCGGCCTGCGGGTGTTGACCGGAAAGGGTGCGCAGATCGACACCACAACCGCATCCGGCCGCATGGTGTTCGGTATCTTCGCCACCTTGGCCGAGTTTGAGCGGGATCTGATCCGGGAACGCACCATGGCCGGTCTCGCCGCCGCAAGGGCGCGCGGACGCAAGGGCGGTCGAAAATTTGCCCTCACCAAAGCTCAGGTGCGCCTCGCGCAAGCCGCCATGGCGCAACGCGACACGTCCGTTTCCAATTTGTGCAAGGAACTGGGGATCGAGCGCGTCACCCTCTACCGCTATGTCGGCCCGAACGGCGAACTCAGGAACTACGGAAAGCGTGTCCTCGGCTTAGCGTAGGATTTCGCCCCCTCCCGCAAACGACCCCAGTATGTGGGTTGCTGGCGAACTCGTCCATCTCGAAGATCTGGTTCTCCACGATGCACAGATGGACGTTCGCGCACCGAGTCACGAGCTGGTCATAGCGCACAGGATCGTCCGGGCGAGACGGCGGATATCGCGGAACGACCCCGGTTGGGCGGTTTCCCGATCAGGGATAATGGCGCTCGCCGGAATCGCCCAGGAGCCTGCTGGCGAGCAAGAACAGCTCGATAGAGGAGAGGAGGGGGCTGACGTCGAACACGATGACATCGACGTTCTTTCTCCCGAACTGGCCGAGATCGATGAGGTCCTAGCCAGAACGGAATGGCTGGTCGATGGTGACGCATCCGGTGCCCAGAAGTCGCGTGAACCGGAAGTTAGCATCGGCGAGCTGCTCATCCGTGATCCCGAGTGGGATGAAACCGAGCGGGTCGCCGCCTGGCTTGAGTTGGTCAAGACGGTGGAGGTGCTTCCGGCAACCTTGGCCGCGGCCGTTCTATGGGACGCATGGGAGCATCTCGAGCCGATACAGCGTCAGCACTGGCTCGGGCAAATTCTTATTTCTGACTTCATGAGATCGCGCGGAAAGGTCCGATCGCACTTGCTGGCCTATTCGGTGGGTTTGCGAGAAATCCCCCGCGAGCGCCGTCGAGCACGCGATCGAACGACCAGGCTGGTCGCCTATCTCGATGCCCTGAGCGCTTCCGCTGGAGCCGGGCTCAAGGATGTTGACCGCCTGACACTGGCAAGGCGGCAACTCCAGCGGAAGGCGGCGGGCAAGCGATCGACGAGCAGCCTGCCCATCGCAATCGATCTTCTTCTGTCGCGACCTATCGTGTCAGCGCACATGATTGCGAAGGCGGCCAGGATCTCGCCACGCGGGGCCTTAAACTTGGTGAGAGAACTCAGCGTCCGTGAAATGACTGGGAGAGGGCGCTATCGAGCGTGGGGGATCTTATAGGTTGCTCATCGCCAACATTTTCCCATACGTCAATCAGTGGTTTCGAGGCGAGCGAAATGACCAAACCCACACGAAAGCCGACAGAGTGTTGATTTCCGCCGAGAACTGACCCGGGATTGAGGGATTTTTCCATCGAGAAGTGACCCATGTTTGAACCCACCCCTGCTTG
>NZ_JAYMER010000031.1:0-641 GCF_037029545.1 Nitratireductor sp. CH_MIT9313-5 | reverse complement strand
GCCGATGGAAATGTGGTGAAAGAGATCTATGAGGATCCGGCACCTGAACCTGGCAGCGTTGAGGATGCCTTGAACAAGGTGATGATCTCCTCTCTGGATCTTGCGCCAATGTCCAAGGAAGAAGCCGACAAGGTGCTGCAGCCGGGTGAACGCTGCACCTTCCGCCGAAGCCAAGAGAGCGATCCCATCCTCTGGGCGGCTCGTGATGGCAGCGGCGCCGCAGCGAAACTGAACGGTGTGCTTGTTGAACTCGAGAGCCCGGCTGATCCGGCGGCCGCAAGCGCGCAGTTCACCACCGAAGGGATGACTGTCGCGGTTGGTCCCTTCGACGAGGAGGACGACCCGCGCAAGGAAGCTGAACTTGTCTTCGAACTCGATGAAGGCCTGAAGGTCGGCTACACTGGCTACTACGCCTGCTCGCGGTAACTGCACCGCAGACCGGAGGTTATCTCATGGCAATCCAGGAAAAGACGAAAACGGCGGATCTCTACCGAATGGTCATGCCCGACCATGTGTGCCCCTACGGGCTGAAGTCCAAGGACCTGCTTGAACGCAACGGTTACACGGTGCAGGACCACCATCTGACGACGCGCGAAGAGACGGACCGCTTCAAGAAGGAGCACGGGGTGGAAACCACGCCG
>NZ_JAYMER010000006.1:0-59813 GCF_037029545.1 Nitratireductor sp. CH_MIT9313-5 | reverse complement strand
CGGCGTGGTTTCCACCCCGTGCTCCTTCTTGAAGCGGTCCGTCTCTTCGCGCGTCGTCAGATGGTGGTCCTGCACCGTGTAACCATTGCGTTCAAGCAGGTCCTTGGACTTCAGCCCGTAGGGGCACACATGGTCGGGCATGACCATGCGGTAGAGATCCGCCGTTTTCGTCTTTTCCTGGATTGCCATGAGATAACCTCCGGTCTGCGCTGCAGTTACCGCGAGCAGGCGTAGTAGCCAGTGTAGCCGACCTTCAGGCCTTCATCGAGTTCGAAGACCAGTTCAGCTTCCTTGCGCGGGTCGTCCTCCTCGTCGAAGGGACCAACCGCGACAGTCATCCCTTCGGTGGTGAACTGCGCGTTTGCGGCCGCCGGATCAGCCGGGCTCTCGAGTTCAACAAGCACACCGTTCAGTTTCGCTGCGGCGCCGCTGCCATCACGAGCCGACCAGAGGATGGGATCGCTCTCCTGGCTTCGGCGGAAGGTGCAGCGCTCACCCGGCTGCAGCACCTTGTCGGCTTCTTCCTCGGACATAGGCGCAAGATCCAGAGAGGAGATCATCACCTTGTTCAAGGCATCCTGAACGCTGCCAGGTTCAGGTGCCGGATCCTCGTAGATCTCTTTCACCACATTTCCATCGGCCAGGTCTTCGATGAGATAGGCCATCTCGGCGATCTCCTTGCGCTGGGCATCGATGATCTCGTCGGCCAGTTTGCGTACGCGTGCATCCTCGATCTGCGCGCGTTCTGAGGTCATGATGGCGATGGAGTGATGCGGGATCATGGCGCGCATATAGCTTTCACCGCTGACGGTGACCTGGCTGCGTACCAGCCACAGGGCACCTGCGAAAACGACTGCCGCACCCACGAAGATGGCTATGTTGAGAGCGGTGTTCTTGTACATGCCGAGCATGAAGGCCAGCATGATAATGGCCATGGTCGCTCCCATGAGGATGGCCATGTAAGTGCGTGTCTCGCTGAAATAGACATGCTCGAAGGCGTAGGTGTTGAGATACATCAGGATGAACATCACCACTGTGGAGGTGAGGATCATCAAGCCGAAACGGATATAGGACATCGCTTAAACTCCCGTGCCACTTGTTCAAACGGGGGCGCGGCAATTTTGCACGACGCGCACCCTCAGCAGATGTGGTGGTGAGTGAACGTGACGATGCTAAAACCGTTCCTGTCACTGCGATACATCGCGTGATCAGCATTCAATCCATGTAGAATACCTGCTCCATTCCTGCCCACCACTCGCCAGGTGCACGGGTCTCAAGCGGCGCCTGCATCGGTCCGCACAGCTTCCACCATTCTTTGGTGGTCGGGTCGGCCGCAATGGCTGCATTGTCGGCCTCGAAATCACTGCCGACATATTCCCAATAGCTGAACATCAGGTTTTCCGGCTCGCGCAGGAAAATGGAGTAGTTGGTGATGTTTGATTTGCGCAGGCGTTCCAAGACCTCAGGCCAGACATTGGCGTGAAGCCGCTTGTATTCCTCCAGTGCTTCCGGCTTAACGCCGATTACCATTCCCATGCGCTGGACCATGTTTCCCTCCCGTTGAGAATATCAGACTGCCAGATTGTAGAAGCGGATGGCCGTTCGGCTGAGAATAGCTTCCTGCTCGCTCTCCGAGAGATTTCCAATCAGCGTCCTCACCGCGTTCAACCAGCCCAGATAATCTCCGGCCAGATTGAGAACCGGCCAGTCGCTGCCAAACATCACGCGTTCGGGCGAGAAGCAGTCGATAACCGTGTCGGCATGGGCACGCAGATCATCAAGCTGCCAATCGGGACCGATTTCGGTCACCATGCCTGAAAGTTTGCAATAGCAATTCTCGTGCGCGGCGATGGCCTTCATGCCTTCGCTCCAAGCCGGATCAGGCTTTCGGCCATTGCCCATGGCGGGTTTGGCAATGTGGTCGATGACGATGGGCAAGCCGGGATAGCGGGTGGCAAGCTCGTCGATCGCCTTGAGGTGGCGGGGCTGGATGAGCGCGTCAAAGCGCAGGCCTGTTTTGGCCATATGTTCGAGTGCTGCGGTGTTCTCTTGATGCAGGATCCACTCGGTCTCTTCAATGTTCTGAAGCATCGGGCGCAGGCCCTTGAGCAGAGGGTCGCCGCGCAATTCGTCGATCCGGGCGACAGCATTGGCAGCCGAAAGGTCCACCCATCCGACCACACCTGCGACGAAGCTGTATTTCTGTGCGATCTCTAGCAGGTAACGGGTTTCCTCGATCGTATCCAGAGCCTGAACGACAACGGTGCGACTGAGACCGGCCTGGTGGAGCAGTGGCTGGAGATCGTCCGGGGAGAAGTCACGGAAGATCGCTTCAACGCTCTCGTTCGGCCAATCGTAATGTTCTCTTGAAAGCTGCCAGAAATGCTGGTGAGCATCGATGATCATCGTGCTTCTACTCCGCTGTCATATTGGTAGGCATGCTCGCATTGAGCATGAGTGGCCGGACCGGTGGGGCACAAGGGTTAGCGAAATCTGGTCACTTCGGCAACTTTCGCTCGTGTCGAACATGTGCCTGCGCAAGAAAACTGCAGGTGCTGCTCGCCGGTGAACCATCTGGAGGTTTGGTGGCCTTGTCGCCCGAGACTTTCCTGTGGCAGTCGTGCCTCAAATCAGGCAGCGGGATGTGCTGCCCGTGGAGGAGAGAACAGACATGCTTGAGAATGACGGCATCTATCTGGGGCGGGTGTGGCGTAGCGATGCAGAAGGCCCGAGCATCGTAACCCTGCGCGACGGCCGTGTGATCGATATCACGTCGCGCGAGGCGCCCACGAGCCGAGATGTCATGGAGCTCGCAGATCCTGCAGGCCATGTGGCATCTGCAAAGGGCGAAGACCTCTGCAGCCTTCAGGAATTGCTCGACAGCAGCCGCAGTACTGCAAGGGGGACGGCTCCCTATCTGCTCGCTCCCGTTGACCTGCAGGCAGTGAAGGCGTGCGGCGTGACCTTCGCGCGCTCCATGATCGAGCGCGTGATCGAGGAACGTGCGGCAGGTGACGCATCGGCTGCCAGCGACATTCGCAAGACTGTCGGCAACATCATTGGCGACAATCTGCGGGACCTGGTGCCGGGTTCCCCGCAGGCCATGGAGGTGAAGAAGGCTCTGGTCGAGGCTGGCCTCTGGTCACAATATCTGGAGGTGGGCATCGGTCCCGATGCGGAAGTCTTTACCAAGGCACAGGCCATGTCTTCCGTCGGATGGGGGGAGGAAATCGGCATTCACCCGATCTCCTCATGGAACAACCCCGAGCCGGAGGTCGTGCTTGCGGTGTCGAGCGATGGCACGGTCAAGGGCGCGACGCTGGGCAATGACGTCAATCTGCGCGATGTTGAAGGACGCTCGGCACTGCTTCTCGGCAAGGCCAAGGATAATAATGCGTCTTCCTCCATCGGGCCGTTCATAAGGCTTTTCGACAAGAGCTTCACGATTGAGGATGTGCGTGCGGCGGAGCTGGATCTGATCGTAGAGGGTGAGGACGGCTATCGCCTTGAAGGTCGCAGCTCGATGAAGGAGATCAGCCGTGATCCCCTGGATCTCGTCAAGCAGACCGTTGGCCGCCATCATCAGTATCCGGACGGTTTCGTTTTGTATCTGGGCACGCTCTTCGCGCCAATCGAGGATCGCGACACGCCGGGCGGCGGGTTCACGCACAAGGTGGGCGACCGGGTAACCATCTCCAGCTCGCGGCTCGGCAGCCTGGAGAACACGGTTCGTCTCTCGACCGAATGCGCTCCGTGGACATTCGGCGCTGCCGACCTCATGAGAAACCTGGCTCGACGCGATCTGCTTTGATCCACCTTCCGGTTCAGCCCAAGCGGGTTTATTGGCTGGGCCAGCCCCTGTGCGCTCGACGGTGCAGGCAGTAGAAGCCTATTGAGCACGAAGGAGAGAGCACAGGTGGCATTGGCAGCGGCAGCAGACGCAGGCACGCGTTTTCAGGCAATCGCCACGATCTGCGTGGGTGTGCTTTTCATGGTCGTCAATGACGCCATGGCGAAATGGCTGACCGAGGATTACGGCGCGCTGCATATCTATGCCTGGCGCAGCATGATGGCGCTGCCAATGATCGCGGCGATGCTCTTGTTGACGCGGGGACGCAAAGGCTTTGCAACCGCGTCTGTCGGTGTACACGCCCTGCGGGGCCTTTTTGCCATTGCTGCGGCCTGGTGTTTCTTCACCAGCCTGAGGCAGCTCACGCTTGCCGGCGCGACCTCGCTGGTATTCGCAGCGCCGCTTTTCATCACGGCGCTTTCGGTATTGCTCCTTGGGGAAAAGGTGGGATGGCGCCGCTGGTCCGCGGTGATTGTCGGTTTTATTGGCGTGCTGGTCATTGTCAGGCCGGGCGCCGAAACATTTCAGGCGGCCTCTCTCTTTGCCGTCGGTGCGGCATTCTTCTACGCCCTGTTCATGATCAGCGCGCGGTGGATCAGGCGTGAAGAGCCGATGACCACCATGATGTTCTATGTCTCGCTCTTTCCGCTTGTTTATTGCGCGCCGGTGCTGGTGATCGACTGGCAACCGGTAGCACTCGAACATCTGCCGCTCTTTGTCGGGATGGCGCTTTTCGGCACGATCGGCATTACCATGATCGGCCATGCCTTTCGTCTTGCTCCTGCTGCCATCGTCGCACCATTCGATTACACGGCACTGCTTTGGGCCACGGTGCTCGGCTTCATGTTCTGGGGCGATCTGCCGGACCTTTGGACCTATGTCGGCGCGCTCATTATTATCGCAAGCGGCATCTACATTGTCCTGCGTGAGGCGCGGGCAGGGTAATGTTCAGCCCGGATGGATGACCGCCCCGGCGTCAAAGCGCCGGGTCGGTTTTCCGCTGTTGCCGGTTCGGCTTACCTGAAGCGGCCGCCGCGTTCGAGCACCTCGATCTGGTAGCCGTCAGGATCAGCGATGAAGAAGAACCGCGCCACCTGCGTGCCGTCGGGAGCGAAGTCGACGATTTTTCGCGGCTCCAGCCCAGCAGCCACGAGGCGTGCATGTTCCTCGTCAAGATTTTCCACCGACACCGCAAGATGTCCGTAGCCATCGCCCAGGTCGTAGGGTTCGGTGCGGCCCTTGTTTACCGTCAGTTCGAGCTCGAACTCGCTTTCGGCATTGCTAAGATAGATCAGCGTAAAGCTTTCGAATTCCAGTCGATCAGCGATCTCCAGGCCGAATGCGGTCTTGTAGAACGCCAGCGAGCGTTCCTCATCCAGTACCCGGATCATGCTGTGAATTGCCTTGGCCATCGCTTTGTCCCTCGAATTGATGATCACGGCGCGGTTTAGGTGAAACTCGCGCCTGGCGAAACCTTTCCAAGGATCAAAGCCACTCTAATTTCGTTACTGGAAGGTCCAACCGGAGCTGACAGCGGGGAAATGGCCGTGAATGTGGAGTGGAACCAGATCTATTGCGGACCGGCTCCTCATCCTGCTGTGTTGTGGGAACGGTGGAATCTTGATCCTGTGGTTCTGCTGGCGCTTCTCCTGATGGCGTATCTGCTCAGGCGGAGCAGGCGTGGTGCTGCAGCGGTGTTTGTCCTTGCGGTCGCGTTTGTCTCGCCGCTATGCGCGCTTTCTTCTGCGCTGTTCTCTGCCAGGGTGGTTCATCATCTGCTGCTGATAGCCGTTGCAGCACCTCTTCTTGCCGATCTCATCCGTTTGCCAAGCCGGGGGCAGGCGGGTCTGGCCCTTGCCGTGTCAACGACCGTGCTCTGGGGGTGGCACGTGCCGCAGGCTTATGATCTGGCGCTCTCCAATATCGGTATCTATTGGCTCATGCAGCTTTCGCTCATCGCAAGCTTTGTATGGTTCTGGCAGTCGGTGTTTGCGCCTGACCGTACCCCCGTGGAAGCGATCGCACTTGTGGTGGCTGGCTTTACCCAGATGGGAATGCTCGGGGCCCTGCTGACCTTTGCTTCCTCGCAGCTTTACGAAGCTCATGCATTTGCACCGCTGGAGTGGGGCATGCTGCCGCTGACCGATCAGCAGCTTGGCGGCCTGATCATGTGGATTCCGGCTGGAATACCCTATGCCATCATTGTCGCGGTTCTTGCTCGACGCTTCTGGGGTGCGGGCAGGGTGTCGGCGACATGATCACGTCGCTACCCGGGTTCATTACCCTGCTGAAAATCATCCATATCACGGCACTTGTCCTGTGGTGTGGCGGGTTGATGGCCATGCCGCTGATGCTCACGCGTCATGATCCGGCAATTGCCGCTGAGGAGTATGAGCGCATTCGACGCGCCTCGCATCGCGCCTATGTCGGGATGGTTACGCCTGCCGCGCTGTTGGCGATCATTGCCGGCACCTGGCTCATCTTTTTCCGAGAAGTCTTCGTCACCTGGCTTTATGCCAAGCTTCTGTTCGTGGCGGCACTGGTTGCCGCTCATGCCTGGGTGGGCCACATCGTGGTGCAGATTGCCGAGCAGCCCGAAGACTACGAGCCGCCGCGGCCGACGGTTCCTCTGCTGCTTATCCTTTTTCCCATCCTGTTCATTCTGCTGCTTGTTCTGGGCAAGCCGGAACTTGAATGGGTACGGTTGCCTGATTGGGTTCAAGAGCCGCGCGGCTATGAACTGCCTTTCGAAGTGCCCAAACGATAGTCAAAGACAAGTTTTCCGCCATGCCAACCCGTAAACGCGACCATTGCAGCACCGAGAGCCGAAAGGAAGATGCCGTATGGCAGAACGCCCTGCTCGTATCCATAGAGGCGGTGGCCCCAATTGGCGCCGAGAACAGCAAGCAGGGTGACAGCTATAACCGCATGGGTCCAGGCTGCAGCGCGGGCGCGGATGCCTCTGACAATCAGAAGCTCGGCCGTGCCGGAAAATGCGGCAAGCAGGCCGAACAGGAAACCGGTGCCCGCCGCCCAAAGTGCGGCCCGGGCCCAGAAGACGTCACCGCTCCACCAGTAGAGAATGTCCGCACCGAGAAGGCAAAAGGACAGCGCCACGGGGAACGCCACGCTCATGGCGTGAATGGGATGCCCCAATATCGCGATGCGGGATTCCGTCTGCGTGTAACTCGGTCTTGCAGCGATTGGGTCGACAAGCTGTTCCCGGGTATCCGTTTCGCTCATTGCAGAAAGCTCCTCATCCTCGGTACCGCGGCTACATGTCTGACGCTTTCGGGCTGCCAGGGGGAATATTCGACGCTTGATCCGGCCGGCCCGGCTGCGCGCTCCATCGCAACACTCTGGTGGGTCATGCTGATCGGTGCGGCGATCATCCTTCTTCTGGTAATGGGACTGCTGGCTGCAGGGTTCCGTCGCAACAAGAAAGAGGTGGGTGATGCCGCGCATATGCGGTTCTGGATCGTGGGCCTGGGACTTGGCTTTTCCATGTCCGTTCTTGCTGCACTTCTGGCCTACGGCCTTGTTGTGGGGGAGCGCTTGCTGCCTCGCGCGGATGCCGATGTGGTGGAGGTTCATGCGCAGGCGGAACGCTGGCGCTGGCGTTTTTCATACGCATCTCAACCTGATTTCGAGACGGAAAATGTGCTGCATATTCCTGCAGGTCGCCCGGTGGATGTTCATGTGACCAGTCTCGACGTCGTGCACAGCTTCTGGGTGCCACGGCTGGCCGGCAAGCTCGACGCCATCCCCGGGCATGTGAACCGCCTGCGCATTGAGGCGGATCAGCCTGGCGTCTTCAAGGGCCTGACGGCAGAGTTCAACGGCGAAGGCTATGGCGGCCACGTCTTTGATGTCATCGCCCACGCGCCCGATACCTGGGAAGCATTCCTGAGGGAGGAGGCCCGATGACCGCACTTCGTCGCCATCGCGCGCTCGACGCCACCTGGAGTTCAAGGCCCGGCTTCAGGGGATGGTTCAGCACGGTGAACCACAGCGATCTTGGCCGCATGTTCCTGGCGACCTCGTTCTTCTTCTTTCTGGTCGGTGGCATATTAGCCATGCTGATCAGGGCTCAGCTTGCCACTGCGGATTCGGCCTTTGCCGGACCCGAGATCTACAGTCAGATCTTCACCATGCACGGGACCATCATGATGTTCCTGTTCGCGATACCGACATTCGAAGGTCTGGCCATCTATCTTCTGCCCAAGATGCTGGGCACGCGCGACCTGGCTTTTCCGCGGCTCACAGCCTACGGCTATTGGTGCTATGCCTTTGGCGGCACAATGCTGCTCGTGTCGTTGCTTCTTGGCATCGCACCGGATGGGGGCTGGTTCATGTATCCGCCGCTGACGGGCGCGATCTACTCGCCCGGCATCAATACGGATTTCTGGCTTATCGGCATTACTTTTGTTGAGATCTCGGCGATCTGCGCCGCAGTAGAATTCACTGTTTCGATCCTCAAATATCGTGCGCCCGGCATGTCGCTGGACAAGATGCCGATCTTCGCGTGGTATGCTCTCGTCACATCCCTGATGATCCTGACCGGCTTTCCGCCGCTCATACTGGGCTCGATCCTCCTGGAGGTGGAGCGTGCGTTTGGCCTGCCTTTCTTCCAGGCTGATCTGGGTGGCGACAGCCTGTTGTGGCAGCACCTGTTCTGGCTCTTTGGTCATCCGGAAGTCTACATCATCTTCCTGCCGGCAGCCGGGGTGATCTCCACCATCCTGCCAGTCATGGCGCGCACAACGCTTCTTGGATACGGATGGATCGTGGCGTCGGCTGTGGCCTTGGCCTTCTTGAGCTTCGGGCTGTGGGTGCACCACATGTTCACGACCGGCATTCCACATATGGGGCTGGCCTTCTTCTCGGCAGCTTCAACTCTCGTTGCGGTTCCTACCGGTGTGCAGGTCTTTGCCTGGATCGGCACATTGTGGAAAGGGCGACCGGAACTGCATCTGCCGATGCTGCACCTTCTCGGCTTCTTGTTCACCTTTGTCATTGGCGGGCTGACCGGTGTGATGGTCGCCGTCGTACCATTTGACTGGCAGGCCCATGACACGGCCTTCATCACTGCGCACCTGCATTACGTCCTGTTTGGCGGCTTCGTGTTCCCAATCCTTGCCGGGATCTATTACTGGCTGCCGCTTTTCACGGGGCGCACGCGCTTCTTCAAGCTGGGTGAGATGGCTTTCGTTCTGATCTTTCTCGGCTTCCATGGCACATTTCTGGCAATGCACTGGGTGGGGCTGATGGGGCAGCGCCGCCGGATCGACACCTATGACGTGGAGACAGGGTGGAGCACGATCAATCTGATATCGTCGGTCAGCAGTTTCATCATGGCCATTGGGCTTGCGATGGTGCTCGTGGACATCATCCTTCACGTCTATGTGGCACTGCGGGGGCGGCGCGATCCCTGGAAATCCGGAACGCTGGAATGGGCGATGATGGCTCCGCCTCCGGCATATAATTTCGCCAGCCTTCCCCGTGTAACTTCGCGTGCGCCGCTTCCAGACATATCCGGGCTTGCAAACAGGCTTGCGCGGGGGGAGGGCTATCTGGGCAATCGGCCAGCAGTCCGGCGGGAAACGCTGGCAGTCGACATATCCTCTGGCCAACCGGACTATCTCGTCGTCTATCCGGGCAATACAGCTTTGCCGATCGTATTTGCCGCGGTCACCGGGCTCTTCTTCCTGTCCCTGCTCATCAAGTTCTACTGGCTGACGCCGCTGGCCGTCCTTGGCATGATGGTGCTTGCACTGGTCTGGGTCTGGCGACTGGGGGCGAGGGAAGATAGCGGGCTTCAGGAGATCGGTCATGGCGACAGGGTGCCCATGGCGGGAGAGACATCGCGGTCGCCGGGCTGGTGGGGTTCTGCCTTCCTGCTGGTCGCCAACGGCACATTTTTCGGGTCACTGCTTTTCGGCTACGCTTTTCTGTGGACCGTAGCTCCGGGTTGGCCGCCGTCACAATGGCTGGAGCCGTCCGTGGCCGAAACGATCGCAGTCACTGGCGGGGCATTGGTTGCTGTTGGTGCCATGCGAATTGCGGCCCGTCACAACAGGCGCGGTGGAAGAGGCCTGTCCTCAACCGTGATTGCCCTTATGGGTACGCTGGCCGTGGCCGCGGCAATTGCCACCATGCTGCATCGGATGCCTTCTGCTGGCAGCCATGCCTATGCGGCAACGCTCTTCGTGCTGGGCTCATATGTTCTCTTCCACGCAATACTGTGTGCGCTGATGCAGGCAAATCTATTTGCGCGGATTGTTGCGGGCTACACCTCGCCCCACCGCCGGGCGGAATTTGCCATCGTCGCGCTCTGGGCAGACTATCTGGCAGTCATTGCAGCAATTGGCGTCGCTGCAGCACAGATACCGGGAATGCTGGCATGAGGGACCTGCTGCGCATACTCGCTCCGCTGGTGCTGTGGCTTGCGAGTTTCAGCGCCATCTATGGCCTGCACGGTCTCGGCTGTGCGCAGGGCTGGGCGCAGATTACCCTTGGGCCTCTCACATTGTTCCGCAGCATGATGATTGCCGCATGGCTGTTCGCCTTGCTCGCACAATTCGCCCTCTTATGGGGAACGCGCACCTGGCCATTTGGTCCGCAGGGAGGGTTTGCGGGGCGCACGGGCATGCTAACCGGTTGGGCTGCAGTTGTGGCTACGCTCTGGACGCTTCAGCCCGTCATGACCACTACGTCATGTGCCTGAGCAAGATGGCAGGCGGGTCGACTGTTACTTGATCGACCGGGATCAGTCGCCGCTTATCCCATGCTAAACAATACTTATGATGTACTCCAATTCTCAACTATAACTGGTACATAAAATAGTCCAAGTTCCCAGGCATCCAGTAGGCGTGTGTGGATTTGACTGATGCGATCGTAAGCGATTGATTGTCAGTCACTTGGTGATGATCTTTGCTAATGCCTGTTACTTTGCTTGCCAGGCCGCTGACGCTTGTCGTGGTGGCGCTGTCCGTTGTCGGCTGTTCGGGAGGTTCGGACAAAGCTGCCAGTTCAGACAAGGAGGGGTCTGACGCTTCATCAAGTGCTCCGGCACCCGCGCCCAAACCCCAACCCGAGCAAACTCCGGCTTCAGCACCGCAGCAAGGCGATGCGCCACCTGCAGAGGAGACCTGGGCCTCGCGTGGTGTCACCTTCGATCCCGTCCGGGCTGAGAAGATTCGCACATCTTCGGAATTTCGCGCAGCAAACGCAGACTGCAACTATGTCGGTTGCGCCAGTTCGGGGGCTGCTGCGGGCAAGCAATCGCATCCCTTTGAGCTTCATAATCTTCATGAGGCGCTTTCTTCCGGACTGACTGGCGCAGGCAAGCTCGTCGCGGTGGTGGATAGCGGCTTTCGCCTCACGCACCAGGAATTTGCCGGCAAGACCATCCTGAAATTTGGCGAAGTGCACAGCAGCGATCACGGCACTCATGTCGCCTCGCTTGTTGCAGGCGTGCAGGATGGCAAGGGCATGCACGGTGTGGCACCCAAGGCCGATCTCCACCTGATGGGCCTCAATCCCAAGGGAGGAACCGCCCTCAATCTTGACCATGTGACCCGGGGAACGCTTGATGCCGCAACCAAGGGTGCGGTTGCGCAGAACAACTCCTGGGGGTTCAAGGTGAAGGCACCGGACCTCGCCTCGCACATGGAAGCCAATCCCGGTAGCAGTGTGGCTGACGGGCTCAATGCCCTTATTGGCAATTACGGCTCAGCGCAGTGGCAGGCTTATCTTGACGCACTGGACAGCTTCCAGAAGGGCGGGGTTGTCGTGTGGGGGCTGTCGAATGACGAGACGATGAGCTCGGGCGACGTGATGTCCACGCTCCCTTATTTCGACAAGCGGCTGAAAGAAGCCTGGATTACAGCCGCCAATGGCTATTTCGAGGTGGACGCAGCTGGCGAACTTACCAAGGCGGTCCGGCTTTCCGCGCCATGTGGATATGCAGCCGAGTTCTGTGTTGCCGGTGACGGCACAACCGCAGCCGCCGGTGCCTCGTCCGACAGCGCCTATGGAACAGGTACGGGTACCTCGTTTGTCGCGCCGCAGATCGCCGGCACCATCGCGCTTCTGGCAGAAGCATTTCCCGACATGACGCCCGAAGAATGGACAAAGCGCGTACTGGCAAGTGCCGACAACAGCTGGTTCAAACGCTTAGGGATACCGGTGAAAGGCACTGTAAATTTCGGCAATGGCGTATCCCATGCCTATTCCCAGGAGTGGGGGCACGGTGTGCTTGATATAGCCGCAGCCCTCAGCCCCATTGGCAGCGTGTCCTACCTTTCCGGAGATAATGTCCTGACGAGCGAACGCACAGACCTTGCGGCTGCAAGGGTGGTGACGCCGCAGAGTTTCGGCGACGGGCTGAATACCGCGTTGGCCGAGACACGAGTTGCCGTGTTTGACGCACTTAATCGCGGCTTCTCCATCGAAGGCTCCCAACTGGTGGGAGTGTCCGAGGAAAATCTGCTGCCTGACCTGATGCGCTGGTCTGCATCTTCGGCTTCTGCCTCACCACTCGCGAGTGAGCCGGTGCCGCTATATGCGCGTGGCTCATATGTCTTGGCCGCGGGCATTTCGCAAAACAGAGATGCGATGGGCCTCCTTTCAGAATCCTACGCGCCGATGACACTCGGCGAGGGCTCCGTTCTTTCACTGGTGGGCGAGAATGTTGCGGCTACCGTCACGCAGGATTTTGGCGGGGTCACCGTCACTGCGGCGGGCTTCCTGGGTGAGGGGCAGAACGAGCAGCCCGGAGCCACAACCGGTGGTGGGGTGAATATTGCCCTTGGCAAGACAACCCGCGTGGATTTTGGTGTCTCTTACATTGCCGATCAGACAAGTCTCCTGGGGCTGGAAAGCAGCCGGAGCTTCAATTGGGGCACAGGTAGCAATCTTGGTGCAGTGCATCTCGGCCTCAGCCATGAGTTGCGCGCCGACTTCAGCTTGTTTGGCCGTTTCGAATATGGTGCAGCCAGGGCAACCGGCCCCGTATCGGGAATGGTCGCAGGTATCGATGATGTTGAATTCTCCGCATTTCAGTTCGGTGCCAGCCTCAGTGATGTTTTGAGCAAACACGACAGGCTAACCTTCTCCGTGTCGCAACCGCTGCGCATCGAGCAAGGACAGATGCGCCTCAACCTGCCCGTGGGCAGAAATGCGACGGGCGCGATCCAGCACGAGCAATTAGCAGCCGGTATCGAACCCAACGGACGCGAACTCGATTTCGGTGTCAGCTATGACCTCGCCACCGAAGCGGGCCATCTTCGCCTGGGAGCGCTCTACCGTGCAGATGCCGGTCACGTGTCTGGCAACCATGCGGTGGGGGCGGTGGTCGGCTTCAGCAAGTCCTTCTAGGATCTGATGCGATAAATGAAGCTTGAAAGCTGGTGCGGGCTTCTGTCCAAGCACCCGGCGCGGCGCGTTGGCAGCGATGGGTGAGGTGAGTTCCAAGCCTCAAGTCTTTGTGGTTTCGCTGGAAATTTCCTCAATTAGATCCGGCTCTGTGTGGAAAGCGGGCAAGAGCCCTGCTGTCCCGTTTCATCAGATGTCTTCACGGAGCGGGAACTGCATTCGGTCGTCCCCGTCTGAGCATCCGCGTGAACGGGGCTACGACCCTTCCAGCGAAGCACTGCGGTTCTGGATGTGCGCAGGAGGGTATTGCGCCGGCTCAATTCAGCAGCCTTAATACGAGGCTGGAACATATACTGGGAGGAACAAATGAACCGCAAGACACTGGTACTGGGCCTTGCCTCGACCATGCTGACGCTGAATGTCGCGCAGGCCGCCACCGAGATCGACTTCTGGCATGCGTTCACCGGTCGCCTGGGGGAGCTGCTGAACGAACAGGTGGATACCTTCAATTCGAACCAGGACGAATACAAGGTGGTTGCCACCCACAAAGGCAACTACTCTGAAACATTGAATGCCGGCATTGCCGCGTTCAGAGCAGGGGAACAGCCGCACATATTGCAGGTGTTCGAGGTGGGTACAGCGACCATGATGGCTGCCGAGGGTGCCATCAAGCCGGTATATGAGGTGATGGAAGAAGCGGGCGGTGAATGGGACCCTGACGGCTACATCTCCGCCGTAAAGGGCTATTACACCACCACCGACGGCAAGATGCTGTCCTTGCCCTATAATTCGTCCACGCCTGTACTTTACGTGAACCTGGATCTGCTGGAACAGGCAGGGATCGATCCGGATGTGGACCTGTCCACCTGGGAGAAAGTCGGCGAAACGCTCGACAAGCTGAAAGAGGCAGGCATCAGCTGCCCGATGACCACAGCCTGGCAAAGCTGGGTGCATCTGGAGAATTTGAGCGCCTATCATGACCAGCCCTTTGCCACGAAGGAAAACGGCTTTGCTGGGGTGGATACGGAACTGAGCTTCAACGGGCCGGTCCAGGTGAAGCATGTCGAAACCCTTGGCAAATGGGCTCAGGATGGCAAGTTCGTCTATACGGGCCGTCGCAATGAGGGTGGGGCCAATTTCCGCGGCGGCGAGTGCGCGCTGTTCACCGAAAGCTCTGCTGGCTATGCCGGGGTCAAGGCCGAAGCCGACTTCGACTTCGAGATCCGGCCGTTGCCCTATTGGAGTGATGTCGAAGGTGCGCCCCAAAACACGATCATCGGCGGTGCATCGCTCTGGGTTCTTTCGGGTCATGAAGACGAGGAGTACAAGGCTGTTGCGGAATTCCTGAAGTTCCTGTCCTCGTCCGACATCCAGGCCCAGTGGCACCAGAACACCGGTTATCTGCCAATCACGACGGCAGCCGCGGAACAGACGCGGGAAGAAGGGTTCTACGACGAAAACCCCGGCACTGATGTTGCAGGCAAGCAGATGACTGCAAAGGAGCCGACCGCCAACTCGAAGGGTCTGCGTCTGGGTAGCTTTGACCAGATCCGCGGCATCATCGACGAGGAATTGGAGGCTGTCTGGTCGGGCGACAAGTCTGCGCAGGCTGCACTCGATTCCGCTGTCGAGCGTGGAAACCAGCTCCTGCGGCGCTTTGAGCGTGCGAACCAGTAATACCGGTTCATGAAGTGGCGGTGTCCCGGACCTTCAGCCGGGACACCCACAGTCGCGCCAAGCGGGGTCTATATGGAAAAACGCGTCATCTTCCGCGGAAAGCTGTTGCCTTTGGCGCTGGTTTTTCCGCAGGTCCTCATTACTGCTGTCTTCTTCTTCTGGCCAGCCGGCCAAGCCATATGGCAGTCCCTGTTCATCCCTGACCCCTTCGGCCTGAGTTCACAATTCGTCGGTCTCGACAATTTTCGCTACCTGCTGTCGGACCCCTATTACCGAAACTCCTTTGTGACGACGGCGATCTTCTCGCTTTCTGTGACCTTTCTATCGATGGGGATTGCGCTCCTGCTTGCGATCTTGGCCGATCGGCTCATCAAGAGCTCGGGCACCTATCGGACACTGCTGATCTGGCCATATGCGGTGGCGCCGGCTGTGGCCGGTGTGTTGTGGATGTTCATGTTCAACACACGCGTGGGCATTGTGAGCTGGTATCTGGGCAAGCTTGGCTATGACTGGAACCACGTCCTCAATGGCGGGGAGGCGATGGGTTTGGTGGTTGTTGCATCGGCCTGGGGGCGCATCAGTTACAATTTCCTTTTTTTTCTGGCGGGACTGCAGGCCATTCCCAGATCTGTCATCGAGGCCGCAGCGATAGATGGCGCGCATTTCTGGACAAGGTTCAGAACGATCGTTTTCCCGCTCCTGTCGCCGATCACCTTCTTTCTGCTCGTGGTCAATGTGATCTACGCCTTCTTCGAGACCTTTGGCGTGATCCACACCATCACGGCCGGAGGCCCGCAGCAGTCCACGACGATCCTTGTCTACAAGGTCTATGCGGACGGTTTCGTCGGGCAGGATCTGGGGTCCTCCGCCGCTCAGTCCGTCATCCTGCTCGTTCTTGTGGGCATCCTGACCGTGATCCAGTTCAAGTTCATTGAGCGAAAGGTGCACTACTGATGTCCGGGATGGTAGAAAAACGCGGACGGGCGCTCTGGTTGAGCCATGCCGTCCTGATCCTCGGGGTGGCAATGATCTGCTTCCCGATCTGGCTGGCCTTTGTCGCATCCACCGTGAGCCAACCTGAGATCGCGCGTCCGCCCATGCCGCTCTGGCCGGGGGACCAGCTTGTCGAGAACTATCGAAAGGCACTATTCGCCGGCATCAATGCGCCGGTTTCGGTCATGCTCCTGAATTCACTGGTCATGGCAATCGGCATTGCCATCGGAAAGATCGTGATCTCGCTGCTTTCGGCATTTGCGATCGTGTATTTTCGCTTTCCTTTCCGGATGGCGTTCTTCTGGCTGATATTCCTGACGCTTATGCTGCCGGTGGAAGTGCGCATTGTACCGACCTATGAGGTGGTGGCGGGCCTGGGGCTGCTCAACAGCTACTCAGGCCTCATCTTCCCGTTGATCGCATCTGCCACGGCGACATTTCTGTTCCGTCAGTTCTTTCTGACCGTACCGGACGAGCTTGCTGAGGCGGCGCGCATTGATGGCGCGAGCGCCATGCGCTTCTTCCGCGATATTCTGCTGCCGATGTCACGAACGAATATCGCCGCGCTCTTCGTCATCCTCTTCATCTATGGCTGGAACCAGTATCTCTGGCCGCTCCTGATCACCACCGATCCGAGCATGAACACCGTGGTCATGGGCATCAAGCAGATGTTCCCCAGCGGGGATGACATTGCTGACTGGCCCGTGATCATGGCCACGTCCATCCTTGCGATGCTGCCGCCGGTTGCCGTGGTCATCGGAATGCAGAAACTCTTTGTCCGCGGTCTGCTGGAAAGCGAGAAGTAATGGCTACTGTCAAACTCAGCGATGTACGCAAGTCCTTCGGGAAGAACGAGGTCATTCACGGCATTGACCTCGACATAGCCGACGGTGAGTTCATCGTTATTGTCGGACCTTCGGGGTGCGGAAAATCTACCCTGTTGCGGATGGTGGCCGGGCTCGAGACAGTCAGTGCCGGTGAAATCCACATCGATGGCCGTCGTGTGAATGATCTTGAACCCATGGAGCGCGACATTGCCATGGTGTTCCAGAACTACGCGCTCTATCCGCATATGAATGTCTACGACAACATGGCCTATGGCCTGCGTATTGCTGGCAAGTCGAAGGAGGAGATCAGGGAGCGCGTCCATCAGGCAGCGGCTCTCCTGCAGATCGAGGATTATCTCGAGCGCAAACCGCGTCAACTCTCGGGCGGGCAGCGGCAGAGAGTGGCAATGGGACGGGCAATCGTGCGCAAGCCTGCGGTCTTCCTGTTCGACGAACCCTTGTCCAACCTTGATGCGAAGTTGCGGGTGCAGATGCGACTGGAAATCAAGCAATTGCAGAAGGAACTGGGCGTAACCTCGCTTTACGTGACGCATGATCAGGTGGAGGCGATGACGCTGGCCGACCGCGTCATCATCATGAATGAGGGAAAAGCCGAGCAGATTGGTACCCCGCTGGAGCTTTACGCCAATCCGGCGTCGCGCTTTGTAGGTGGATTTATCGGGTCGCCGCCGATGAACTTCATCAATGTGCGGGAGGGGCGGTTTGGCGATCTGCAGGTCCGGCCCGAGGCTGACAGTCTGGGGGTGCGGCCAGAGCATATGCGCATTACGAATGAAGGTTCTGGCCTGCTTGCGGGTAAAGTGAAGTTTCTGGAAGCTCTTGGTGCAGAAACGCTGGTGCATGTGGAGTTGGAGAACGGTAACCTGATCACCGTGCGCCAGCCGGGTTCGGAGCCAGCACCTGAGGCAGGATCGATGGCCGATATTTCATGGAAGGCACAGGACACGGCACAATTCAACAGCCAGGGGCTGAGGGTCGACAAATAAGTCGAAGCTCCTCAGCATGCCGTCATCGAGAGGTATTCTGCTGCTTGTACCTTTACAGGCCGCATCTTAAGCTTGCAGCCAAAAGGATGAGAACTTCCGCCGATGGCACTGTTTCTCCTGCATCTGGCCGGTGCTGCCGCGTTGCTGCTGTGGTCGGTCCGCCTGATCCGGACCGGCGTGGAGCGAGCCTATCTCACGCCCTTGCGGCGATGGCTGCGACATAGCGGAAGCAATGCCCTTGTGGCGGCAGGGGCAGGCGGCCTTTCGGCTCTGCTGCTTCAGAGTTCGACCGCCGTGGCACTTCTCGTAGCAGGCTTCATTTCAAGCCAGATGGTGACGCCGGCAACTGCGCTGGCGATAATATTGGGTGCTGATCTGGGATCTGCTCTCATGGCGCAACTGCTGATGTTCAGGGTCTCCTGGCTTTCGCCGCTCCTGATACTGGCAGGCACAATCTTGTTCCTGCGTGCCAAACAGCAACAGATGCGCCAGACGGGACGCATTCTTATCGGATTGGGTCTCGTATTCGTCTCGCTTCATCTGATACGCGAAGCCACCAGCCCGCTACAGGACAACCAGCTGGTGATTGCCGTTGTCGGCTATCTCAACAGCGATCTGCTGTCAGCGTTTCTGATCGGCGCGGTGGCTGCCTGGATCATGCATTCAAGCCTTGCGGCTGTTCTGCTTTTTGCCACACTTGGCGGTGAGGGGCTCTTGCCGGTCGTTGCCGCCGTTGCAATGGCTCTTGGCGCCAATCTTGGTGGCAGTTTCATTCCCTGGTTATTGGCGCAATCCATGTCAGCTGCGGCACGTCAGCCAATCGTTGCCAATCTCTTGGTGCGAGGTGGCGGCGCCATATTGGCGCTTGTCGGTCTATTGGCGGCGACTGTCGCACGGGAGGGAGACCTTCTCCAGGATGCGCGCTGGGTGCTTGCCCTTCACATAGGGTTCAATTTCGTGGTGCTTCTGCTCGGCCTCCTGCTGCGCCGTCCCCTGCTCAAGTTGTCTGCGCTTCTTCTGTCCGGCACATCTGCGGCCACCGTCTCTCGAGTGAGTGCGTTGAACAGGCAAGCACTCTCCGACCCGCGACGCGCTCTAGGCTGTGCGTCCCGCGAGATTCTGAGAATGGGAGAGACGATCCAGTCAATGCTGACGACCATCTTGCAGCTTTACGACAGGTGGGATGACGATCTGGCGGGCCATGTGGCGGCGCAGGAGAAAGACGTGGACCGCATGCATTTCGAGACCAAGCTGTACCTCGCCCGCCTGCAGGAGGGGGCATTGAGCGAGGAGAATGCCAGGCAGATGATGGTTCTCGCCAATATTGCAACCAATCTGGAGGCTGCAGGCGATCTTGTCTCGAGCGACATGATTGCGCTGGCCAAAAAGCTGCATTCCGAGAATCTCGCCTTTTCCTCGCCCGGCTGGTCGGACCTTTCCGATTTTCATGATCGGGTTCTTGCCAATATTCAGGTGGCGCTGGACCTGCTGATAACCGGCGATGTCGACGCTGCGCGCCAACTCCTTGAGGAGAAGGACGCCGTTCGCCAGCTGGAACAGGCGCTGCAGCGGCGGCATCTGGACCGCTTGAGAATGGGAAAGCCGGAAAGCATCGAGACGAGCAATGTCCATCAGGAGACAATCCGGGCTCTCAAGCAGATCAACACCGCTTTCACCATGATCGCCTATCCGATCGTGGAAGAAGCGGGCGATCTTCTCTCGTCACGCCTTGCGCAGCCCAGCCGAAACTAGGAGCGGGGGCTCTCACACCTTGTCTTGCCTTGGCGCGTAGCGGCTACTGGCTGAACCGGCTTGCGGCTTCCGTCGTTTGGCTGTTCAACAAGGCGGCATTTCGCCTGCGGGTATCTTGTGAATGCTCCGATTTGTGATAGCGGGAAGGAATAGAAGCGAGGGAGCCAGATCGTGAGCGAGCCGACACTGAACGAAGCTATCGAGAACATTTATGCATCGCTTCATTCGGACAATGAGGAGATCGACCGGCACATAGCCGAACTCAAGGCCGCCATGGCGCGGGAAGGCGCAAAGGTGGCCGTTTTTGATCCCGCCAGGCTGGCACAGAGCAATCGCGCCGGACGCAAGACCATGCAGGCCTATTTCCGTCAACGCGGCGTAAGCGTGAAATTCTCGGGTTCCTAGGAGCCGGATATCAAGCTGAGACATAGTGGCAGTGGCCGTGCGCTGGCCAACCACTCTCAGATACTCGATCACTGATGCATGATCGAAGGGAAGCAAAGCCCGCGATGAACCGCGAGCAGCTTGCCAGTTCACGGCGTATAGAGTTCGGCGAAGGCGTTGCGCACATTCTCCGTGATGGATTCCAGCCTTCGCTCGATATGTTTTGCCATCTCCGCGCGTGCGGCATCGGCGTCGCGACGCTTGACTGCTTCAAGTATGCGCTTGTGCGGCTCGGTCGTGACCACGTCCGGGCCATTTCTTTCACAAAGCGTCTTGAGATCGATCAGGCGCACGAAGTGAATGCGGCCGTTCATGTTACCTAACATGCGCACCATCTCGGCATTGCCGGAGAGGGCCGTCAGGCGGGTGTGGAACTCTTCGTCAAGTCGGACGAGCTCGACCGGTGAAGTGCCGGGTTTGTAGTCGGGCTTGGAGTTTTCGAGGAATTTTTCCAGCTCGGCGATATCTTCTGCATTCGCACGAATGGCGGCAAGCGCTGCGGCTTCGCACTCAATTGCTGCGCGTGCCTCATAAAGATCCATGATTTCAGCAGGTTTCAGTGAACGGCAGAAGAAGCCCTTGCCGCTCTTGAAGGTCAGAAAGCCTTCGGCAACAAGGCGGTTCAGCGCTTCGCGCAGGGGAGTGCGGCTCGTGTCCAGGCGCTTTGACAGCTCACTCTCGTTCAGCCGGGAATCGGGCTTGAACTCATAGCTTGCCGCCATCTCCTTCAATCGGCGGTAGGTGCGCTCCACCGTGCCTTCAGTCTCATTCATATCGCATCTACGCCCTCTGGCCCAACACACAGTCCCTTTAAGCACCCTTGTGCAAAAGAGGCAATTGATATGTGTTCCAGTCTGTGTATGATTCTGTATACAGAAAAGAATGCAAACCTGTGGCGGAAATCAGTTGATGAAGAAAATGAACGGTGCCGAAGTCATCCTCAGGATGCTGGAGCTTCATGGGGTGGAGCATGTTTTCGGTCTGCCGGGCGAGACAACCATTGGCTGGTACAAGGAGTGGCAGAAGTCTTCCGACATCAAATTCGTCCTGACGCGGGATGAGCGCACTGCCTCTTACGCGGCGGAGGCCTATGCCAAGATCACGGGCAAACCGGCTGTCCTTGAGGCGCCAAGCCCCGGTGTCACCCACTGCACGCCGGGCATCACTGAAGCCTTTCTGTCCTCGGTGCCGGTCATCTATTTCAGCTCCGACATCCCGATCAACCAGGACAAGAAGCACGGTCTGACGGGTGTTGATCAGACCGCGATGTATGAGAGCATCTGCAAGGAATCCTTCTACCTTACAAATGTGAGCGAAATCCCCTTCCTGATGCGCCGCGCCTTTCGCGTTGCGACATCCGGGCGGCCTGCGCCGGTCCATATCCGCGTGCCGATCAACATATTCCATGACGAGGCGGAGATAGGCGATCTTTATGCCGATCCCGACTACCGGGAATATCCCGCGCATCGCCCTGTTGCCGATCATGGCAAGATCCGCAAGGCAATCGACCTTCTGCTTGCGGCGAAAAAGCCGGTGATGGTTTGCGGGCAGGGCGCTCTCATCTCCAAGGCTGGCGAAGCCGTTCTGGAGCTTGCCGAGCTATTGCAGATTCCCGTTGGAACGACCACGCCGGGCAAAGGCACAATTCCCGAGACGCATCCTTTGGCGCTGCGCGTCATCGGCGCGCGCGGGGGCATGGAATATTCCAACGCCTATGTTCATGACGCGGATGCCGTCTTTTTCATCGGCTCCAACACCGATTCCAGTTCGACAAATCACTGGAAGCTTTATGGAGACCCGCAGACAAAGGCTTTCATCCACCTTGATATTGCCGAGGCGCATATCGGGAACAATTTCCCGCTCAAGGTGGGTATGGTGGGCGATGCCCGCGCAAGCCTGGAATATATGATCGAACTCATCAGGGCCGAGCATCCCGATATTCAGCGGCCACGCATCGATCTGACCGAGATGAAGCAGACCGCGCTGAACGCGGTCTTCAACTCCAACATACCGATGCCCGAAGGCACCGTTTCTCCGGTGAAGCTGACGCAGGCGCTGGACAAGCTTCTTCCCGCCAATGCCATTGTCACGGCCGAGCCGGGGGTCAGCGCGATATATCCGTCCGCGCTCCTTTCGGTTCGCGAAGCCGGCCGCCGATACATCACCAATTATTCGATGGGTGCGCTTGGCTATTCCGTCCCTGCCGGCATAGGAGCCGCGTTTGCGTCAGACGGTCCCGTGATCTCCTTCACGGGCGATGGTTCGCTTGCCTTTGTGCTGGGGGATTTCGAGACGATCAAGCGCAGCGGCAAGAATGTCACCGTGATCCTGACGCGCAACGACAATTACGGCTGGATCAGGGGCGAGGCGATCCTGCTGGATGACGTCGATGCGCCATGGACCACAGATTTCGGTGCGGTCGATTACGTCAAGATTGCCGAAGGCTTTGGCTTCGAGACCGCGCGTATCACGTCCGAAGACCAGATCGAGGGCATTCTCGCCGAGGCAATCGCCAATCCCGGTGCGAACTTCATCGAGATGATGGTGCCCTCGCAGGACAAGATCATTCCCTTCGTGCCGCCCTGGGTGGAGGCCGCGAAGGAAAAGAAGTTGCCATACTTCTACTGAAGCCAACCGCCCAAAACCCAACTTCCACAATGATAACAGGAGGGGAACCATGAATATCCGCAAGCTTACCCGCATCACCGTTGCCGCATTGGCGGTCACAGCCGCATTCGCCCAGGCAGGCCAGGCCGAGGACTATCCGACCAAGGACATCATGCACATCATGCCGTGGAGTGCAGGTGGCGGCACCGATACCGTGATGCGCACCTTCATGAACTACGCCGAAGAGCCACTCGGCGTCGGCATCAACACGCAGAATATCACCGGCGCACAGAGCGGTGTGGGTACGCTGCGCCTGATGAAGTCGCGGCCCGATGGCTACACGATCGGTTCGCTTACCTGGGACAGCGTGATTACCGTTCCTTACTATGAGCTGGTGCCGGGTTATGACACGGAACAGCTTGCCTATCTTGGCTCGGTCACCGTTCATCCGACCGCCATCGTCGTGCGCGACGATGCGCCCTGGGCCACTTTGGAAGAGTTCGTGGCTGCTGCAAAGGAAGCGCCGGGCACGCTCAAGATCTCCAATGTGGGAACCGGTGGTGTGTGGCATCTGCCAGCACTGGATTTCGCCAAGCAGGCCGAAATCGATGTGCAGCACGTACCTTATCCGAAGGGGTCGGGCCCGCAGCGCGAAGCCCTGCTTTCAGGCGAAACCGATGCCGCATCCACCAGCATTTCCGCCGCCTATGCTGCAATCGAGGCAGGACAGGCACGCGTGTTGGCCGTCATGGCGGACGAACGCGATCCGCATTTTCCAGATGTTCCGACCTTCAAGGAAGCCGGTTATGACGTGGTCTGGGGTGGTTTCCGCCTGATCGCGACGCAGGCCGATGTGGATGCCGAACAGAAGGCTACACTGGAGAAGGCTTTCGCATCCGTCTTCGACGATCCGGAGTTCCAGGCGAAAGCAGAGGAGACCGGAATGGGCGCTGTCTGGATGGGCAGCGAACAGGTCGCAAACTTCATCAAGAACTCCCAGGACAAGGCGTTTGCCCTGATGGATCAGCTTGTTGAAGAAGGTGTTCTTGACAAGAAGTAGGAAATGGAAGGTCGGAGCCGGCACAAGACCGGCCCGACCCATTCTGGCTCGCGCGCCAGAGCAGGGGAAGATGTAAGCGAAGGGAGCCCAATCAATGACACGTCTGTTTCGCGGGCAGATTATCTTCGCGCTTGGTCTGGCGATCTTGAACACGATCTATGCCAGTCAGCTTGTGCAGATGGATCCGCCCTTCGCCACGGGAGAGCCGGGACCGGCATTTCTCCCGGTCATTCTTTGCGGCTTTGTCTATCTGGCCAGTATCACCATCATCATTCGCGAGTTTCGTGCCGCTGAAGCCGAAGCAAAGCCCGATCCGCAGTCGGATATAGTGCCGCGCATATCCCTGCTGGGGCCGGCGGTGACCATAGGTGCGACAGCGCTTTTTATCGTCGCCTTTTCCTATTTCGGCTATCTGGTGGCGGCCGCCTGTTTCACCTTCATCGTGGCATGGTTCTTTACCTATGAGCAGAGCGGAAAGCATTTGCGATCCACTGGCTTCGCATTCGTGACTGCTGCTGTGGTGACGCTGTTTGGCTGGCTTTTCTTCGTGAAGCTGTTTGGCCTCTATCTTCCGGTCTGGGAGCTTTGACATGATCGGCCAACTGAGCGACGGCTTTCTTGCGCTGGCACAACCGCTGACATTCCTGCATCTGGTGGGAGGGTTTCTTCTCGGCCTCTTTTTCGGTGCGATACCGGGCCTCACGGCGACGCTTGCAATCGCGCTTTTGCTGCCATTCACCTTCGGTATGGATGTGGCCGACGCGCTTGTCATGGTCGCCGGCATCTATATGGCGGGTATCTATTCCGGATCGATCACCGGCATCACGCTGAACATTCCCGGTGCACCCTCCGGCGCGATTACCACGCTCGACGGTCATGCCCTGATGAAGCGGGGCGAGGGGACGCAGGCACTTGGCATGAGTGCGCTTGCATCGGGTATTGGCGGGCTCGTCGGTGTGATCATCCTGATTGCGCTCGCGCAGCCGGTCAGCGCTTTGGCGCTCCAGTTTCAGACACCAGACAAGTTCTCGCTTGTCCTGCTGGCTGTTGTCACCGTGACAATTGTTGCCTCGGGTCCTCTGATCAAGGCGATGATGGCCATGGCGCTGGGACTGATGATCTCGACCGTGGGCATAGATCCGATGGTGCCGGTGGGGCGTTTCGATTTCGGTAGCTACCATCTGGTGGAAGGCATCAGCCTGCTACCGGCGGTCATTGGTCTCTTTGCCGTTTGCGAGTTGATCGCGCAGTCTTCGATACCGGCGGCTGTCGGCAAGGCTGTTGCCGTTGCCGCGACCGAGCGGCCACGGCGCCGGGATTTCTTGCCGAGCCGCGCGAAGATCCGTGAGGTTGGCTTCTTCACATTCCTGAAAAGCGCAATCATCGGCGTGCTGATCGGCATGTTGCCGGGCGGTGGCGCGTCCATGGCCTCCTTTATCGCCTATGCCGAGGCCAAGCGCGGCTCACGCAAGCCCGAGGCGTTCGGTAAAGGGTCTTACGAGGGGCTGGCTGCATCGGAATCGGCCAACAACGCCATGTGCGGCGGTGCGGTAATTCCACTCCTGACCATGGGTATTCCAGGCGATGCGGTGACCGCCATCATTTTCGGTGTTCTTCTGATCCATGGTCTCGTGCCGGGCCCGGCTCTTCTGGCCGGCAATTTCCATGTCATTGCGCCGATGTTTGCAGCGCTCTTTGTCGCCTCCATCTTCGTGTTTCTCTCGGTGCTGGCATTTGGCCCGCTCTATCTGCGCCTCTCGCAAATCAATCGCGGCTTCCTCTATGCCTTCATCGCGATGATCTCGATGGTGGGTGTCTACGCCTCGTCATATTCGTTCTTCCAGATGTGGATGGCGCTTGCGATCGGCGTACTGGCCTTCCTCCTGCGCAGGTTCGGCTATCCTGTCGTGCCCACTCTGATGGGCATCATTCTGGGGCCTTATCTGGAAGAATTTCTACGTCGCTCGCTCATCGTCTCGGAGGGAGATCCAACGATTTTCCTGCGCAGTCCTGCAAGTGTCGTGCTGCTTGCCCTCACGGTTCTGTTTGTGTGGCTGCTGCGGGTAAGGCCGGCACTGAGGGTAGGAGCGCAGGCTGCAAAGCTGTAGCGAACCGCTACTGCAGCCATTAGCTGCTCGGAAGCTTGCGCGATGAGGGGTATACACGGCTCATCTTCGGTTTAGTCTGCCAACACCGCGAAGCGAAGCGGGGAATGGCGGGTCAGATTGCGGAGAAGCCGTGGGAGGCGATGAGCTCGATCATGAGTTCCTTCGCCTTGATACGATGCTGACGGTGGATTTCGCGGGCCTCGTCGGCTTTGCCGGCGGCAATGGCTTCCACCAATGCGCGGTGGTCGGCGTTGGATTTATGCGGGGCAGGGCGGATATAAAGCGTCAGCAGGCGGGCGCGGTGCACCTGATCGGAATAGGTCGAAACGATACTTTCCAACCGCCGGTTGCCGGCAAGCTGGATCAGGCGGCGGTGGAAGCGGTCATCCACCTGCGCCCAGAGCTGGCGGTCATCACGCCCAAGCGCCTTCTCCATCTCGTCGATATGGCTGCGCAGCTCGTTGAGTTCATCTTCGCTCAGACCCTTTACGGCAAGATCATGAGCGGCGAGCGATTCAAGTTCGGTGAGGATCGAATAGATCTCTTCCATGTCCTTCGGCGAGATCGGCAGGATGCGGATGCCGCGACGCGGGCGTACTTCCACAAGCCCCTGACCTTCAAGAATGATGGCCGCTTCACGCACAGGCGTACGCGACATGCCAAGCATTTCGGCGAGTTCCGCTTCCAGATGGTTGGAGCCGGGCAGGAGCTTGTTCGAGATCACCATCTCACGCAGAAGCATCACCGCACGCTGTGTCTGCGATTGCGGCTTGTTCTCCGGGGATGTGGTCGAAAGCGTCTCGCCCATGAAGCCTGAAACCCTATTTCGGCCCAAGCGATACCATGCTGCCCGTCTCGGCGGAATGGTAGATGGCGTTTTCGATCTGGATATTGCGCAGATAGGAAGCGGCATCATTCTCTATGGCGCTGCCGTTGAGCAGATGATCGCTGACATGCTTCTGCAGGAAATAGACGCAGTCACCGCCAAAACGGCTGGCGTCGAATTCGAGCGGGATTTCCTGCCATTCCCTCGCACCGCGCCTGCGAGATGTAAGCCTGCCGAAACCGTCGAGCGCGATCGTGCCTTCACTGCCCTCGATGAGGCATTCACCCATGGTCAGGCGCGGATTGTCGGCGGCATGATCGGCAAGGCGGTTTCCATCGAATAGCGCGCGCCTTCCGTCGCCGAAGCGGTAGATGAAGTAGCCTGCGTCTTCGCCGGCAATCACCGGATTGAGCTTGCGCAGATCGGCAAACACATCCTCCGGTTCGCCCATCAGGAAGCGGAAGGTGTCGATCCAGTGCACGGCGGTCTCGTGCACCAGAAAGCGCTCCATCTTCTGGAAATAGGGTTGGCGGGACAAATAGGCTTCCGCTCCCTGTCCGTCGCCGGGGCGCAGACGGAAGGTCACCTGATAGAGCTGCCCGATGCGCCCGTTCTCGATCTCGCGGCGCATGGCGCGGTACCAGGGCTGGAAGCGGAAATTTTCGTGGATCACGAGCAGCTTGCCCGCCTGCCGCGCTTCGTCGGTAACAGCTTCGGCTTCCTCAAGCGAGGTGCAAAAAGGCTTCTGGCAGATGATCGCTCGCGCGTCGGTGCGAAGTGCCTGACGGACGAGTTCAGCATGGGCGACTGGCGGTGCGGCGATGTCGATGATGTCGAAGCCGCCCTCGTCGGGCAGGCGCTTCGCCACAACCGCCTGCCTTGCCCCATGCTCCGTCAAAAGGTATTCGGCCTTGCTCCGGTCAAGGTCGATCAGGGCCTTGAGTTCGACGTCGGGATTACGCTGCCAGGCTTCAACATGGAAGCCGGCAAAATAGCCTGCACCTATGACGGCAACCGAAAGCGTCATGCGGCGGCCTTGAGACGACGGTTGAAGGCTTCCAGAACGGCGCCTGCAACGGCATCCGTGTTGGCGCTGCCGCCGAGATCGGGCGTCATGATGCGGCCTTCGCCGATCACGTCATTGACGGCAGCCGTCACCCGTTCGGATGCATCAAGCATTTCTGAAACCCCGTGCTCATGCCCAAGCCATTCCAGCATCATGGATGCTGAGAGGATCATGGCAAGCGGGTTTGCAAGACCCTTCCCTGCAATATCCGGCGCGCTGCCATGGCAGGGCTGGAAGACCGCACTGTCGAGGCCGATATCGGCGGATGGGGCAAGGCCGAGGCTGCCCATGATGCCAGCACCAAGATCGGACAGGATGTCGCCGAACATGTTTTCCGTCACCATGACGTCGAACATCTCGGGCCGCTGCACCATCCAGAGCGCCGTTGCGTCCACATAGGCAGTCTGCGCCTCGATATCGGTGTGCCGCTCGGCGACTTCGTGAAAGATCTTGCGGAAGAAGGCGAAGGCCTGGAAGACATTGGCCTTGTCCACGCAATGCACCTTGCCGGGGCCCTTGCCCGTCTCCTTGCGGCGACGTGCAAGATTGAAGGCGAATTCGAAGAGCTTTTCCGACACCTCGCGGGTGATGACCAGCGTTTCTTCCGCCGACTGGTCACCATTCACGCGGCCCTTGCCGTGAGAGGCGAAGAGGCCTTCGGTGGATTCGCGGATGATGACGAAATCGAAGCCCTTCTTCTCCGCGACCTTCAGCGGCGAACCCTGGCCCGGATGGATGAGCACCGGGCGGACGCCCGCGAAAAGCCCAAGCTCCATGCGCAGCTCGATCTGCGGCGAGATCTCGGTGCCATCGGGATAACGCACTTCCGGAAGACCCATGGCGGACAGGAGAATTGCATCGGCGTTGCGCGCGATCTCCAGTGACTCCTTGGGCAAGGAGACGCCGTGGTCGCGATAATGTCCCGCACCGGCGGGCACGGAAGTGAAATCAAGCGCAAATGCGCCGCTCGCTGCGGCGACCTCGCTCAGCAGTTCAACCGTCGGTGCCATGATTTCAGGCCCGATGCCATCGCCTTCGAACACGGCCACTGTAAAGCGCGGCGGCGCGTTGCGCCCGTTGGTGCTGCCAGAAGGTGGGTTTGAAACACTCATCGATCGTCATCCTCCGATTTCACCGCAGACTTATCGGTAAACAATGTCGTTGACAATGCATAAATTAATGCATACGCAATTTATGACCTTGTGATGTGGCTGACGCCGCGCAAGTGTTGAACGCAATCTCGGGAGGAACCGAAATGAAGCTCGGACTTGGAACTTGGGGTGCGCTTGCAGCCCTTTCGGCTGCCGTCATGGCTGCACCTGCGCAGGCGCAGGAATATCCCTATCGCGACATCACGACCGTCGTTGTCTGGGGTGCAGGCGGGGGTACCGATTCCATCAACCGCATGATAATGGCGGAGATGGAAAAGGAGCTGCCGGTTAATATCACGGTCACCAACACGACCGGCGGCGTCGCCGGCTCCAACGGCATGACATATGTGCTGAACCAGCCTGCTGATGGCTACACCCTTGCCGGCATTTCCGAATCCAACGTGACCGCTGCCGTGCAGGGCGGCTGGGACAAGAAGTTCGATGTATGGCATCCCTTCATCGTCGGTGGCTCGCCGGATCTGATCTCGGTGACGGCCGACTCCGAATATGAGAGCCTCGAAGCGCTGATCGAGGCCGCGAAGAATGAGCCGGGCTCCATTACTGCAGCGGCCTCAGGCGCCGGCTCGATCCACCACCTGAACCTGCTTGCGCTCGAGAACGGCACCGGTGCCAAGTTCAAGTTCGTGCCCTATGGCGGCTCAGGTCCGGCACAGGAAGCAGCCGTTGCCGGTGAAGTGGACGTCATCGTCACTTCGCTTGCCGAGCAGCAGGGCCTCATCAAGGGTGGCCAGCTGAAGCCGCTTGCGATGCTTGTTCCCGAAAAGGGTGACCTCGACGGTACGGAAATTCCGTCCGCCTTCGACAGCTATTCCGACCTTTCAAAATATCTTCCGCTGAAGCAGGCCATCGGCTTTGCCGTTCTGGCGGATGCGCCGGATGACGCCAAGAAGGTGCTTGAGGAAGCATTCGCCAAGGCCATGCAGTCGGAAAAGGTGAAGGAGTGGGCCGCGTCGAACTATTACGACCTGTCCGGCCTTGCAGGTGCGGAAGCTTCCGCGCAATTCGCCAAGCTTGAAAGCAACTTCGCCTGGACGCTGAAGGAGTTGGACTCTGCCGCAGTCGATCCAGCCGAACTGGGTATTCCCAAGCCTTGACCGCCATGTGATGCGGGGGCGTCTGCACCGGGTGTTTGAAGCGCCCGGTGCAGTGATCTTTTGACAAGCAGAGGCGCTTGGTAATGCAAGACAAGACAAGGCTGCGTCAGCAGGATTTCTGGACGGCTCTTGTGCTGATCGCGGTCAGCATCTTCTTTCTCTACAAGACGAGCGAGATCCCGTTTTTCCGCGCCAATGCCGCAGGCGTTGAATCCGGCCAGTGGTACAATTCGGCGGCCCTTGTTCCCTATGGCATCTTCGCGGCCATACTACTTCTGGGCCTGAGCCTTCTGCTTACCGCGATCCGCCAGGGCGGGGCGCCCAATGCGCTTCAGGTGCAGGCCGTGCGCGACTGGATGACCTCATCATCGGCTGGCCGCATGGGGGCGGTGGCGCTGATCCTGCTTTGCTACATCTTCGGCCTCGTGCCGCGCGTAGACTTCATCATCGGCAGCGCGCTGGTCATTCTGGCGCTCACCTTTGGCTTCCATATTCAGCGCCCGCGCGCGACCTTCATTGCGCTTGTCGCGGTCCTCATTCCGTCGATCTACGCTCTGCTGGTCCACTTCCCGCAATCGGAATGGAATACGCCGCATGATGACGACTGGCTGGCGCTGGCTGCCTTCTTCGCCCTCTCAATCACCATGTTCAGCGACATCCGCATGGCCGGGGAGAAACCCGATGGCTTCCTGAAAGCCGCACCGCTCGTGGCGCTTCTTGTGCCAGCCTTCCTGATCGTCGCCATGGCCTTCGGCTTCCGGCAGAACGTGCCGAACCGCACCGGTCTCTTCTTCAAGCAGATCGAGTACCAGTATTACGTCAATGTCCGGCCCTGGCTTTCGGGCAAGAAGGGCGGCTGATCATGTTCGAATTTCTCCTGTCCCAGTTCGCAAGCTTCGGCATGATCTTCGCCGAACTCGCGCTTGATCCGGTCACATATCTCTATCTCGTCGGCTCGGTCGCGCTTGGTATCATTTTCGGCGCACTGCCGGGCCTGACTGCCACGCTCGCGGTCACCATCCTGACCGGCTTCTTCGGCAACAAGTTTCCCGTCGAGCAATCGCTTATCGCACTCATTGGCGCCTATGTCGGCGCGATCTATGGCGGCTCCTATCCCTCCATCCTCCTGAACATTCCCGGCACTGCCGCGTCTGCCGCAACCGCGATGGATGGCCATCCGCTTGCCAGGCAGGGCAGGGGCGGCGAAGCGCTCGGCATGACGACCACGGCCTCTTTCATCGGAACCATGATCGGCACTTTCTGCCTTCTGATCTTCGTCTGGGTGCTGATGGCGGTTTCAAAGCAGATTGCGTCGCCCGAAAAGGCGTTGCTCGCCCTGTTTGGCATTCTCGTGTCCGGCACACTGATGAGCTCCGATCTCGTGGTGAAGGGCTGGATCGCGGGGCTTATCGGACTGGCAATGGCGATGGTTGGACTTGACCCTATCCTGTCTGAGCAGCGCTACACCTTCGGCTGGTCCTATCTGCTCTCCGGCTTCATGGTCGTTCCGGTCCTGATGGGCGCATTTGCCATTCCGCAGATCCTTTACGGCCTGCGTGAAGGCGCACAGGTAGCGAACCCCATCCAGATCGGGCGCATAGTGCCAAGTTTCGGCAAGGTCCGGAAATACCTCCCCACCATCACACGTTCCGGCGCGATCGGCGTTGGCATCGGCTCGCTGCCCGGCGTCGGTGAGGATGTCTCCGGCTGGGTATCCTATGGCGTGGGCAAAAGCTTCTCCAAGGAACCGGAGAAGTTCGGCAAGGGTTCGCTTGAGGGATTGCTCTCTTCGGAGACTGCGAACAATGCCTGTATCGGGGGTGCGCTCATTCCGCTCCTCGTGCTCGGTATTCCCGGGTCGCCTCCGGCAGCCGCATTGCTTGGCGCGCTGATGATCAACAATGTGACGCCGGGGCCGACCATCGACCCGATGCTCATCATTCGCATCGTTGCCATTCTGGTGCTGGCCTCCTTCACCATGTTCGTGCTTGGCCTCTTCATGGCGCGGGTCTTCATCACCGTTCTGCGCCTGCCTCAAACGATCTTCCTGCCTATCGTCATGGTGCTCACCACGATTGGCTCGTTTTCGGTCGGCGGCGGGGTCAATGACCTCTTCCTGATGGTCGTGGTGGGGCTTGTTTCTTTCGCCTTGATCCGGATGGAATATCCGATCGCACCACTGGTAATCGGCGTCATTCTGGGCGGTCTGTTCGACGAGACCTTCCGCCGGTCGCTGCTGGTCTCCGATGGGGATCTGACCACTTTCATCACAAGGCCGGGTGCGGCCATACTGGTCGTCCTGAACCTGCTTCTGATCCTGTCGCAGATCCCCGCCGTGAAGCGCGCGGCAAGCCACCTGTTCAGGCGGAAAGCACCCGCAGTCATGCCTGCCAACAATGAGAGTGCCTGATGTATTGTGTCGCCGTCAGCTTCCGCCTTCACGCAGAGAATTTCTCGGCATTCGAGAAGCGCGTGGTCCAGCAGGCCAGGGATTCGCTTGCGAAGGAACCCGGCTGCTCCGTCTTTGATGTATGGACGGATGCAGAACGCCCGAACGAGGTCTTCCTCTACGAGATCTATGACGACCGGGCAGCCTTCGACGCGCATCTGGCGAGCGAACACTTCAAGGCATTCGATGCAGAAGTCGCGGACTGGGTTGCAGACAAGAAGGTTCTGACCTGGAGCGCGAAGGCATGATGCTCCCGCGTAACGAACTGGCGCCGAAGGGCCCGGAAGTGTCGCGCCTTTGCCTTGGCACGATGATGTTCGGAGATCAGGCAGACGAAGCCGCCTCTGCCGCCATACTGGATCGCTACCTGGAAGCGGGTGGGAATTTCATTGATACCGCTGATTCCTATGCGGGTACGCGTTCGGAGTCGATATTGGGCAGGCTGCTTGCCGGTCGCGATCAGAAAGTGGTTCTCGCCACGAAATGCGGCAACCCCCTTCCCGGTGTGGAAGGCAGTGGAGGTCTCTCGCCGGAATGGATCAGCCGCGCGGCAGAACTTTCACGCGAACGACTGCAACGCGAGGTGATCGATCTCTATTATCTCCATCACGACGACAACCTTACGCCACTCGATGAAGTGGTGGGTGCCATTGGCGCGCTTTTGGGAAGCGGTGCCATCCGCTCCTGGTGTGTCTCCAATTTCCGGCCATGGAAGATCGTGGAGATGGTGCGGCTGGCTGATCGTGCCGGCATTGCCCGTCCTGTTGCCGCGCAGCCCTATTACCACATGCTCAATCGCATGGCGGAAGCCGACTACCTTCCCGCATGCCAGCATTTCGGTATCGGGGTGGTACCCTATTCGCCGCTCGCCCGTGGTGTGCTGACCGGCAAATACCGCGCCGGCATGCCCGAAGGTTCACGCGCGGCCCGCGGCGACAAGCGCATGCTTGAGACCGAATTTCATCCGGCCACGCTCGAACTTGCCGCCAGGGCGGCAGATCATGCCGATACCAAAGGTCTGACCCCGGCGCATCTGGCACTTCAATGGGTGCTCGCCAATTCCGCCGTCAAAAGCGTCCTGATCGGTCCCCGCACGCTGGAGCAGCTTGAAGCCTATCTGGAAGCGATGAACGTACCCTATGATGCCGAAGACGAAGCCCTTCTTAGCGCGCTCTGTTCGCCGGGCACCACGCCCGTGCCGAACTATTGGGACCCACGTGCACCGCTTCACGGGCGCAAGGTTTCATTTCCGGGGGAATGAGGATGCACGACACATATCAAGTCTTCGCCCTGAAATATGCCGAGCGCAACACGCGCACCCGGGCGGACTCCTTCCTCTTCGACGATGACCATGCAAGCCCGCATGACATGGACTATTCCATCTGGGTCATTCGCAACGACGATCGCGTCATCGTTGTCGATACCGGCTATGACGAAGTGGAAGCCAGGCGCAGAGGCCGGCCGATCCTGCAGTCACCGGCGAAGTGCCTAGCCGATTTCGGCATTGATCCGGCAAGTGTCGATACGGTTATCATCACCCATCTGCACTATGACCATGCGGGATCGCTTGGCGACTTTCCCAATGCCTGCTTCCACCTGCAGGCTGCCGAGATGGCCTTCGCCACCGGTCCCTGCATGTGTCACGGCGTGCTACAGGCACCTTTCAGTGTGGAGCATGTGGTGGAGATGGTCCGCCATGTCTATTCGGGGCGTGTTGTCTTTCATGAGGGAAACAGCGAAGTTGTGCCCGGCGTGGAAGTTCACGCAGTTGGAGGGCATTCGCGCGGCCTGCAATGTGTGCGGGTGAAAACGGCACGCGGCTGGCTGGTGCTCGCCTCGGACGCCTCGCATTATTACGAGAACTTCCTGCGCAAGAAGCTTTTCCCCATCGTGGAAAACAGCCAAGCCATGCTGGATGGTTTCGAGCTTCTGCCGCAACTTGCGGGTGGCCCGTCGCTCATCATTCCCGGTCACGACCCGCTCGTGCGCAAGCTGTTCCCGCTTGTTGCTTCCAGCGGCAAGCTGGCCGTCAACCGGCTGGATGTGGAACCAGCAGCAGATTTCCTCCAGCGGACAGGGCAGGACCAGGCGTAGCCACCTCTTGGGCGATGAGGTTATCCGTGCTCCCCATTTCTCTGCCGTCTGCCATGATGGGCCGTACGCAATATGTGGATTGATGGCACCATGCCTTCAATCCAGGTACCCGTGCGGGCCTTCACAACCTTGTGCCACCTGCTTCGCCCACCTCTTTCTCCTGCACGCTGCGTCCACGAAACCCGTCCATGCTGCTCGCAACGCCAAAGATGCGGTTGAGGACGAAGTCGAGCGCCCGCGTGGGCAACAGGCCACGCAGAAGCGGCAGAAATCGTATGATGGTCGGCATGTGGAGAAAGACCGCGTCGCGCTCTACGGCGCGCAGGATGCGGCGCGCCACGTCTTCGGGCTGGAGGATTGGAATGAGGCGCGAGCGCACGCCCTCGAACATGCCGGTATGAATGTAGTAGGGCAGCACCGTCGTGACGCGCACACCCGTATCGGCGCGCTCCAGTTCCTGCCTGAGCGAGTCCGACCAACCGGTCACAGCCCACTTGCTTGCGGCATAGACGCTCATATTCGGGTTTGACACAAGCGACGCCGCCGAAGCGATGTTGATGACATGCCCTCTGCCTCGCCTCACCATTCCGGGGAGGAGCGCGCGCGTCAGATGCATCAATGCACCCGTATTGATTGCCAGTGTCCGATCAATGTCGGCATGGTCGTTCTCGAGGAACGGCTTTCCCACCACGATACCCGCATTGTTGAACAACAGATTGATCTGCGCCCCCGCAGCTTCCAGGCGCCCTGCCGCGGCAAGAACGTTAGCGGTGTCCGACACGTCGATCTCTTCAAATTCGACAGCACGAGAGCGGTTCAGCACGGCACGCGCTGCCTCGATATTGGCTGCACTCGCATCCCATATGATCAGGCGCGCTGCGCCTTGCTCCAGCAACATCCGGCCCATCAATAGCCCGATGCCGGATGCGCCACCGGTGACAAGCGCCGTGCTTCCTGCGATCTGTGTCATTGTATTTTCTCCGGACCCTACTCGATCGCGTTACCTGAGCATGAATTTCAGCAACCGGTTTGCCAGTCCGCCAAAAGGTGCCATGGCGAGATCGGCGAAGTTCCAGCGGCCTTGGACAAAGATGCCCTTTGCGTGGCTGAACCGGCGGAAGCCTTCCACGCCGTGATAAGCGCCCATGCCACTCTCGCCGACACCGCCAAAAGGCAGATCGTCCTGCGCGACATGCATCATGGTGCTGTTGATGCCGACATTGCCGGAGGTTGTTTCGGCCAGGACGCGATCCTGATCTTCGCCCGAAGGTCCGAACCAGTATAAAGCGAGGGGGCGGGGGCGAGCATTGACAAAGGTGATAGCCTCATCCAGCGTCCGGTAGGTCATGACGGGCAGGATTGGACCGAAAATCTCGTCCTGCATCACATCCATATCCGGCTTCGGGTTCAGGATCAGGGTGGGCGCGATCGTCCGTTTACGATTCGGCGCCCTCTCCGCGTCATGACCCATGGTCATGATCTTGGCGCCTTTGGCTCTCGCATCCTCGATCAGGCCGATAAGCCTGTCGTAATGCGCGTCACTCACGATGGTGCTGTAGTCGTCGCTGACCGGACCCTTCGGATAGAGGCGTGCGGTCGCGGTGTCGAGCGCAGTGGTAAAGACCTCAAGGTCATCTTCATGTATCAGCGCATAATCTGGCGCAACGCAGGTCTGGCCGGCATTGGCCAGCTTGCCGAAGGCGATGCGGCGGGCAACCGTTTGATCAACCGCCCCTTGCGCGATGATGGCGGGTGACTTGCCGCCGAGCTCCAGCGTCACGGGCGTCAGGTTCTCACTGGCCGCGCGCATCACCGCGCGCCCGATTCTGGTGCTGCCAGTGAACATCAGGTGGTCGAAAGGCAAGGCGCTGAAGGCTTTCGCCACCTCGGCATCTCCGGTAATTACAGCAACCTTCTCTGCGTCGAAGGCCTCCGCCAGAAGGTGTTGCATCAGGGCACTGGTGCGCGGCGTCAATTCCGAAGGCTTCAGCATGACCCGGTTTCCCGCCGCAAGAGCGGTTGCGAGCGGCATCAGGGCGAGGTTCAGCGGATAGTTCCAGGGCGAGATGATGCCAATCACCCCGAGGGGTTGATATGCGACGCGGGCGCAGCCCATGCGAAACACCGCCGAAACCTTCCTGCGCTCCGGTGACATGAATCGCCTTAGATTTTTCGACAGGTAATCGATGCCTTCGACAGTCGGCACGAGTTCCATGAGCGCCGTTTCATGGCACGAGCGGTGACCAAAATCTGCCGCAACGGCTTTTTCCAACTCGCCTCGATTGTCGATCAGCAGCGCGCGTAGCCGCGACAAGTCCGAACGGCGGGTCGCCAGATCGGGCGCGCCATCGCGCAGATATGCCTCGCGCTGACGCTCCAGAACGGTTGCTGGCGCTTCGGCGGATGCATTGCGCAGATCATTCACATCTGCCTCCTATGTAGACAGTGGAAACTTGCAATTGTGTAGCGCGGCATGTAGACGCTGTCAACTTAAAGCGAAGAGACAGGGACAGGATGACCAAGCAGGAAAAACGGCCCTATCATCACGGCGATCTGAGGCGTGTCGTGCTGAACACTGCGATGGCCATGCTGACGGAGCCGGAGGGTGTGAATTTCACGCTTCGCGAGGTCGCGCGCCGCGCGGGTGTGAGCCATGCGGCGCCCTACAAGCATTTTGCAGACAAGGCAGCGCTTTTGACCGAAATGGCGCTGGTCGGGTTCGACAGATTGACGGCGACACTCACCGAAACTGTGCAAAAAGCGCCAGAAGATTTCGCATCGAAGTTCTTCACCGCGGCAGCGGCCTATATGGATTTTGCAAAGCAGAATCCCGCACTCTACCGATTGATGTTTGGGGGCGAGTTCGGAACGATTGCCGCTCATCTTGATCCGCGCGCCTTGAACGCTTTCGATTTCGCGGTTTCGCTGATCGAAGAGGGTCAACGGCAAGGCAAGGTGCGCGAACGGCCGTCACGTGGACAAGCCACGGCTTGCTGGGCGCAAATTCACGGACTGACAATGCTGGAACTGAACGGCCTGCTCCAGCCCGAGAAAGTGGGCGACAATGCCATCGAACTGGCTCTGACGGCCCTTCTGGAGGGCCTCCAAGCCTAGCGCGTGCTGATGCGGCCTTCGCGGTCATGGGGCACGGGAGAGCTTACCTGAACGCGCAAACGCCTAGAAAGGCGGCTGCTTGTCTGGACGCAGTAAATGCTTTGATCCTCATCCAGCTCCCGGACGTTCTTCTGGAAGAGCGAGGCGTAGTCGACGCTGTCATTCATTCTGTGGATCCAGCCCAGATGCTCGGCAAGACGGATGCGAGCTTGACGATAATCGCTGGTCCTTAACGAGACTATATAGAGCTGCTTGCCGAGCAGGCGGGCAGGTGTACGGCTAAGACGAACCTGCAGATAGTAACGGCCATCACGGCGGGAAAGATAGGAAGCACAAGCCATGACATTCTCACCAACGGCTGGCGGCGCTTTGCCGTCGCATACTAATTCCTAGGCAGGGTGAGGGGGCATAAGGACAGCTTTCAGCAAACTTCCGCGTTTGCAAAGCAGAAGACTATAGCTGATAGATGGAAGTTGGACTAAGCGGCGGTCCTGCGTTCCGGAGCCAAGTACGTGTCTCAGTCATTGTCGGAAGTTAATTCAATCGATTTCGCAGCTATCGTAGAGCATTGCGAAGACGCGATCATAAGCCTCACGCTCGACGGGACCGTCACAAGCTGGAACCGAGGCGCAGCCAAGCTCTTCGGCTATGATGCCAGGATGATGATAGGTGAATCCATCACACGTATCATCCCAGCTGAACGCCATGCTGAAGAAGATGACATTCTATCTCGCATCAGCAATGGCGAGATCGTCAGACATTTTGAAACACGACGCGTGACGAGAGATGGTCGGGAGCTGGACATTTCCCTGACAGTTTCGCCAATCAAGAATCAAAGCGGGGCCATCATCGGAGCCTCCAAGATTGCGAGAGACGTTACGCATCGCAAACGTGTGGAATCTGGTCGTCAGAAGTTGATAGAGTGCTCCAGACTGGTCGGGCGCGCCTTTCTTGACGCAGTGGTCGAGGCATTGGCCACGGCACTGGAAGTGCGATGGGTCATCCTGTGCGATCTTCATCCAGAGGAGCCAGACACCGCGCGTGTGGTTGCTGGTTGGAGTGACGGACGAGCGCAGGAGTATTATGAATATCAGCTTAGGGGCACACCTTGCGCGAATGTGCTGCGAGCGGAAGCCTGCTTTTACCCAACTGATGTTTCCGCTTATTTTCCAGACGATCCACTGCTAGATGAAATGGGGGTCGACAGCTATCTAGGAGTGCCGCTCCGTAGTGCTGAGGGGGAAACTTTCGGGCTGCTTGCAGTTTTAAATGATAAGCCCATTGATCCTGATCTTCAGCCTCGCCACACACTCGACCTTTTTGCAGGTCGTGTGGCAGCGGAAATGCAACGTCTTGCCGCTGCGTCAGCGAACGAGCGGCTGGGTCGTATCGTGGAAGATGCGGCCAGCGAGACATATGTTTTTGATGTCGAGACTCTGAAGTTCATCCTGGTGAACAGGGGGGCTCGTGAGAATCTTGGCTATTCGATAGAAGAGCTGCGAGAACTTACACCCCTGGACCTGAAACCAGCGTTGACCGCAGAGGAGTTCGAGCGACTGATTGAGCCGCTGCGGGCACGAGAGATTTCGGTACAGCAGTTCGATACCATCCACCGACGCAAGGACGGCAGCGAGTACAACGTCTCGGTCTCACTGCAGCTTCTGGATGATGAGACACGTCCCGTTTTCTTTGCTGCAATCGAAGATACGACAGAGCGAGACCGTGCTTTGCAGGCTTATAGGCAGGCGACGCAACGTTTGGACTCCATCCTGAACAACACCACCATGGCGGTGTTCTTGATGGATGATCGACAGGAGTGTGCCTATATGAATCCGGCCGCTGAGGCTCTGACTGGGTATGCTTTTGAAGAGACGCGGGGCCGCCCTCTACACGACGTCATTCATCACACCTACCCTGATGGACGACCCTTTCCACTTGAGGAATGTGCCATTGACCGTGCCTTTCCGGAAGACAATCAGGTTCAGGGTGAAGAAGTGTTCGTCCACAAGGATGGAAGTTTCTACCCTGTGGCTTTTACCGCCAGCCCCATCCGCAACGATAAGGGCCAGCCTGTCGGAACTGTTATCGAAGTGCGGGAAATATCGGCTGAACTAAGCGCACGTGAAGCTATGACTAGCTTCAACGAAGCGCTCAAAAAGCGAGTAGAGGAAGCCGTTGCCGAACGTGCTGTTGTTGAGGATCAACTTCGACAAGCTCAAAAGATGGAAGCCATCGGCCAACTGACAGGTGGTATTGCGCACGACTTCAACAATCTTCTTCAAGTGATCAGCGGCAATCTCCAGCTCTTGAAGCGTGGTTTGTCAGGAGATCCGTGGGCGGAGGAGCGTATCGACAACGCTTTGGCTGGAGTCAATCGCGGTAGCAAACTGGCTTCACATCTCCTCGCCTTCGGTCGTCGGCAGCCTCTGGCACCGAAAGCGGTCAATCTAGGCCGCTTGCTCCGGGGCATGTCGGACCTGCTTCAGCGCGCTGTCGGGGAAGGCGTGGAGATCATCGTAAACACGCCCGACGACTTGTGGAATTCACTGATTGACGAGCCACAGGTGGAGAATGCCTTCCTCAACCTGGCAATCAATGCTCGTGATGCGATGGACGGCCACGGCCGCCTGACGATCGAGCTGAGCAATTCCGTTCTTGATGATAGCTATGCAAACAAACATCCGGACGTGAAGGCGGGTGAATATGTGAAGGTCAGCATGTCCGATACGGGATGTGGCATACCTGCCGACATCATGGATCAGGTATTCGATCCATTCTTCACGACAAAAGGGCCTGGCAAGGGATCAGGACTCGGACTGAGCATGGTCTACGGCCTTACCAAGCAATCAAACGGGCATATAAGCGTCAGTAGCGAAGTTGGGCGAGGTACGACATTCAGCATCTACATCCCACGCACGCAGCAGGAAGAACAATCTGATCTACCCGCAACATCAGTGTCGGTGCTTGGTGGGCACGAAACCATTCTCGTTGTTGAAGATGATCAAGATGTTCGCAGGATGGTTACAGAGATGTTGCGCGAGCTCGGCTATCAGGTGCTGGAGGCAGGTGACGCGGAAAGCGGATTGGAGCTCGTAAAAGGTGGTGCCTCGGTTGATCTTCTTTTCACTGATGTTGTGATGCCCGGCACGCTACAGAGCCGTGAGTTGGCACAACGCGTACAAGAACTTGTGCCGGGTGTCAGAGTCCTCTTCACTTCTGGGTACGCCGAAAACGGAATAATACACGGTGGTCGCGTGGACGAAGCAGTAGAGCTTCTGAGAAAACCATACACCCGCGAGGAACTGGCGCATCGACTGCGGACGCTGCTTGATGCGCCGCGTGGCACCGACAAAACGCTGGATCAGCAGGCTAGTAACGCTGGTGAGGATTCTCCCCGGAAGGTGCTTCTTGTAGAAGATGAGCCGCTGATCCGGATGACAGGGGTCGAGATGCTGGAAGAGATCGGGCTCACTGCGTTCGAAGCAGGAACTGCAAAGGAAGCGCTGCAGCTGCTTGAGAGGACTGCGTTTGACGTATTGATATCGGATCTCGGTCTCCCCGACGCTTCGGGCGAAACACTGATTTCAAAAGTTCAGGAGAAATGGCCGTCAGTCACTATCGTTGTAGCTTCTGGTCGCGCAGAAAAAGAAGCCGCTGAAATGCCAAGTGGTGGTGCGGGAATCAGGTGGTTGTCAAAGCCCTACAGTGCTGAAGATATCAGGCGAGCGCTATACTCATCCAAGTGACCGCGATAGCACCCAATTTTTGTGTTGCGGAGATGCCCAGTAGCAGCCCCGGACCTACCATGCGTGTAGAATACGACCAGGAGGTTCGAGAGTGGGGCGGATGGAGTGCTCGGCAAGCCGCAATCGCGAGCTGGTGGTCCAAAAATGCTGCACCCCGTATCCTACACGAGTCCCTTGCCGCCCGCACCATGAAGTTGTGTTTCTTGCCGGGACTCGCTGCGCCGAGGACAAGACAAGTATAAGATGGGAGTTATTATCAATTCCCTCTGCCTCTGGACCTGTCCACCAATTTTCGACGATCTTGCTTCGTAGAGAGCTTGCACTGGGGACATTGCAGCCAGATCTGCAATGCATTCCGTTCACCAAGGAGCCAATGTCTCGAAACGAATAGCAGATCCCCTCCGGAGTGATCGGCGCGGACGGCGAACCGCAAATGAGACAGCAATGGGTAACATATGCCTCTGTTGCTGTACCCCGTCCAAAACATGAAGGTTGCATGGCAGGAACCCGGGTAATCGGTGCCCGTTTACGATAGCCAGGAGAGGTGAGTGCCATGCGTATCTTCGAATGCAGCAATTGCCGACAGGCTGTCTATTTCGACAGCACAATCTGCGTTCATTGCGGCTCAGCTCAAGGTTATGATGCACACCACTTCCAAATGATGGCGATCGGTGTTCAGCATCGGCCTTGTGCCAATGCCAGCCACGGTGCCTGCAACTGGCTTGCGCAGGCAGACGGTGAATTTTGCCTCGCCTGTAGCCACAATCTCACCATCCCGGACCTATCCCTAGCGGAAAATCGGAGCAACTGGCGGCGGATTGAAGAAGCCAAACGCCACCTCTTCTATTCGATCCTGAGCTGGCAGTTGCCCGCGCCCACCAAAGCTGAGGACGTTAAACGAGGGCTGGCTTTCGAGTTTCTGTCAGACACTGAAGGCACAGACGGGACTGTGGAGCGGGTGATGACCGGTCATGACAACGGACTCATCACGATAAATATTGCGGAGGGTGATGACGTTGAGCGGGAACGACGTCGGACGGCCATGGGGGAACCCTACCGAACACTTCTCGGCCATTTCCGTCATGAGATCGGTCACTATTACTGGGATCGCCTGGTGCAGGAGGGTGGCAGACTGGAGGCGTTCCGCTCGGTATTCGGTGATGAGCGAACGGATTATGCAAGCTCACTCAAGCGCCATCACGAGCAGGGACCACCCTCGGACTGGAGCAGTAACCACATCAGCGCATATGCGACGGCCCATCCGTGGGAAGACTTTGCAGAGACATTCGCGCATTTCGTGCACATGGTGGACACGTTAGAAACCGCGAAAGCCTGGGGCTTGCAGCTTGTTTCGAGCGGTCGGGCGACAAGTTTCAACTTTGAGCCCTACCGCTCTAGCGACATGGAACGAATGCATCAAGACTGGGTGCCTCTCACTCTTGCAGTCAACGCACTCAACAGATCCATGGGACAGCCGGACCTCTATCCATTCGTGATGCCGGAGGCGGTGTTGGAGAAAATGGGCTTCATTGCATCGCTGGTGGCTGGTGTGCGCCACTGACGCATCGAAAGACCTTTAAATCAGGTGGTTCACGCCCTCGCGCGCACCGAGATCTAAGGGCGAGCGTCCGGGCGGGCCCAAGCGGCTGCGGACGGGATTCCCTGGTCGCTGGGGAGATGCGGCGGCTATCGTATCCACCTCGTCGGTCCAGACGCGAAACGCCTTGAGCGTGTGCAGCCCGAAAGTGTGTAGGAGCGGGACATCCATGGCATCGCGCCCCCGGGCTACGACAACCCGGCCGGTGCGCGGACGGTTGTGGCGTGCGTCAAAGGCGTACCATCTCCCGCCGAGATAGACTTCGAACCATGCGGAGAAGTCCATCGGCGACGGATCAGGCTCCACGCCGATATCACCAAGATATCCGTTCACATAGCGCGCGGGGATGTTGAGGCAGCGGCAGAAGGTGATTGCCAGATGGGCGAAGTCACGACAGACCCCGACACGTTCGTGATGGGCTTCAAGCGCGGTGCGCGTCGCGCGAGCATAGCCATAGGAGAAGGTGAGCCGGTCATGAACATAGTCGCACACCGCCTGCACGCGTGCCCAACCCGGCTCCACATTGCCAAACAAGCGCCACGCCAACTGGCTTAAGCGGTCTGTCTCGCAATAGCGGCTGCCGGTGAGATATCGCAGGCATTCATCCGGCAGTCGCTCGGTGGGCACTTCCATGGCTTCCGGATGAACCGGATCAGGTTCTCCCGTGTCGCTTACGATCGCATCTTGAGTGATCGTGAACTCACCGGCTGGCGCAACCATGCGCAGGCAGCTGTTGCCGTGCTGGTCGATGAAGGCGCGTTTTGGTGCTTGCGGAACGGTTTCGGTCGGACTTTGCCACCTGATGTGGGCTGCACGGTCGGGATGAATGGCCATCATGGAGAAGAGATGGGTGGGCTGACCCACCTCGATCGTCATGCTGTATCCAACGCGTATCAACATGACGTCTCTCCCATGCATGTTTGCTCATGAGAGAAACTGCGCAAGTGCCCTGGCTGTTCCGGTGGATGATGAAGAATAACTCGAAGGCTCGATCAAGGGACCGGAAAGACAAACATCTACCCCTTGCGAATTCAGAAAGTCGCACCATCTGTTCCGGAAACGTCGCAATGAGGATCATGATTGATAGAAACTTGGTTGCCGCTTTCCGCCGGATTGTTTCTACTGATTGCTGGGGGAGAGTTGCTCGTTCGCGGTGCCGTGCAGGCGGCTGAGCGCCTTGGTGTTTCGTCGCTGGTGATTGGATTGACCTTGGTCGGTTTCGGTACATCCATGCCGGAGCTCGTGACCTCTGTTCAGGCAAGCCTGAGCGGCTTTCCCGGGATCGCGTATGGCAATATCGTTGGCTCCAACATTGCGAACATTCTCCTGATCGCAGGTGTGTCGGCGCTGATCTTCCCGATAGTCGTAGCCCGTGCAGCGCTCAAAAGAGATGCAGCTGTAATGTTAGCAGTCGCTGCTGCTTTCGCCGTGCTGCCCTTCGCTCTGCCAATGAGCCGCCTCGTTGGCATTGCTGCAGTCGCGCTGTTGATTGGCTATATCTGGTTCGTCATTCAGCAGGAGCGGACCAGCGCCGACGGAGGAGCGATACACGACAGGAGTGCCGCATTAGCGGAGGCAGATCCGGGAATTGCGCCGCCGCATGGCGAGGGCGGACTGCTCCTCCCGCTGATCGTCGCGCTTGTCGGGCTAGTCTTGATCGTTTTCGGAGGTTCGCTGCTAGTCAATGGGGCGGTTGCAATCGCGCGCAGCTTTGGTGTGTCAGAGACAGTCATAGGGCTCACGATCGTTGCGGTCGGTACGTCGATGCCGGAGCTGGTGACGTCGGTGATTGCCGCTCTTAAGCGGCATGGCGACGTTGCTTTCGGCAATATTGTCGGATCCAATATCTACAACATCCTCGGTATCGGCGGAGCAACCGCGCTGATTGCTCCATCCAATGTGCCGCAGGAGATCGTACAGTTTGATGCTCCGGTCATGCTAGGTGTGTCTCTGCTACTGGTTATTTTCGCAGCAACGGGATTGCGCATAGGCCGCCGCGAGGGCGCATTCCTTCTGGCAGGATATGCGGCCTATGGCTGGATGCTCTGGCCTTGAAAGATGTTGATGCTTCGACCGTGGTAACCCAAGCGCTGGTCGCGATCGGGGGCTACGCCAGATCGAAATTGGCCTCTACACAGGCTGCGGTTGAAGAATTCGCGGGGCACCGCTGATGCCGCAGCTAAAGATGATCAAACAGCGACGACCCCACCAGCATCAAGGCTTCGATCAACAGCCTCAGCGAGTTTGATGCAGGCGATGACAGATTGGCCGCCGGGATAACGCCCTTCAACGTCTTGTCCTGCGCGATGGGCATTGACCACGTCGATGAAATGCCGGATCGCTTCGAAGGTATATCCCTCTGTCACCGGACCGTGCAGCGGGTGGTCGTATTCCAGGGTGCTGAACGGGTTTGAGACGGCACTTCTGTTCTGGGAGCCGTAGGCGGCGAAGCTCCCTCTATCTTGGCTATCTATCTCGGCGATCCCTTCGCTGCCGATCATTCTCAATCCTTGGTTCACGATCGAGGGGAAGCAGTCGGGTAGTATCCAGCTGAAGCCATAGGCTGCCGTGAAACCATTCTCATAGCGAACATGAGCTTGAATGCTGTCCCATACATCTGGCAAACCTGCCTGATGCAGCACGCCTTTCTGCCCCGTGGCCCAGACCTCGACAGGCTCAAGATCGGTGAGCCATCCGATCAGATCGTAGAAATTGATGCCGAGGAACCAGGAAGGTGAGGATTGGGAAGCCCAGTTTTTCAGCCAAAGTTTCGGCACCTCAATCCGATCTTCCATATGGACCGCTGCGTGATGCAGCCGGCCGAGGTGACCGGAACTGATGTCCTGCCTGAGGCGGATATGGGCCGGATCGAAGCGCTTGTGCATGTCGACGTAAAGTACAAGTCCCGCCCTGCGAAACCGCTCCACCATCTGTTCTGCCCGTCGTGAGCGGACATCCAGCGGCTTTTCCGTCATCACGTGAAGACCATTGGAAAGAGCAGATGCTATCGTCTCATGATGCAGGTGGTCCGGGGTTGCTATGGCGACTGCATCGAGCGAGGTGTTGGCGATCATCGCCTCTGCGCTTTGGAATGCCGCCAGCCCAAATCTCTCCGCTGCCCCTGCGCGGGTTTTCTCGTCAGGATCAGCCAGCGCTGCAAGAACGATCCTGTCCCTGCGTGCCTCGGCCGACAGGCATTTGAGGATATGCGTCCCATATGTGCCGCAGCCGATCACCCCGATACGCAGTTTCTCAGGCATGCCGTCTGCTCAGTTCGGGTTTGCGGATCAGCCTTGGCTTGAGGTTATCGTCCCATTCGATCTCGCCGGGGGATATCTCCACCTCGTGGGCCTTAAACGTATCAGCCAGAACGGATCGGGCGGCTGTGCTTGCCATTCCCACGGCTTCTCCGGGCGAGGCGATCGACCAGGCGACGATGTTGCGAACCCCCTGATCAAGCTGCAGGGCGGAGCCCGCGAGCCCCATGGCGCCGGGTTGCGTGACCCTTCCATCGGTCCCGCGCGCCACTTCCATGCCTCCGAAATTGTAAATGCCGGCAGGCATGGCAGCTGCAAGGACAGCATCCGTGACGAGCACGCAGTTTTTCGGGCCCTTCAACCGGACGAGCGCACGTAGTGCTTCGGGAGGAATATGCAGCCCGTCGGGGATAAGGCATGCTGTCAAACGTGGCTCTGCCAGTTGCGCCAGAAGCGTGTTTTCCAGCTTGGGCAGTGTCTGCGGGAGGCCATTTCCCAGATGGGTCGAGAGGGTAAGGCCGGCCTCGGCTGCTTCTGCGACGCATTTGAAGTCGGCAGCCGAGTGACTGATGCCGAGCGTTTTGCCTTGTGATTTCCAGTGGCGGATCGCCGCGAAAGCGCCTGCCCGTTCTGGTGCCAGGGTGATCAACATGATTGGCAGGCTTAGCTTGCTCTCGAGTCTCGCAACCAGCTCCACGTCCGGATCAGACATGACTTCTGGCGGATGACACCCGCAATAGCCGGGTGCATCATTCAGGAAGGGGCCTTCAAGATGATAGCCAGGCACCATCAATTGCCCGAGGCGGCTGCCGCGTACCGCTGCATCCACGGCAAGAAACCGTTCTTCCAGGTCTCGCGGCGAAGCGGTGATCAATGTGGGAAGACAGCCCGTCACACCATCGGCGAGCATGGCTTCCAGCGCATGATCGAGATCTCTGGCGGTCAGGGTGGAGCTGTTGAAGTCCACCCCGGCATAGCCATTCACCTGCAGATCGAAGAGCCCTTCGCTGCGCATCACTGACCTTCGGGCTTGCTGTCGAGCAGTCCAGCCGCTGCAGGGTCCAGATGTACCGACACGTTTTCATGCGTCTGGAGTATGGATGCTGGTGCGGTATTGGTGACTGGGCCTTCCAGTGCGGCCTTGACCGCTGCAGCCTTGCGTGTGTCGGAGACTGAAAGGATGACCTGGCGCGACTTCATGATCTGTCGGATGGACATGGAAATCGCCTGGGCGGGGACTGCCTCAAGGGAAGGAAACCACCCTTCGCCGTATTGCTGCTGACGACAGGCTGCGTCGAGCTCGACAATGATGAAGGGCACATCCGTTTCGAAATCAGCCGGCGGGTCATTGAAAGCAAGGTGGCAGTTTTCGCCGACACCTGCGAAGCAGACGTCTATATCAAGTCCGCTGATGCGTGAATTCAGTCTCTCAAGTTCTTCATTCAGATCGGGCGCATCACCGATGACCTCGATGAATTCACCCAGTTTTCCGACCGGCCGGACGAAACGTTCCTGCAGGTAACCTCTGAAGCTGGCAGGATGGGTCGCGGGAATTCCGACATATTCATCGAGGTGAAATGCAGTCACCTTTGTCCAATCGACATCTTCGCGCACAAGCTGTTCCAGCATTTCCAGCTGGCTTGCTCCGGTGGCTACGATGATGTTCGCATGGCCCTTGCGTGCAATGGCGGCTCGAATTGCCGCCGCCCCTTCGCGGGCTGCGGCGAGCCCGAGCTTCTGCTTGTCGGGGTGGAGGGTGACATCCATGTGCATTTCCTTTTGAACGGATATGTTCGTAATAGAACGACTGGATTTATCAGGGGTTGTCAATCCAAATCACGGTCAAATTTTTTTTTTGAACGATATTGTTTAAATATCTTGACGACCCGTGTGAGACGCGGGATTGTTGCCCCAACAAGAAATGAAAAAGGGGAACATGAAGATGAAACTACGTCACGTAATGCTTGGCCTGTTGGCTGGTGCAACCCTGATGCCGTTCGTTGGGGTTCAGGCCGCAGATGCCCAAATTGTCATGCGACTGGCCGAAAACCAGCCAGAGACAAATCCTGTCACCGTCGCAATGTACCGCTTTGCTGATCTGGTGAAGGAATACTCCAACGGCGAGATAGAAGTTCAGGTTTTTCCTGGTGCGCAGTTGGGTCAGGAGCCTGAGACCATTGAGCAGGCACAGGCTGGGATCATTGATTTCACCCGCGTGAATTCAGTCGGGCTAGCCAATGTAAGTCCCTCCATGGGCGCATTCACCTTGCCCTATGTCTTTGCCGACTGGGACCATAAATATCGTGTTCTCGACGGCGAGATCGGTGCGGAAGTGCTGGCTGATCTCGAAGAGGTCGGTCTGAAGGGCTTTGCCTATATGGATGCCGGCTCCCGGTCATTCTATACGACCGAAGGAAATAAGATCGAGAGCATCGAGGACCTCAAGGGAAAGAAGATTCGCGTGCAGCCGGCACCGATTTCGATCCGGATGATGGAGCTGCTCGGCGCGGTCCCAACTCCCATGAACTATGGTGAGGTTTACTCCGCGTTGCAGACCGGGGTGATCGATGGCGCGGAGAACGACTTCGTCAGCTATCATACATCCGCGCATTACGAAGTCGCACCCAACTATGTTGTTGACGCGCATCTCAGCCCGCCGGCGCTGCTTCTGATGAACAAGGCAAAGTTCGACAGCCTGTCACCCGAGCTGCAGGATGCGGTCACCCGTGCAGCCGTGGATGCTTCGATGTATGAGCGCGAAATCATGCGCGAGGCAAATGAAAAGGCGCGTCAGACGGTGATTGATGGCGGGGCTACGGTGACGGAAATCGACAATGCTCCGTTTCAGGCGGCTGTGCAGCCGATCTATGAGGAGTTCCCGGATCTGATGCCGCTTCTGGATCGCATCCAGGCCGCAAAGTAATCACCTGTCCAGAGACAGAACATGGCTTGGCATCGCACGCTGGCAGTTGCGCTGAACCGTATCAATGACCTGGCTGCGCTTGCCTGCCATGTTCTGTTGATGGTGATCACCGGTATTACCGTTGCGCAGGTTTTCCTGCGCTTCGTGTTGAACAATCCCACGAGTTGGTCCGAAGAGATCGCGCTGCTTTGCCTGATCTGGTTCGGCCTCTTGGCGGTAGCCGTCGGCATCCGACGGCACGAGCACGTGGCCATCACCTTCTTCCGCGACCTGCTTCCAAGGCGGATCGCCTTGGGGCTTGATTATATCGCACAACTGGCAATGGCCTGCTTCATGTTCACGGTCATGTATTACGGCGCGGATCTGATCGCGCTGTCGGGCGTGCAGGTCCTGCCCGCATCCGGTCTGGCGAAGTCGCTGCTTTACCTGCCAGCTATCGTTGGAGGCGTGTTGGGCATGATCAATGCGTTCGGGAACATGTTGCTGCGCGACGTGACATTGGCCGAACATGCTGTTGAGGTGACCAATGTCGGTTGATTGGATCGGGATCACCCTTTTGCTGGGGGGCTTTCTCGGACTGATGCTCCTGAGAGTGCCGATCGCCTTTGCCCTTGGTCTCGCATCGCTTGCTACTGCACTTCATCTCAACCTGCCGCTGTTGCTCGTCGCCCAGCGCATGATCAATGGTCTGAATTCCTTCACCTTCCTGGCCGTGCCTTTTTTCATCCTGGTTGGAAACATCATGACCGAGGGGGGCATCTCCGACCGGCTGGTTCGACTGGCTGATGTGCTGGTTGGAAGGCTGCGCGGCGGGCTGGCGCATGGCAATGTGGTCGCCAGCACCATGTTTGGCGGTATTTCCGGCTCTTCGGTTGCCGATGTGGCTTCGATCGGATCATTCCTTATTCCCGCAATGCGCAAGGCAGGCTACCCCGCTGGCTACTCCGTTGCCGTGACGGTCACTTCGTCCGTGCAGGGAGTGCTGATCCCGCCGAGCCAAAACATGATCTTCTATGCCCTCGCTGCCGGGGGGCTCCCGATTTCGACGCTGTTTCTTGCCGGCTATATCCCGGGCCTGATGCTTGGCATTGCGTTGATGGTTCTTTGTGCCGTCATGGCCAAGCGCCACAATCACCCGCTTGGCGCGCGCTATACTTTGAATGAGGGTTTACGGGTGGTCGCCGATGCCGCGATCGGGTTGTTCACGATTGTCATCATCATCGGCGGGATCTTGAGTGGCGTATTCACGGCGACGGAATCTGCAGCAGTCGCCGTGGTCTATGCGCTGCTCGTGACCCTGTTCTGGTACCGAAGCCTTTCGCGTGCTGCGGTCGCCCGGATATTTTCCACGACGTTGACCACATTGGCGATGGTTACGGCCATCATCATGACCTCATCGGTTTTCGGTTTCCTGCTGTCCTATCTGCGCATACCGGCGCTTCTGGCAGAAGGCATCTTCCTGATCTCCGAAAACAAGATCTTCGTCCTCATGGCGATCAACATTCTCCTGCTGATCTTGGGGATGCTGATGGATATGGGAGTGTTGATCCTTCTGCTCACGCCGATCCTGTTGCCGATCGTTTCGAAGGTCGGTGTCGATCCAATCCACTTCGGCGTGATGATGATCCTCAATCTCGGTATTGGGCTCTGCACGCCGCCCGTTGGCACATCGCTGCTCGTTGGCAGCGGCATCGCCCGGATACGCCTTGGGTCGGCGATAGGCAGCATGTGGGGCTTCTATATCGCCATGATTGTAGTTTTGCTCCTCGTGACGTATTTTCCGGCGCTCACCTTGACCCTGCCAGCCCTGATGAATTGATAGCTACAGATGGATACAGCCCGAACCCATGATCTTCTGGCGATCGCGGATCTGGTGCGGACTGGTCGAGCTACAAGTCGAGGTATGATCGGGCGTGAACTGGGTATTCGGTCAACCACAGTATCCGATCTGGTCGGTCAACTGGTTGCGCGTGACCTTGTCCATGAGAACACGCCCCGGAGTCGCACAAAAGGACGGCCAACCTCCATCTTGTCGTTCAATGCGCAGCGCCTTGGCGCGGTATATGTAACTGTTACCGATCAATCGCTTGTGGCAAGCGCTGTCGATTTGAACATGCGCACGATTGGGCAGGTAATCGCAAATCCGCCACCTGAAGCCGACAACCACTATCTTGTGCAAAGCCTGCGCCATCTGATCGATGATGCTGCGCGGTATTTTCCTCCCGGAATGGAGAACGGCGCGATCGTATTCTCGCTATCGGGTCTGCTGGACGTTCCAGGCAAGATCTGGTGCGTTTCGTCTCGTTGGCCGCGGATGCGCAATCTCGATCTTGGTCAGGCTTTCGGTGATCTCGGACCCAAGATCTGGCTCATCCGCAATCTTGATGCGGAGTTGGCCGGGATCAGCCAGGCAGAGCAGCATGGCGAGGAGGAGACCTCGCTCCTACTGCATTGGGGGCATGGTATCGGTGCTGCTTACGCTGTTGGACGCGAAGTGGTGAACCGCAATCGTGGCAGGTTCTGTGAAATCGGGCACTGGATGTTGGGCAACGGCCAGAACAGACAGTGCACCTGCGGCAACAAGGATTGCCTGGAAACGGTCGCTGCACTTTGGGCTATCGGACCAAAGCTGGCCGAGGAATTTCCGGGATTGCCGCAGAACGAACGTGAGGCAGCGATAACCCTGGCGCGACTCGATCTCCTGGACTCGCCCGTGATCAAATCCGCGCTTTCCGACATGCTCCGCTTGACTGCAAACCTGTGCCGCCTGCTGTTTCCCGATCGGGTTGTTCTCACGGGGCCCTTCGTCCAGAATCCGGATATCTTCCGCAGGTTCGTAGATACGCTGGCGGTCGCACCGATGCTACGATCCGTAGACAAGGTTCGCGTGTCAATCGGAGACGCACATCAATCAGCAGAGGTTTCGGGAGCCTTGTCTGGTCCGTTCGAGGAGTGCCTGGCAGCACTTGTATCGCGCGATGTGTAATGGCGCAGACTTTTTCCCGCACTGACATTCGCGGGAGCGTGAACGTTCGCTCTTTCTGGATTCTCGAGTTCGACTGGCGCTGGCGCAGGCGCTGGTTGAGGCGATGTGTGGCTAGCTACTGAATGGTGAGAAGCGGCAGTAGGTGCAGGTCTGGTTCTGCGGAAGCTTTTGGGCACCGAGGCATGAGCTTGAGCGTGTAATGTCTCTCTCCTGCCACGCTCATAGGCCTCGACCTTCTCCTGCTGACGCAGGTGGCTTTCGGCATCCACATTCTGTCGAACGAAGAGGTTCAGGAGGTCAATGAAATCGGGCTCGATCATGGTGGGATCGCAGTTGGCAGCCTGCGCCCGGCGGTTCAGATTCTTCAGAAGCTCTTCATAGTTCTGACGCGCCTGCAGTCGCTCTGGCGACAATGGCCACGGGTCCTGCAGGTAGGCCTCCAGCTCCCGGACGTTCTTCTGAAAAAGCGAGACGTAGTCGATGCTGTCATTCATTCTGTGGATCCAGCCCAGATGCTCGGAAAGACGGATGCGCGCCTCACGATAATTGCTGGTTCTTAACGAGACTCTATAGAGCTGCTTGCCGAGCAGGCGGGCAGGTGTACGGCCAAGACGAACCTGCAGATAGTAACGGCCATCACGGCGGGAAAGATAGGAAGCACAAGCCACGACATACTCACCAACAGTAATGCGAGATGTCTCACAGTCATCGGAACCTCCGTTCCTCGTAACTGCTTGATGTTACTAGCGTGCTTCTAGTGGTAGCGGAGGAGGGAATCTGTCCTCCAACGGCGCTTCTAGAGCATTAGTGCCGCAACATCGCGAGACGCTCGCGACGCAGAGATGTACGCTTGTACGGCCGTTTGCCGTGTGGATCAAGCTAGCCCTCTTCAAGACTACCCAGACCCCTTGGAAAAAAGCTCGGAACAGTGGGTGGCGGGTCTCAGGGGCTTCAGTTCGGCGGTAAGGATTTTCCCTGCAATGCAACTTGAGCGCACAACGTAAGGCGGCTGCGCTTTTCGGTGTACAGGCTTCTGCGGCAGTGCATATTGAGCGGCGCATTGGGGGTGGTGGATGTATATTGCGATGCGATCAGCCTTTAAGGTTCTCGTTCTGCTGACGACAAGTTATGCCTTTTTCTCCTCGTCACTATGGAGTGCCGCCAAGCTGGCGATCATATATTCCAACCCTGTAAACATCGCTCACTACCGATTGGAGCGGTTGGAAGCCCATGAATACGAAACGAAGATCAGAGAGGCCATTGCTGATGGTGATTTCGATGATGCTGCGTCGAGCTATCGAAGATCCTATCAGGCGTTCGATGAATAGACCTGCACAAGCTCGATCTTGATCTGTTCAGAACGGTTGCTGCCAGAGCTGAAGGAGTTGAAGCTTTCGTCGCGCTACCTGCTGCCACCAAGTCGGATCTGCGAGAAGCTCTGAAGCAACATCGACAATGGCATCAGGCCAAGTTGCGCGGCAAGAGTTTGCAAAATTCAAGTCCGGAGAAAGCCTCTCACGAACAGGTGCGGGCTGCAGCCTGAGCCCACCGTTAACCATGCGATCGCGAAACTCGCGAGAACGCAAACTTGCAACTTGTGATCCAGGAAAATCCGATCCACATTCTGTCGTGCTCTAATTGGTGAGCAGACAAAGCGGCCTTCGAGAGTGCGGGAACACTCAGCGAAGGCCTGACCCTTAACCTTACGCAGAAGGCATCGGGCTATGAAGACTGCTATCCTATTCGCTTCCCTCGTGGAAGCATCTCTCCCTCCAGATCATGTGCATGAGCGTACTCGGATAGCGCCAAGCTGCCGTTTGGGCTGAACTTAGCCGCTCATCTCCATCTGCAGATGTTATGCCGTGTCACTCCGCTCCCTTTGGGTGCGGAAGCGTCCTCGATCGTCTGCAGTCCTGCATATCTATCGATCTCGTTGGAGTTCCTCCCATGTCGCACGTACATCGTGCTGCCACGCGCAGCGCTTCCGTTTCTCATGCTGCTCTCGGCCCGTCGTCCGTTCCTCCCGAGCTGGAACCGATCCTCGTTGGCTTGGTGAAACAAAGCTTCGAAAACATTTGCTCCGGAGCAGCCAGGGAGGATGAAGTCTTCGGCGACTATGCGGACCTCAACTTCCTGGTTCGTGCTGTCACCTTCCATGAGGGCAAGCTGCTCGAGGCGGGGCTTGAACGTATTGCAGCACTTAACCCTGATCTGCGTGTGGTTCGGCTCGCGGAACCGCTTCCAATTGTGCCCGCTGCACTTGAACTTTTGGAGCGCAATGACTGGGCGACACTCGAAGCCATTGCCCTGCCATCCGAAGTCTTCGCCAAGACGAGCTACATGCCTGATCTGGTGATCGTCGATCGAGTGGCGCGACGTGCGCATATACTCGATGTGAAGCGGTCGCTCGCCTCCTATCCCGAGAACAAGATCAAGAATCTGCGTAGGAAGATGATGGCCTCGGCTCTTGCGGCTGGCGATGTTCTCTACAAACAGGGACTGCGCGGCATTGAGGAGATCGACGTCGCGATCATTGACGGCTCCAGCGAACAGAGCGAACCGCAGCGCGGTATCTTTGCACTGCACGAAGTGGGCGACCTGTTCCGTCTGAGCTATGCAGGCGCGGCCATGCTGAAATTGCGCCAACTGTTCGCACACCGCGTCCGCGAGGAGATGAGAGAGTTGTGTCTGCGCATGGCAGGTGTTGCAGATACTCCAACTCCTCCGCGTCTTACTGAATTGATGGATGAGGCAGAAGACAAGGCAGAAGCTGACGATCCGCAGGATCATGATGCTTCTGGCACAACAATGCCACGGATCCGGGTCGGGTTTCCACGCGGCCTTGGCGCGATAGATCCCGCTGGTCGCGCCTGAAGCGCGCCGAGCACGCTCTTCATCCCATTCTTCAATTTCATCAGCGCAGGCGATCGCCTGCGACAGGAGGCTTTTGCCATGGATGATCATCAGACAACTCTGTTCCCCAGAAGCATCGGCTTGAGCGTGGAAGATTTGCGCCGGGGTACGCATTTCGAACGCGATTACAGACGCGACAGGTCAGCGCATGCTGTCGGTTCCGCCATCCGTATGGCGCGGCTTGGACGGCATCACAACTTGCCGATGGCGCGATGGGTGATGCGTCGACTGGTCGAGATGGTCGATGAAGGTGATCCGACAGCTATTCTCGTATGGCATTGGCTTGCCTCGCGAGGTCAGCTTACCGTGGACCAGCAGCATCGACCGAAGCTTAAAGTGGTCTCGGCGGGAGAGGGGGCATGAGCATGGCTTTTCCCTACACTCCGACACGCGAGCGCCTCGTGCGCTTTTGGCTTCGATGTCTGCGGCATCAGACATACAGGCACGCGCTGCAGGCGGCGGTAAACCTCAAGATCCTTCAGCGCGTATCCGCGGGCGAGGGCGTGTCCGTGCGCTATGCGCCAGGACGCAAGAGCGAGACTTTCCTGAAGGGCGGACTGCGCCGGAAGTTGCGCCTGGAGATGATCGCCAACCGCGCTTTCAACGGCGACGAGGAAGATGAGGTTTTTGGTAAGAAGACAGACACGCAGATCGGTCCTGATGACGATGAAGAGATGGGCGACGCGGAGCAGGTGAAGGCGCTTCTGGCTGCCATTCGAGAGGCAGTGGAGCCAGCTTTGGCTGCAGAGATCGCGGTCATCCTGATGCTGGGCGATGCGGCCGCACGCAGCGGCTATACGCTGACGGAGTTGTACGCCCTGCTGTCACGGCCGCGCCCTGTTGTTGTTCTCCATGGGGCAGCCAAAGGATTCGAGCGATGCTGCTCGCATCTGCTATGCCGCGGCATCTTGCTGCCGCGTCCGCTCGCCTTGGTCCCCGTGGATCGTATCAGCCATGATTGGTCAGCGCCATCTGTCATGCGGCCATACTCACCGCGACTGACGATCCTCCTTGAAGCGACGTATGACATGTCCAGGAGGGACGTGGAACGGGGACTGCGGCATGCACCCACCACGGGCCTGCCTCTGCTGGCGATCGCCGATCAGCCTGATCTCCTGCCACAGCGACTGGTGCAGTCGGCTGATCTGGCACTGCGCTGCGAGCCTCTGTCGCCTGAACTCTTGAAAGACGTTGCGTGGCATGTGATCGGCGCGGCAGGTGATCTGGATGTGCTGGATGTAGTGAGTCCAGAAAAGAGCAAAATGCTGTCTCTGGACGATCTACTCTGGTGCATCCGCCCTGGCATGAGCGGCTCGGAAGTCCTCAAGCGGCTTCAGGCAAAGATTGCCCAACCACCCGAAAAATATTCCTCTCAGAGCAAGAAGAGCGCTCGCAACGCTCCATCATCTCACGGCAGAACTGCAGACACAGGTGGTGAACTCATTCAACCAGCTGCTCCGGATGACGAGAACGCGCTGCGGGTAGAAGCTCTCTCCGGCTATGGCGAAGCCGCTGACTGGGCTCTTTCATTAAAAGAGGATCTAGCCCTGTGGCGCGAAGGGCAGCTCCAATGGTCGGACATGATCACGCGACTTCTGCTCCACGGTCCACCTGGAACGGGCAAGACTACCTTCGCGAAAGCACTGGCAAATTCGCTTCAGCTGCCTCTGCTCGCAACATCCGTCTCAACATGGCTGGAGCCGAGTGCGCTCGGCGAGGTGCTGCAGCGCGTACGCGCAACCTTCGAGGAGGCGGAGCGGCACAATCCGATTGTCTTGTTCATTGACGAGATCGACGGTCTCGGCACCAGAGGAGGGCACAAGGACAGGGACAGCAGCTACTGGAATTCGTTCATCAACAAGGCACTGGAGCTTCTTGACGGTGCAGTCGCACGTGAAGGGGTGATCATTGTTGGCGCGACCAACCAGCCTGAGCTGCTGGATCGAGCTCTAGTTCGCTCCGGCCGCCTGGAGACACACATCGAGATCCCGCTCCCGGATACACAGTCGCTCTCTGGGATCCTGCGGCACCACCTCAAGCACCATCTCACGATTGAGGGTGCCGAAATGGAACAGCAGCTTCTGCGTCTTGCACGGAGAGCCAGTGGCGTGAGCGGCGCTGATATCGAAAAACTGGTGCGGGAAGCGCGGCAGCTGGCACGTCGTGAACGCCGCGCCGTGACACTCGATGATGTGCAAGCACGGCTTAAGGATCGGCTTCCTCAGCTGGATAAACAGCTGCGCCATCGCTTTGCGGTGCATGAGGCTGGGCATGTGGTTGTGCGCACTTTGACAGGTGTAGCGGAAGTTGAGTTGGTAACGATAGAGGGATCGGATGGACGGCCTTACACGCAATCCACGTTCCATCCGGATGTCATGCATCACGAAGAAGGCCGAATGAACTTGATCCGGTCATATTTTGCAGGTCGAGCGGCTGAAGAGGTAGTACTGGGTAGACCAACGCTCGGCGCAGGCGGCGGTCCGCAGTCTGATCTGGCTCAAGCAACGAGCCTGGCCTTCTCCTTGGAAGCTTCTGTCGGAGCGGGGAAGCATCAGCCGCTTGTATATCGATCTCCGGATGCCTGTGAGGATGCTCTTGCAAGTGATCCGGAACTGCGAGCAAGAGTAAGCCAGCGCCTGGATGAAGCATATGCGGAAGCGCTTGCCCTGGTTCGGCAGAATGTTCCTGCAATCACGCTCGTTGCTGAAGCTCTGAGTGAGCACGGTACACTCGAAGGCGAGCCGCTTGCTCGGGTGCTCGACCAGGTGCGGCAATGCCCAATGATGCATGATGAGGTGCAGCCAACGCATAATGCAGTGCCCACAGCGCGAAAAACTTTGAGATGTCTGGATTCAGGAACGGTGGAAGCCGATTCCGGAATGCGGACCAGCGATTCCGAATAAGGAAAAAGCGATTCTGCGAGCTGAAGAATGCATCTCGAAGTGCAGGCAAGGCATCTCACTTCGAAACAAATTGAGATCTTCGGATTCTGAAGCACGGACGAGCGATTCAGATCTCTCAGAAGTCGATTCCGAGAAGGAGGAAAGCGTTACTCCGGCAAACGGCGTGCACGGGCAGAAGGGCAGGAAGGCTGTCGTTGTTCGTGCAGCAGTCGCTTCCTAGTATGCCTTCCGCCGGCTTTTGTTCCTTGCATGGGTGTCCCTCATCCTTGTCTCGTAGTGACGGGACAGAGGAGAAAGAGCATGCGCCGAGCAGTAAAGTCAGATGATGCATCCCACAGGGAACGCCAGCAGCGATACCGAAAACGGCTGGCGGCGGAGAGGCGGCGGGAAGCGTCAGCCATTGATGTTGCGGTTGCTGCGGCTGTAGCTGCCGTCGACGTCCCTTAGCTACTTACGCAGTGGAACAGATTGTCAGTCTGCTCAGTTACAGCGTCAAACGGCAGAGGAGTCTAGCTATGCAAGTTAATGATATAATGACTCGCTACCCCGCCTGCTGCGGACCGAATGAGACGATCGAGGCGGCCGCGAAGCTTATGGCGGAACGATCGGTTGGATCTATCCCAGTGCTGAACGAGGCGGAGGAGCCAATTGGAGTAGTCACTGACCGCGATATCTGCTGTGGCGCGGTCGCTGAGGGGAAAGGTGGCGACACACCTGTCTCTGAAGTGATGACCACGGATGTGCTCACGGTTTCTCAGGACGAGGACGTATCGTCTTGCTGCAAGAAGATGGAGCAGCGCCAAGTCCGCCGTGTGGTCGTAACGGACGAGGACGGAAAGTGTTGCGGGATTGTTGCTCAAGCGGACATCGCGCGAGACGCTAGCGGAGAAGAAACGGGGGATTTGGTTCAAGAGATCTCACGGCCAAGCAGTAAGTCGGGCTGCTGCTAAGGCTGGCAAGTTACCGCGGTGCTGTCTCGTCCTGTATGTAGACGGTAATGCCGCTGCCCCATAACCAAGGCGCAGAAAAGGATTGGAGGGTAGCATGATGGACGGCGGGATGATGTTTGGTATGGGATTGGGGTGGCTTCTGATCCTCGTAGTTCTGATCCTCGCGGTCTTTGCTTTAATCAAGTACCTGCGAAAGTAGGTCGTTGCAGAGCGGCGCGCCAATGCGGTCCACGAATATGTACGTTTACCCTGCAGGCCCTCCGGGGAATGTCGTGGTAGCGAACCTGCGGGAGAAAGGTGTGCTGGCCAGTCGGTAGATCGCGGCCTCGTTCGCCATTCCGCTTTGCAGCACTGCGTGCGCTGAATGGTTACTGCTGAAGGATGCGTCGGAGGTGGTTGAGTACGCCCCGGCAACGTTTCGTCGCCGGTCAGCTCACTTTCCTGGCCGATGAGGCGCGCTCGATGAGAAACATGAAGGAACGACTGACTTACGGGCGTTGCGCTCGCCATTGTCAGCGTACTTGTGCTTTTACCGCTTATCCCCTCGGTCTCAAGCCAACTGTTAGCGACGACGCAGCAAGAGGGCGCAGCTACGCATTCCAGTCGGTCACTGGGAGGTCACCAATGCCGCATGATCACGGCCCCACTCATATCGATCCCAAGTCCGGCGATCGACGGGTATCGGTCGCTATTTGGGCGAACGGTCTCCTGACGGTCGCGCAGGTCGTCGGTGGCATATTGGCGGGCAGTGTCGCACTGATCGCGGACGCGCTGCACAATTTTTCCGACATGGCTTCGCTCATAATTGCCTTCGTGGCACGCAAGATCGCGCGGCGGCCAGCCGACGAGCGCATGACCTTCGGCTACGGGCGCATCGAGATCGTCTCTGCGCTGATCAACTACACCACTCTGATCCTGATCGGCCTCTACCTGATCTACGAGGGCGGAATGCGGCTGATCGACCCGCCGCAGGTGCAGGGCTGGACCGTAGTCATCCTCGGCGGTGTGGCGCTCCTCGTG
>NZ_JAYMER010000005.1:0-13121 GCF_037029545.1 Nitratireductor sp. CH_MIT9313-5 | reverse complement strand
GGCGGGCATTCTCATGATCGCAGGTGCGTTGATGTGGGTCGCGGTGCCAGTGGCACTATTCATCGGCACGATCGGCGCGATATCCGTTTTCAAGGCTGTCTATATCGACAAACGTGAGCTGAAATGCGCCTGTGTCGGCGGCTCAAGCCGCGTGCCACTCGGCTTCGTCTCACTGACGGAAAACCTGATGATGATCGCCATGGCGCTGTGGATGCCCTTCCGCATGGGCGCAGGCATGTGACATCGATGCAGACGGAGAAGGCAACCCTTCTCCGCCCTTTGCGTCAGACCGAACGGGGCGGATAGCCCGCAGCTGCAAGCGCTTGGGAGAAGTCGTCGGCGTCCCTGGCGCTCTCTATCTCGACTTCCTGCTTGCCCAGATCCACTTTTACGCGCGCATCAGGATCGACACCCTTTAGGGTCTTTGTGACCACGGCTTCGCAGTGACCACAGGTCATGTCAGTGACTTTGAACTTGTGCATTCTTTTAGTCCTGCCTCGTTGCTTGTGAGTTGTGTGACAGGGGTAAGGCTTGCCACGGTGGTAAGGTCAAGCCGAAGATTTTTCACCTCCCCCTATTGACCTTCCAATGATTGGAAGCCCTACCTGTTTGTGTAGTTCAATTCCGCTGGAAGGTTTTTCCGATGAACATGCGTCCCGAACTACAACATGAAGAGGCACAGCAAATCCCGATAGAAGGCATGACCTGTGCCTCCTGTGTGCGAAGGGTGGAAACGGCTATTGCCCGTGTGCCGGGTGTTGCGAAAGCTTCTGTCAATCTCGCCACGGAATCTGCCGAGGTAAGATTTCTGCCTGATGCCGACCGCAACGCCGTGGTCACTGCAATCCGCGAAGCCGGTTACGAGGTGCCACAGGCGAGCATGGACCTGCAGATTGAAGGCATGACCTGTGCGTCATGCGTGCGTAGGGTCGAACAGGCACTGCTGGCCGTACCAGGCGTAACCTCTGCGACCGTGAATCTTGCCACTGAAAGCGCCCATGCCACCACCGCGGGCGGCGTATCTGCGAAAGCTCTTCAGGACGCTGTTGCTGCACTTGGATATGAGGCGAAGCTGAAATCCGGCACCGGCAACAGCTCTGCGGAGCGGGAGCATGCCAAGCAGCTTCAATATTCCAGCCTTAAGCGCGACTTCGCTCTGGCAGCAGCTTTGACGCTGCCCCTGTTCGCAGCCGAGATGGGATCGCACTTCATCCCCGGTATGCACGCACTGCTTGGCAGTACGGTTGGGCATGAAAATCTGTACCTAATCTATTTCCTGCTCGCGACGGTGGTTCAGTTCGGCCCGGGTCTGCGCTTCTACCGCAAAGGCATACCGTCACTGCTGCGCCTCTCCCCAGACATGGATTCCCTCGTTGTGCTGGGCTCCACTGCCGCCTGGGGCTATTCGGTTGTGGCCGTTTTCGCCTCAAACCTCCTGCCTGAGGGAACGGCCAATATTTACTTTGAAGCCTCCGCGGTCATCATCACTCTGATCCTGCTTGGCCGCGTTCTCGAAGCACGTGCGAAAGGCCGGACCAGTGAGGCGATCAAGCGCCTGATGAACCTGCAGCCCAAGACCGCTTTGGTGGAGCGCGATGGCCAGTTCGTCGAGCTTGCGCTGGATGATGTTTCCGTCGGCGATGTCATCCGCGTTCGCCCCGGCGATCGCATTCCCGTCGATGGTGAAGTGCTAAGCGGCTCTTCCTTTGTGGATGAGGCGATGATTTCGGGCGAGCCTGCACCAGTCTCCAAGGCAGAAGGCGACGAGGTCATCGGCGGCACCATCAACAAGACCGGCAGTTTCACCTATCGTGCAACAAAGGTGGGTGCCGATACCGTACTATCGCAGATCATAAGCATGGTTGAAGCAGCACAGGGCGCAAAGCTGCCAATCCAGGCGCTTGTCGACCGTGTGACCGCCTATTTCGTGCCGGCCGTGATGCTTGTTGCGCTTGCCACCGTAATTGTCTGGCTTCTCTTTGGACCGGAGCCTGCCCTGACCTTCGCGCTGGTGAACGGCGTTGCGGTACTCATCATCGCCTGCCCATGCGCCATGGGTCTTGCCACTCCAACCTCCATCATGGTCGGCACCGGTCGCGCCGCGGAGTTGGGCGTGCTCTTCCGCAATGGTGATGCTCTGCAGAGTCTGCGCTCTGCCGGCGTCGTTGCGCTCGACAAGACCGGCACTCTGACGCTGGGACGCCCTGCCCTCACCGACCTGAAGGTCGCTGGCGACATGGACCGCGCACGCGTGCTGTCGCTTGTCGCTTCCGCAGAGGCGGGTTCAGAGCATCCGGTCGCAGAGGCGATCGTTGAGGCCGCGCAAAAGGAGAAGCTTCTCGTTTCGCGTGCCGAGAACTTCAATGCTCTGGCCGGCTTCGGCATCGAAGCAAAGGTCGAGGGACACCATATCCATGTGGGCGCAGATCGCCTTATGGAGAAGATCGGTCTTGATGTCAGCCCGCACGCCGCACTCGTGCAGGAATGGGCAAACCAGGCCAAAACGCCGCTCTATGCCGCGATTGACGGAACGCTTGCCGCGATCATCGCCGTGGCCGATCCCGTAAAACCATCTACTCCTGCAGCAATTGATGCCCTACACAGCCTTGGCCTCAAGGTCGCGATGATTACCGGCGACAACCGCCATACGGCCAAGGCCATTGCCACTCGTTTGAAGATTGATGATGTCGTGGCTGAGGTTCTCCCCGATGGCAAGGTGGAAGCAGTAAGGCGCCTGCGCGCGCAACACGGTTCCGTTGCCTTTGTGGGTGACGGCATCAATGATGCACCGGCCCTGGCGGAGGCTGATATCGGCTTGGCCATCGGTACCGGCACCGACATCGCTATTGAAAGCGCGGATGTGGTGCTGATGTCCGGTGATCTGCGGGGCGTTGCCAATGCGTTGGGCCTGTCGCAGGCCACGATCACGAATATCAAGCAAAACCTGTTCTGGGCATTTGCCTATAATGCAAGCTTGATCCCGGTCGCTGCGGGCGTGCTCTACCCCTTCACCGGCACCCTGCTCTCACCGATGCTAGCGGCCGGTGCGATGGCGCTTTCCAGCGTTTTCGTGCTTACCAATGCGCTCAGACTGAAGCGCTTTGAAGCTCCTCTCGCACAAGGAACCCAGCCATGAATATCGGTCAGGCTGCTGAGGCTTCGGGCGTCTCAGCCAAAATGATCCGCTACTACGAGGAAACCCGCCTGATCCGCCCGGCGGACCGGAGCGCTTCGGGATACCGCGTCTATTCCCACGAAGACGTTCACACCTTGCGCTTTATCCGACGGGCAAGGGATCTCGGATTTTCAGTAAAGCAGATAACTCTGCTCCTGAGCCTCTGGCAGGACAAGAACCGTGAGAGCGCGCAGGTCAAGCAGGTGGCGCTGGAACATATCTCCGAGCTCCAGACGAAGATTGAGGAAATGCAGCAGATGATCGATGTGCTGGCCGAATTGGCCGAGAGCTGCCACGGCGACCATCGGCCCAACTGCCCGATCCTCAACAAGCTCGAAGCCTGAAGTCGCGGCGGTGCGGGTCCACCCCGCGCCGCCCCTCTACTTCTGCTTGCTCAGCGCGTCATGGTTCTTTTGAAGTTCTTCCGGCCACTGCGCCTTGATGAAGCTTAGCACCGCGACGATTTCCTCATCGCTCAGCACGCCTTCAAATGCCGGCATGTCGCTCTTGTAGCCCTCGGGCGCGACAGCCTGCACTCCATATTTCGTTAGCTGAAAGAGCAGTTCGTCTGGATGGTGCCAGGTATGGCCTGTGCCGTCATGCGGCGGTGCAGGCATGGTACCCTCGGGCTTGGGTGACCGCCACTCAGGCTCGCCTTCCAGATTGGCTCCGTGACAACTTGCGCAGTGCTCGGCGTAAACCCGCTCCCCACGCGCAACGACCTCCGCATCCTTCGGTTTGAGCAGATAACTCGCGTCTTCCCGCTTTGCGACCAGAAGATATGCACCCGCCAGTAAAACAAGTCCGATGACTAGGGTCACCGCGATCATGAACCTGCTCAATGCCGCCTCCCCTCAGAAGAAAGCCGGCCGCGTTTCGCGCGGCCGACACTCGCTCAATTGCTACCCATCTGCATAAAGACTTTAGCCTCCTTGCCGGGGGAAATTTCCATCACGTCATAACGCGCGGACGGATCGTGTCCCATCCCGAGCGACCCCATCGGCATGCCCGGCACGGCTAGCCCGTGAATATCCGGCTGTTCGGCGCGCAGTTTCGCAAGCGCTTCCAACGGCACATGGCCTTCCACCACATATTTGCGGCCACCCTCGTTGAGAACGCCGGTATGGCAAGAAGCCATCTCGTCACTCACGCCGGCATTCTTCTTGATCATCGTCAGATCGTTGAGGTCCTGCACTTCCACCGAATAGCCAGCATCTTCGAGTGCCTCCACCCACGCGACACAGCAGCCGCATGTGGGGGATTTGAACACTGTCATAGTGGCCTCCGAGGCCACGGCGGGAATGGCGGTGAACAGAAAAGCCGCACTTACCAGTAATTTTAGTTTCATTGTCATACCCTTAGCGCGCCTTGCGTTCAGTTTTGAGCGGCCGCATCATTGACATCAAGTGAACCCACCATTCCGGATTCGTAGTGGCCGGGGATGAGGCAGGCAAACTCGAAATTGCCGCCATTGGTAAAGCTCCAGACAAGCTCGCCCTCTTCGCCCGGCTGCAAGCGAACCGCGTTGGCATCCTCATGATCCATATCCATGTTCGCCATCATCTCCTCTTTGTGGCGCATGAGGTTCTCATGAGTACCAAGCACGAATTCGTGCTCCAGCTCGCCGGTGTTGCGCAGGGCGAAACGGACGGTCTCCCCGCGTTTGACCTCCAGCGAACTCGGGCGAAAAACCATCTCGCCGCTATCGGCTTCGGTAAGTTCCACCGTCACGGTTCGATTGACCTCGGCGCGGTCTCCGGGCTCGCCAACCGGCAACAAGCCATGACCGCCGGCATGTGTGCCTGCCGCCTGTGCGGAAAGGGTGTAAAGAACTGCTGACGCAGTCAGTATCAGATACTTCATCTCGTTCTCTTTATTTCATGATCCCAGGGTTGCCTGCGCTCAAGCGCAGGATGCTCCGGGTCATGCACGCGGAGGACGATGAAGGCTGAAGATGCGTTCTTGCAGCTGGCTGGTCTCAAGACTGTCGGGGCAACTACCCGCCTCGGCTTCCTCAAAAACCGGGCTCGCCGACGGCAAGGCCGCACTGACACAGACCAACCCTGCGCAGCATTGAAACGAAGTTGAATGCTGGGATTTGCCACCAGCTTTATCGGGATCCACCAATGAAGCGCATTGTTGAGAGCGATGATGCTGCATCATCATGCCACAATCTGAATCCCCCGCAGGGAGGGAATGCGCCATGACCGGCTCGGCGAGCGAGAACATTCCCGCAAGAAGAAAGATGCCGATCATGACAAGTCGCTTCAGCAATATGAATCGGTCCCGATGATGATTGTGGCGCTAGGCTAGCAGAAAATGGGGCAACAGAAAGACCAGGCCTTGGAAAGAGGACCCGACATGCGGGTCCTCGAAAGTCGTTACTGCACCGGTCGCCCATCTTTTTCCGCCTCGAAACTGATTGCGACATCGGCATTGGCGGAAAGGCGCACCTTGTCACCTTCAAGATCGGCTACGAGGCTTAATGGGATAAAGTGGTGATGGCCTTCGTGCGAGCCTTCACCGCTATCGGCTTTAGTGAGCTTGATGCGATCGCCTTCCACACGATCCACCGTACCCACATGCACCCCGTCCGCACCAATGACTTCGGCATGTTCCTTGATCTGTGATGAATCAACCATGATTTGCTCCTTGTGTTGTCTTCGCCAAACGCAAGGAGCCCGGCTTTGATCCAAAAAAAACCGCCGCATCCGGTAGGGATGCAGCGGAGATGGAGGAGAACTTGATATTACAGTTTAGCGGCACTGCCGACGCGGACCGCCACCATAAGGCTGGTAGGTGTTGTCTTGGACCCGGTAGGAGCGATAGCGCTCGAAGCAGGACCTGATGTGCTCGCCCGTCAGCTTGCTGCTGCGTTGCACCGTAACACCCTGTGATAGCTGTGCAGTGGTGATGCTGCTGGTATCGGCTGCGGCAATGATCTTTGGGCCTTCGCTCTGTGCCTTGATCTGCTCGGTGAAAGGCGAAACGCATTCGCGCTGCCCACCGCTATAGGGGGTATAGCTGTTCGTCGAACGGCGATAGGAGCGGTACTTGCGATCACACCAGGCCACGTGCTTGGCAACGAGCTTCGGGTCCGGTCCGCTGTAATCGACGGAATCCTCCTGCGAGACGGAACTTGTCTGCATCTCGTCTACATCCTGCGGGCCTTCACTTGCTGCCGCAGAAGCCACCAGTCCACTGCCCTTGCTGTCCTTGCGTTCTTCGGCAGAAGCCACGTCGCGGCCATCGTCACCCTGAGGTTTCTTCACGACCTTCGGCTCCACCGTCCAAGGTACACCGGCATCACGACCGGGATTTTTTACCGGATCGACCGTCTCCGTCGCCAGCATGAAGATTGCCAATGCCGCACCACTGGCAAACACCGTCGAGGAAGCCACAAAGCCACCCATGATCGCCAATAAAATCTTCACGGTTCCCTCCTTGCACTATTGAAGGCAAAATGAAGGCAGGGCCGGATCAGTTCCCGATTTTTTTGTGGCCAATCATCACGTTATCAAATGGGGTAGAGCGGATAAACATTCTATCCGCCCATCAATATTCGCGGAATGCGCGAGCCATGCTGTCGGTGATCGGCTTGGCGAGATACTGGAAAAACGTCCGCTCGTGAGTCTGGATCAGTATCTCCGCGGGCATTCCGGGTGTCGGCGCAAATCCTCTCACGCGCTGCAACTGGTCGTTGGGAATCTCGACACGCGCGATATAGATGTCCTTGCTCGGTGAAGTCGCAGAAGCGGTCACGGCATCTGCCGAAACATACATCACTTTCCCCTCAAGGACCGGCGTCGTGCGCTGATTGAGCGCGCTCAACCGAATGGAAGCAGCCTGTCCCACCCTGACCTCGTCTATCTGCATGCGTGGTACCTGCGCCTCGATGATCAGCGCTTCGTCCGACGGCAAGATCTCCATGATCGCACGACCGCTCTCGATGACGCCGCCGGATGTATGGTAGTAACTCCGGATGACGATCCCTGTGACGGGTGCCTGGATCGAGGTGCGGCCCAATATGGCGCGGGCACTGCGGATCTGTTCACGCACGATGTCCAAGTCAGCCTCGACCGCCTGGATCTCGTCATAGGCCGCTTTTTGGGCACTGTCGCGTACCTGCGCAATCTCCATCCGGTACTTGGCTATCTGTGTCTGCGCGATCCGCCCCTCCGATTCCAGCTGAACGATGTCCCCGTCGGCATCGGCAATGGCACGCTCCAGAAGACGCACGGATGAGCGCGTGATGATGCCCTTCTTGAGCAGGCTTGCCTTGGACGTATATTCATCCTTCAGTATGGCTTGCTGGCGCTGCATCGAATTGACCTGCGCCCCGATGCCTTCCAGCTGAAAGCTCAGCGCCTGAATATTCTCCTCCAGAAGACGGATCTGGTTTTTCTGCTTCAGGAGAGCGGAGGTAAATATCTCCCTCTGGCTGTCATGAATTGCAGCTATATCGGCATCAGCGAGGTTCTCCACCACGGCTTGAGGCGGCTCGAAAGCTTCAGCCCCGCGCGCCTGCGCCTGCAGCCGGGCAAGCATAGCACGCAGACGATGCTCGCGAAGCTCCAGCTGGCGCACATTGGCCAATGCCGCAGTTTCATCGAGCCGGATAAGCTCCTGCCCTTCGCGTACCGTGTCACCCTCATGCGCGAGGATCTCTTCGATGACCCCGCCTTCCAGATGCTGCACGATCTTGTTCTTGCCCGTGGCGACGAAACTGCCGGGCGCGATAATGGCAGAAGCCAGCGGCGCAAAACCTGCCCATGCACCGAACCCGCCGCCCACAAGGATCATCAAGGCGAGTCCCAGAATGGTCTGCTTGCGGATCGAACGCGGCACTTCAGCGTACCATTCGTTGACATCTGTTCTCCTGATCTGCTTCCCGGTCATCAGCTTCCCTCCCCCGGCCTCTCGGGCACCTGGCCCTGTCCGGCGCCCTTGCCGGTCAGAACGTTGAGCACCTGCTGACGCTCACCGAACATGGCGACGGTCCCCGAGTTCAGCACGAGAATCTTGTCGACGTGATTGAGGAGTGCGGTGCGCTGCGTGATCGTCACAACCGTGATGTTCTGCCGCTTTGCATGCGCAAGCGCTTTGGCAAGCGCAACTTCGCCCGGGCTGTCCAGATTGGAGTTGGGCTCATCGAGAACAACCAGCCGCGGATTGCCGAAAAAGGCGCGCGCCAGAGCAATACGCTGCTTCTGACCACCCGACAGCGGCGCTCCGTCACCCGCGACAAATGTTTCATAGCCTTGCGGGAACGAAGCGATCATCTCGTGCACATCGGCAAGCGCTGCTGCTTCGTAGATCTGCTCATCGCTCGCATCGTCGCGCATGCGCGCGATATTCGCCTTTATCGTACCAGGGAAGAGCTGCACATCCTGCGGAAGATAGCCGATATTCTCACCGAACTGGCGCTGATCCCAATTGCGCAAATCCATCAGATCCAGCCGCACGCTGCCCGAAGTGGGAAGAATGGACCCCACCAGCATCTTGCCGAGTGTCGTCTTCCCCGATCCCGAATTGCCGATCACCGCAAGCGATTCACCTGGCATCAGGGTGAAGGAGACGCCGTTGAGAATGACTTTCTTGGTCGGCGGCGGAACATAAAGTACGCGGTCCACATCAAGCCGCCCTTGCGGCGCAGGCAAGAGCAGCCGCTGGAAGTTGAAGGGCGAGGACTGCAAGAGCGACCGGACGCGCTGGAACGAGGCCCGGAACTGGGTGAAGCTGTTCCAGCCTTCGATCGCCCCTTCGATCGGCGTCAACGCGCGGCTTGCGATAATGGACGCGGCAATAACCATGCCGCCGGTCATCTGGTTGTCGATCGCAAGATAGGCGCCCCAGCCAAGCATGCTCACCTGGGTCAAAAGTCGGAACGACTTGGAAAGGCTCGCCAACACGATGTTGCGGTCCTGGGCTCGCACCTGCGACTTCAACGAAAAGGCCGTGTCACGTCCCCAGATCTTCACGGCTTCCGGGATCATAGCCATCGCGTTGATGATCTGCGAATTGCGGGACATGGAATCGACATGCAACGTCGCGCGACTGAGAAATCCGTTTGCCTCGGCGAAATGCTGCGCCGTCATCTTCTGATTTACCAGCGCCACGCTCATCAGGACGAGTGACGACGCGATCACGATCATTCCCAGATGCGGGTGGATAAGAAACACCGCCAGCACAAAAAGCGGAGCGAGTGGTACGTCGAGAAACGACAGCAATGTGCCGGAAGTGATGAAACTGCGGATCTGCTGCAGATCGCCCAGCACCTGATAGTCGCGCGCGGTGCCGTTGAGCGATGATCGCGCTGCGGCGGCAAGGATGGGTCCTCCCAATTGTGCACCCACTTCGACCGCGGTGCGCATCAGAATAAATCTGCGGATCGCGTCAAAGACCATCTGCAGGACGACCGCCGCGGCAACGACGATCGAAAGCATCACCAGCGTATCCACCGAGCGGCTGGTCAGCACCCGGTCAGATATCTGGAAGAGATAGATCGGGATCGCCAGCACCAGAACATTGGTCATGACGGTGAAGAGCATCACCACGGCGATGTTCTTGCGAACCGCCGTCAGGCCGTTCTTGAAGGAGACAGCAAAATCCGGCATCTCCACGCGCTTCTGAAAGCCTCCGGGCGGCCCTCCATTGCCACCACCGCCCGTTGGCGGACGACCTGCACCTCCTCCGCCACCACCGCCATCTCTTGGCCGTGGCTTTCGCGTCAGCGGGCCGGTATCACCGTCAATGACCGGGCCGGTGCGCTTTTCCCTTTGTGGGGGAACGAACTTATCCTCCCTGGACACCGGGTCGGCCTTGGGCTCCGCACGCCCCTGCGCTGGCGCAGCGTTAGCCTTTGCTTCCGGCTGCGGCGTTTGAACTCCGGGTTTCTCCCGGCGAAGCCCCTCTGTCGGCTTGTCGTGCCCCGCTTGGGACTGTGCCGAGTTCAATTGATAAACCTTTGCGGTTTCTCCAACTGGCTGTGTGGATACAGCCTCTTTGGTCTGTTCAGATGCTCCCGCTTTCCCCTCATCCCGTGCAAGCGATTTCAGCTCGCGCACTGCAGCATCGATTTCGGCCATGTTTTCGGCAACCCCCTCTGCCTCTCCCAGTACCGGCTCACATGGTTCCTCTGCCGGGCCAATGGGTTGTTCTGTTCTTCTGAAGGCCATTGTTTCCAAGCCTCTGCATGCTCTCAGGCCAGCATGGACTGAAGCACGTCATTGTTGCTCATGGTGTCGATGCCCGTGGGTAATGCCGGGAGATCCGTGTCGACACTCGGTTCCTCCGTGACATCAAGAAACGCCACGACTTCCGTTGCCAGCTTGCTGCCGGGATTGGCGAAGTGGTCGATTGAAACATCCACCAGTTCCGCCTGCACCAGAACGGCGTCCGAATAGATCTTGCCACCAACCTGCGCGACCTTCCCGACCATGTCGTAGTCGATGATCTTCGCCTTGTTGGCCAGCACGTTGCTGCCGGTGGACAGGGTCCAACTCGTGCCGTTTGCATTCTCGGCCACGCTCTGATGGATTGCGAGATGATCGGAATCGCCGACTATGTTGATCTGCTCGATCACCCGGAAGTCGAAGACGCTGCCCGATATGTAGAGCACCTCCAGTCCACCTGCGCCGACAAAATCCGGATCGTTCTTGAAGCCCTCAGGCATCTTGTTGTTGCCGGATGCCAGATTTTCGACGGCCTGCTTGTAGTGTCCGCTCAAACCCGTTTGCCAGGTGCCGGCGCCTACATTCAGGATCGATGCTTCGTTCCAGAGGATATTGTGGCCACTGTCCACCTTGACCGAGGCAGTACCCGTGCCTTGCGCGTGAATGACATCATTGTCGAGCAGAATATTGGTCTGCATGATGACATTGCCGTCATAGACAGAACCACCCACCACGACCAGATCGTAAAAGCGTCCGATATCTGTGAAGCTCAGCTTGTTGTAGCCGTCATTCAACCCGGTTGAGAAATTCGTCCACGTGCCGATCGAGGTCAGCACCTGCGTGTCGTGGTCGGAGGTGTAGGAATATTGGCTGATCCAATCGAGGAAGAACATGTCGCTGTCGAAATAGCTGACCTTCCAGTATTCCGGCTGCTCAGTTCCCTCATAGAACGGTGACCCGGCATGGGTCTCGTAATCGGTGTTGGTGACCTTCGCGATATTCTTGACGATATTGCCGCCCGAAGCCGTCAATTTCCCGGTGGATGCTCCACCGCCGGCCAATTCTCCACCGAAGCTGTCCTTGTCGCGCAACACATTCGTCTGGATGATCGCATCAATAGAATGATAATCACCAGAAACGACCATCGACCCGGGCGCCAATCCTGCATTGATGATCGTGACTTCGTTGATGCTCTTGTTGCCACCACTCGTCACATCCATGCTCGTCGGGGTCTTGGACGCATCGATGGAAATCGAAGCCGAGGTGGCGTCCACACTCTTGGTAACTCCGGGGACCGGGACCTCTTCTGACAGATCGTCATCCGAACTTACCGCGAAGGCAGGCATCTCATCAGTGCCGGCATCTTCGGGGCCATGCAACTTTTCGATCTCGGCAGCGAGATCCGGCTCCTCATCCGAAAGAGCTCCATTGACATGCTGCCCCTGGACCGAGCTGCCGTGAGCGACATGAACCTTGTCCATGCCCACGACCGAGCTCTCTTCAAAGGCCTGCGAGGTGGCAACCACTTCATGGAAGATCGCCTCGACCTCCCCCGGGGATTTCATAGCAGAAGCATCTGCGATGGGTGCGGAGACAGAGACTGCCTGCAGTACAAGGCTCTCAAGCTCCAGATGTGAGGCGGTGCGGTCGACAGGACCTTCAATCACACCATCTACGGCCAGAATGTCATCGTCGTGCAAGCGACGTATCTGAGACACCATCATGATGGTCGATCCGGGCGGCTCATAGAACGGCTCCGGCTCCGGAGCAGCAAATGCCGGCAATGGTGCGGTTGCCGGATCTGGCGGTGAGATCTCCGGCACCGGCGGAAGATCAACCTCCACCAGTTCCACGGTGATCTTCAACTCGGCTGCGTGATCGTAAACGGGATAATCGGGAGGCTGGTAGGATACCGCCTCGCCATATGGGTCCAGTTTCAGCTTCTCGGAAAATGGTGCGGAGCGGGCTTGGGGTGTCGGATCGACGGATTTAGCGGCCTCTTCGCGCCGAAACTCATGGTAATCCGACCGAAAACGCAGGTCTTCCACACGGATATGAAAATAGCCGATGAAATGGGCCACAACCTCGGTGATATGGTCACTAGGAGTAAACAAGGCGGGCCTCCCGCAGGATTTCGCTAAAAAAGATGCGGCCCGCGCGAAATCGCGCGGGCCTGTCTTGTTGAGGCGATCAGATGCTGTCGCCTGACGAGGAGTTGTCGTCCATGGAACCGCCGACGACTGTTGCGTCGAAGTCGTTCTGCTGCAGGTTCGCACCCATCACGACTTCCATGTTGAAGGCGCTGCCGCCGGAGCTGGCACGACCATCAGCAATTGCCGTGATCTCGGTTCCGTTGTGACCGCCGGTGGAGTTGCCACCACCTACGCCGTCCCAGCTACCCGATACATCAGCTGTTTGAGCGAAGGCCTGGGTGTTGAAGTTGCCACTATTGTCTTGGCCGAAGTTCTGCAGATTGTCGTGATCGACAATGTCGGCAACCTGGCTGACTGCGAAGGCAACATTTCCACCGCCGCCACCGAAAGCGCCGTTAAAGACGTTTTCGAAGTTCACATCGATCTCGCCGAATTTCTGGCTGGAGTCGTTGTGCGAATCCGACATCGACTTGTCATTGAACGCATCCGTCAACGCCACATCGATATCCACATGAGTGGAAGCGTCGTTGTTGGTGTCCGGGTTCAGCACCAATGAGACAATTTCGGCTTAACGGATAGAGGAGGATTTCTGGCTCATCGTAGCCCTTCAAGGAGCGA
>NZ_JAYMER010000030.1:568-909 GCF_037029545.1 Nitratireductor sp. CH_MIT9313-5 | reverse complement strand
GCCGCTTAAGATGAAAACCCTGATGAGCCAGAGCCTCCACTAGATCAGGCCGCCGAACTGCTCAAAACCTCTGACGACGGACACCTGCAATGACCATGGTCTTCGTCACCAAGGACGAAGCAATGCTGGAGAAATTGAAGGAAGGTCAGTCCATTGAGTTTGTGGCAGATCGTCTAAACGGAAAGCTCACTGTCCTCGAGGTGAAGTAGGCTTAAGCCGGTCCGAGCCGAGAGAAACTCTCTCGGCTCGGCGGCGCATCAAAATGCGGTGCGTGGAAAGTATCGGCCAGTTCTCAATCTTTGCCCTGCCGGATTTCAGCCCTACCTTGCTTGCAAGCCTCA
>NZ_JAYMER010000030.1:0-513 GCF_037029545.1 Nitratireductor sp. CH_MIT9313-5 | reverse complement strand
TTCAGCAAGTGACGACTCCGGCAGCAGCCTGCCGATTCCTCCGCTGGTTGACGTCCATGAAAGTTCTCCCACTTTGCTTGAGGCGATAAACGGGGAGCGAGCATTTATCGGGCACCAACGAGCTAGAGTGCTTGGGTGGTCCCAAAGCTATCTAGGCCCCACTCTTAGAATGCGCCGTGGGAGAGCGGCACGTATGTTGGTGGCCAACCGTCTTGATCGCGCCATCACCTCACACTGGCACGGCCTGCATGTGCCTGGGTGGCAGGATGGCGGGCCGCAGACCTTGATCGCACCGGGCTCCAGATTGGATCAGACTCTCGAGATAGAACAACCGGCGGGTACCTACTGGTACCATTCCCATCCCCATGGGGAGACTGGCGAGCAGGTCTATCTAGGATTGGCAGGAATGCTCCTTATCGAGGACGCAGGCAGTTCCGATACTGAGCTGTTGCCGGTCGAGTACGGGGTCGATGATATCCCGCTTATTGTTCAGGATCGCGCTTTCACCAGACG
>NZ_JAYMER010000004.1:0-1512 GCF_037029545.1 Nitratireductor sp. CH_MIT9313-5 | reverse complement strand
TGTCCGTCGTCAGAGGTTTTGAGCAGTTCGGCGGCCTGATCTAGTGGAGGCTCTGGCTCATCAGGGTTTTCATCTTAAGCGGCGGCCTTGCGATGCAGCAAGCGCCGTTGGTTGATGGTTTCGCGTTTGATCCTCTCTCTTGTCTTCAGGATGGTCTGGCCGCGTCCGAAGTAGACGTCGGCCGGCGTGAGATTGCCGAGGCTCTCGTGGTAGCGCCGGTGGTTGTAGTGATCGACGAAGGCGCCGATCTGGGCTTCGAGAGCACCGGGCAGGAAGTGGTTTTCGAGCAGGATGCGGTTCTTCAGCGTTTGGTGCCATCGCTCGATCTTGCCCTGGGTCTGCGGATGACAAGGCGAACCACGGGTGTGCTCCATCCCTTGGCCGTTAAGCCAGGTTGCCAGTTCGCCGGCAACATAGCACGGACCATTATCTGACAAGAGGCGCGGACGTTGCATCACCTTGGCGTTGTCGCAACCTGATGCCTGCAGCGCCATCTCCAGCGTGTCGGTGACATCCCCGGCCTTCATCGTGGTGCACAGCTTCCAGGCGATGATGTAGCGCGAGTAATCATCGAGGATGGTCGAGAGATAGAACCAGCCCCAGCCGATGACCTTCAGATAGGTGAAGTCGGTCTGCCACAGCTGGTTCGGCGCCGTCGTCTTGTCATGGAACTCATCGGCAGCCTTGATGACGATGAAGGCTGGACTTGTGATCAGGTCCTGCGCCTTGAGCAGGCGGTAGACCGAGGATTCCGAGACGAAGTAGCCTCGCGTGTCGGTGAACGTCACCGCCAGTTCGCGCGGTGACAGCTCCGGCTCATCAAGCGCAAGGTCGATGATATTTTCTCGGATGTCGTCGGGAATGCGGTTCCAGACCCGCTTGGGCTGAGGCTTGCGATCTTCCAGCGCATCGACGCCGCCGGTGAGAAAGCGGTCATACCAGCGATTGAAAGTGGCGCGCGGAATGCCGAGCTTGTCCAGCGTTCGCTTGGCCGGAAGATGCGACTGCTCGACGAGCCGGATGATCTCCAGCTTCTCGGAGGCGGGGTATCTCATTCGCCGTCGCCCCCATCCGCGATCATGCTTTTTTTGAGCAGCCGCAGTTCCAGCGCCTGTTCGGCGACGACCTCTTTCAGATCGCGAGCCTCCTTGCGCAGCACCTTCACCTCGTCACTGGTTGCTGCACGCGCAGTGTCGCCGGCCAACCGCTTCTTGCCGGCTTCGAGGAACTCTTTCGACCAATTGTAATAGAGGCTCTCGGCAATGCCTTCGCGCCGGCAAAGCCCGGCAATCGACTCTTCACCGCGCAAACCTTCCAGCACGATGCGGATCTTCTCTTCCGCAGAATAATGCTTGCGGGTGGCTCGGCGGATGTCCTTGATGACCTTCTCCGCCGGCTCCTTCTGTGTCCCGGATTTCCGTCTCATCTTCGCTCCTTGAAGGGCTACGATGAGCCAGAAATCCTCCTCTATCCGTTAAGCCGAAATTGTCTCATTGGTGCTGAACCCGGACA
>NZ_JAYMER010000029.1:0-4718 GCF_037029545.1 Nitratireductor sp. CH_MIT9313-5 | reverse complement strand
TGGATACAGCGAAGCAGTTGCTTACGCGATGTCGCATTTCCGAAAGAAGCATTTGCTGCTGTTCGGCAAGCTGCCGCTGCACTGCTTCATGGTGCGCTCCAACCGGATGAATCTGCAGCAACAAACGTCGCTTGGAGCTTATTTGGTTCAGCAGAACGCCGTGCCAAGCGTGGTGATCGCCGAGGCATCAGCCTGCTCATCGCGGTATCACTGCGATGCTATCGCCTCGGAAGAAAGCGTCGTCGCAGGTGTTCCAAAGCAGCGCTTACTGTCAGCACTGGCTGACGACCCCGCACTGGTGACAAAGTGGTCAGCATTGCTGGCTCGAAGCGTTCAGGCGGCGCGGCTCAGGTCGAAGATCCGATCTTTGCCAAGGTGGCGAACCATCTCGCCGGATGGTTCGAAGAAGGGAATGCCCTCCCTGACAAAAGCCGCTGGCAGGAGGTAGCAGCGAAACTGGGCGTTACGCGAGAAGCTCTCCATCGCGAACTTGCGGGCCGCCGCGCAGCGAGCGGCGCGTGACGACACTCGGCTGAGGCGTCCTCCCTAGCGCGGCCACATCCCATTAGAGCGCGAGCGCGGGTGTCAGGCCGGTCGTTTCAAGATCCCACTGCGCTGACCAGTTTCCTGAAACACGCTCAAGAAGCAGGTAGTTGCGATCCGCGACGTAGCGGGAGGAGTGCCCTGGCAGCGGCTCGATCCGGATTGGATTCTCTGACAGCGGGTTCTCTCTCAGCGAGGCGAGAGCGCCGAGGAACTTCGCCCAGCCCTTCGGCGGCGCCCGATGTGCGATTCCGGACGCAACCAGTTGATTGAGTTGCAAGCCGTCGCGCAAGTCCATGACCGCGCGTGTCGCCAGGTGAATTTCGCCCGATACCGCCGTGATGTTGTGCCCGTCCCGTCTTGCAAGATCGCGCACCAGCCGCAACATGCGTCGCCATTCGTGACGGTGCGCGCGGCTTTGCCATTGATCGCGCAGGTCGTCCTCGTATTTTTGCATCCGCGGGATCACCACCATGAGCGCTTCCAGGAGCGACAGTCGGGGACCGAGGAGTGGCACGCTCGACATCAGCAGGGTATGGCCCGCGACCTCGTGCTGCGCCTCTGCTTCCATCATCGCCCAGCCGCCCGGGCCCATGATCTGGCGACGTGTACGTTCGGAGCGGAGGTCGGGGGCGAGGATGCGCAGGTCGGAGCCATGGACAGCCCAGCCCAGATGCTGTCCTTCGGGGTCGGCGAAGCGCGTTGGCAGATCGCCGTCGGTTGTCGCCTGCTGAAACACGAGAAAGCTCTCCCGCGCGACCGCAAAAAGGGTTTGCCCCACCGGCGAATAGGTGCGCGATCGGCGCAGCGAGCCCCAGCCGTCGCAGATGTCGTGATCATCCCATTGCATGAGCGACGGCACGCGCGCGCCAAGCCAGGCGAACTGCGGCGCAGCGTAAAGAGTGGCGTAGCGTTCCAGGAACCTTTCGCTCAGGTGATAGCGAAGATCGTCCAACTCCGCGCGGGAGGGAGCGCGTGGGATACGCTCCGGCCAATCATGGCTGAGCTCGTGCCCCTGGGTCACTTCATCGGCATAGACCTGGTCGCCACCGTGCAACATCAGAGCGAAGGGCCGGCGTTGGTGTTCGCTCCTCAGCCTTTCCCACATGGCGTTCCGCTCGGACCCTTCGCGGTGCATGTCTCCCACCTCCTCGCCGTTGCAGGAAACGTACGCCAGACGCAGATCGCCGGTCAGGTCACAGGCTACCGCGTAGGTGGCTCCGTCCCAGCGGTATTCCGACGGGCGGTCGGCAGGGAGCGCGAACCGCGCCCGCCAGACGCAGGCATGGGCATAGCCGGCCAGCAGTTCGACGCGCCACTCGCCCGCCGCGGTTGCGATCGGCGGGGGCGCATCGTCTCGCGCAGTGATGAATAGTGCGGACAGCAGCAGATGGCTGCTTGCAACATCGTCGAGGAAAAGAACGGGGCCGATGGGCGATGTGATTCGAAAGGGCACTCCCGCATGTGCCGCGCTTTGGTCTATAAATTGCAGCCGACGGCTCACGGGGGCGTCACGCCCCCGCGCCGTTCGAGAATAGCAACACCATATAGGCGGCGTAGGCGGCGAGCATGAACGCACCCCAGAGTCGGCCGATCGACTTGGTGGCAAAGAGCAACGCCAGAAGCAGCAGGGCGGCTCCCAACATCACCGACGTGTCGATCTCGCGGAACCGCGCGCTGACCTCGATGGGCTGGATCACGACGGTAACGCCGAGGATCGCGAGGATGTTAAAGATGCTCGAACCGATCACGTTGCCCAGCACGACGTCGGAATGACGCCGGATCGCGGCGACGATGGCGGTGGCAAGCTCGGGCAGCGAGGTGCCGATGGCCACGAGCGACAGGCCGATGACGGCATCCGGTACGCCGAAATCGCGGGCGATGTTCACCGCTCCCTCCACCAACATGTCGGCTCCGAACACGAGAGCAGCGATGCCGCCGATGGCCAGAACCGGCGCGAGCCACGGCGGAGGCAGGGGAACGTCTTCGAACTCCTCCGCCTCATGCTGAAACGTCTTTGCTTCGCGGTCCCGCTTTTCCAGCCAATAACTGGAAAAGAGATAGCCGGTGAGGACCACCAGCATGGCAATACCCTCGATGCGGGTTATGACCTCGCCCTGCACCAGCGCAAAGGTCGCCAGCGAGATGAGGGTTGCCACCAGCGCCTCGCGAACCGCTGTCCGGTCCCAACTGATGATCGGCGCGATGATGGCCGCCACGCCGATGATCAGCAGGACATTGGCGATGTTGGAGCCAACGACGTTGCCGAGCGCGATTTCCGGCGCGCCGTCGATGGCTGCGTTCACCGAAACGAGCAGTTCCGGTGTCGACGTCCCGAATCCAACAATGACAAGACCGATCAGAAGTCTCGAGATACCCAGGCGCTCAGCAAGCGCAACCGAGCCCCGCACGAGCCCTTCGCCACCGAGGAAAAGGAATATGAGGCCCACGGCCACAAGGAGGATATCGTGAAGCATTCAGGTCCTGTCAGTCAGCAGCCGCAGCTGATGCTCCCACATCGCCACAGGTTTGCCTCGATCTAACTTAATATCTCAGGAAAAGGAATGACTTGCAGCGGATTATGCCATTCTTTTCCCGCCATTTCTTCAGTCGGCGGCATCCCGCGATTGCGATAGACGGATCCCAACCTGTTAACCGTGACACAGATCATTGAAAGTCGGGACGTTTATACGACGACGACCATCGCTGTGATGCCGATTCTGCGCACCTCCCGCAGTCAAAATCCAGCTGGCGCGCTGATCCTCGGGAACCTGCTGTCAGCACCTTGGCGAGGCATCCGTCGGTTGGGCGATCGTGGTGTTCTCGCTATCAACACTGCTTCCGATGCCACCTCGGTCGTGCTGGTCACCGCCCGCCGTTTCTGGTGTCCACGGCCAGATGATATTGGGCTATCCGCATATCAGGCTTCCCGACCCCTTGCGCGCCTGCGCCTTGTCCCGGCAAAGTTGCGACAGATCATTCTTCGTCTCAGGCCGGTGACGCGAGGGCTCGAGCGCGTTCTGGCAGCTTCCTGCCGGTAGGTCTCATCGGCTGGTACGGCGATCTCGTTAATCATTATCGCTGTCGGCCTCGTCGAACGCGATGGGTTAGTCGCGACCTTCGGCCCTGTCTTCGGCGGTGCGTCAGTCATGTTGACAGCGACGGTCCTCCTATCGCTTGGCATCGGTGCTGAGGCGATATTCGACTGACTTCCGGCAGGCGCTGCACAGACATCGCAGACCAATGCGAAGCGGGACTCAGAGGGGCACCAGCCACTCGCGGGGCAGCATCGTAGCCAACACTCCCGCCAACACCGGCCGACAGATGACAAGCGGCACCGCTTGCGGCTACTGTGACGTCGATACCGGGCGACGTCACCAAGCGACGGATTGTAGGGCCGTAGAGGGCATACACGGCGATATCAAAGCCACCAAAGCAGACGGCGCCCACGCTTAGTACCGGGTCGAGAGCGACTGGCGCAGCCTCGTCCCGATCATTGTCACGACCGGCTTGTTCCGTGTGCTGCTCTGGATCGCCGATCGTCGTGCCGACGCTGCGGAAGCACCGTCCATGGGCTGACTAGCGCGAAACGGCTCTGACCAGGGCCTCCAAGGTGTTGGCGCTCGTATCAGATGTCAGCCGGTCAGGCATCACGATGACGATGGTCCTGCTGCTGGGGCAGCGCCGTCCCGAGGCAGCGCGCTTCTCTCTGCTGCTTTCTATCCCGAACACGGCGGCGGCAGGGTTTCTCGGCGTGATGGATCTTGTCGGCATGCAAGACGCCGCCCTGCGGTTGGACCGGTGATCATCGACGGATTCGTGTTCCTAAACGCGCTCGCGGCGATAGCCGGACTGTTGGCCCGGCTCCGCGGGGCAAACTTTATTTCCTTTACATCGGCGACATCCGGCAATCCGCGGAGGCTCGTAGTTTATCTTTGGCCACACTCCGAGCGTAATGCAGTTTGGAGAGGGGCCAGCTTGCAAGGCAATTCCCTGGAGGTGTGACAGGTGCAGCGGGCGAGCGACTATCGATGCGTGCAGGATGATTCAGGCGTATGGTCTGTAGTCGAAATGGCTGGGCGCGCTCTGAAGGTCTGAACTGGCAGCGGGCTAACACGGCCCGCAGCGTACTTCAACGTATCCACGACAGCTCGATGAGCAATAAAGAATCACCT
>NZ_JAYMER010000028.1:281055-283414 GCF_037029545.1 Nitratireductor sp. CH_MIT9313-5 | reverse complement strand
GGCAGGCTATGACGGTGAAGAGCTGACCTTTTACGTCACCGAAGGCGGCTCGGGCATGCTCGACCCGATCGCCATGGGCACCGCAATTCAGGCTGACCTGCAAGCTGTCGGCATGAATGTGAAGATTGAGACTTATGAGTGGAACACCTTCCTTGGCAAAGTTAACCCTGGACTTGAGGGCAAGGCCGACATGGCGGAAATGGCGTGGATGACCAATGATCCCGACACGCTGCCCTTCCTTGCTCTTCGTTCGGAAGCCTGGCCAGACAAAGGCGGTTTCAACTCAGGTTACTACTCCAATCCGCAGGTCGATGAACTGTTGAACAAGGCACGCACTGCCACCGATCAGGCAGAACGAGCTAAACTCTACAAGGAGATGCAGACCATCGTGCAGGACGATGCACCCTGGGTTTTCGTAGCGAACTGGAAGCAGAACGCCGTCACGGGCGCAGGCGTGGAGAACTTTAAGCTCCAACCGTCCTTCTTCCTCATGCTGCAGGATGTTGCCAAGCCTTAAGGACGCAGAGGCTCCAACCCTCATCCTCCTGACATGCTTGGGGATGAGGGGGGAGACATATTCCGAATGACGCGGCTCTCAGCCTGAGCGAGACCAACAACTCGTCCCGCGACACCAGCCGACGTCCCTCACCCTAAACTGAGCCTACCGAGTGGTGCGGACGAGTTCGAAGGCTCCAGATTAAACTTCCATCAGGACCCAAGCCATGGCGACCTATATAGCCAAGCGCCTACTCGCCGCGATCCCCGTCCTGTTCGGTTTGTCGATCATTGTCTTCCTGATCATGGCGATGATACCGGGTGATCCGGCAACAGCTATTCTCGGCTCCTATGCAACTCCGGAAAATGTCGCCAAGCTCAACGCCGATCTCGGCCTCGACAAGCCACTGCCGCAACAATATCTGATCTGGCTTGGTAACCTTCTGCAGGGCGATCTGGGCCGCTCCTATGCGCTTAACCGCCCTGTCCTTGATGAAGTTCTGGAACGCTTTGCAGCGACACTTGTTCTGGCGGGCACCGCGCTGGTGCTTTGCTCGATCCTTGGACTCCTTGCCGGGGTCGTCTCTGCAGTGCGCCAGTATGGTCTGGCAGACAAGGTGATAACCGTTGTTGTGCTGATCGGCATTTCAACGCCCGCCTTCTGGCTGGGATTGCTCCTCATTCTTGTTTTTGCCGTCAAGCTGCGGCTTTTCCCCGCCAGTGGCATGTATTCGATTTATGGGGGCGGCGACCTGCCGAACCTGCTCTACCACCTGCTTCTCCCGGCTCTGACCCTTGCCGTAGTGGCGACTGGCGTGATCGCACGCCTGACCCGCACATCCATGCTGGAAGTGTTGCGGCAGGACTATATCCGCACAGCCCGCGCCAAGGGGCTGACGGAACGCCGCGTCATCTATCGGCACGCATTCAGGGCAGCGCTTGTTAGCGTCATTCCGGTAATCGGCATTCAGGCCGGTTTCGTTCTGGGCGGTGCGGTTTATGTGGAGACTGTTTTTCAATGGCCTGGAATTGGCTCCATGCTGGTCAATGCCATTTCCACACGCGACCTGCTGCTGGTGCAAGGTGGCGTTCTTGTTGTTGCCTCGGCATATGTCTTGTTCAATCTCGCCGCCGACGTGGCGCAGACCATGCTTGATCCGAGGTTGCGCTGATGACTGAGGCTGTCTCCACGGCAGCGGTGGCCAAACACCGGAAATCCACCAGACCGAGTTCTCTTCGCCTCCTGTTGAACAATGTACTGGCAACGACAGGGCTCGCGGTATTGGTTCTGATCATCATCATTGCGCTATTGGCACCGTTGTTGCCCCTCCCGGATCCAGATGCCACCGCTCCGGCAGACCGTTTGCTGCGCCCGCTTTCGGAGGGCCATCTCCTCGGGACGGACGCGCTCGGGCGAGATGTGTTGTCGCGCCTGGTTTGGGGTACACGCGTCAGCCTTGCCGTAGGTATCTTGGCCACCTTGATCGCCGCCTTCTTCGGCTCGTTGATCGGCCTTGTCGCGGGCTATGTCGGCGGGCGCGTCGATGCACTCTTGATGCGCGGCATCGATATGGTGATGGCCTTCCCCTACATTCTTCTGGCCCTGGCCATCGTTGCAGCGCTCGGGCCTGGGCTATTGAACGCGCTTTATGCCATTGCCGTGGTCAACATTCCTTTCTTTGCGCGCAATATTCGCGGCATCACCATTGGCCTTTCGCGGCGGGAATTCGTCGATGCTGCGAGGCTATCGGGAAAATCCAACGCCAGCATACTGTTCAGCGAAATCCTTCCGAACGTGCTGCCGGTCATCATCATCACCATGTCCACCACGATTGGCTGGATGATCCTTGAAACGGCCGGCCTG
>NZ_JAYMER010000028.1:37835-281045 GCF_037029545.1 Nitratireductor sp. CH_MIT9313-5 | reverse complement strand
CTTCCTCGGTCTGGGAGCGCAACCGCCGCAGGCCGACCTCGGCTCCATGCTTGGCGAGGGACGAAAAATACTGTTCACCGCACCACATGTCTCCATCATTCCCGGACTGATGATCTTCGTACTTGTAATGAGCATCAACCTTCTGGGCGATGGAGTACGCGACGTACTGGATCCGAGGTTGAAGTCAGGGGCGCTGACGCGGCCCGTGGCGCGCACGACTGTCGAGCGGAAGGAAATTCCAGAGGAACGCAAGCATCCAGACAGTACTCTGGAGGTCTCCGATCTCAAGACCGAGTTCCACATTGGCAGCGACATCTATCGCGCCGTGGGCGGCATCGATCTCCACCTCAATCCGGGAGAATGCCTGGGCATCGTGGGGGAATCGGGTTCCGGCAAATCGGTAACGGCCATGTCGTTGATGGGATTGGTGCCGACACCGCCAGGACGCATCTCCGGCGGTGCTGCGTGGCTTGAGGACGAAGACCTTTTTGCCGCCAGTGACGAGCGCATTCGACAATTGCGCGGCGCCGATGTCGCGCATGTCTTCCAAGACCCGCTCTCCACCCTGCATCCGCTCTTTACGATTGGCGATCAGCTCATCGAGGCCTTGATGGCACACCGGCCAATGAAGCGAGCGGAAGCGAATGCGCGTGCCGCGGAACTGTTGCGACTGGTACGTATCACCAATCCCGCCGAGCGGCTGAAGTCCTATCCGCACGAATTGTCGGGCGGCATGCGTCAGCGGGTATGCATCGCAATGGCGCTCGCCAATGACGCGAAGGTGATTATCGCCGACGAACCAACCACCGCCCTCGATGTGACGGTGCAGGCGCAGATTCTATCGCTGATGGATGCGCTGCGACGCGAAAGCAGTGCGGCAATCCTCTTCATCACCCATGATTTCGGCGTCGTTTCCGCCATCTGCGATCGGGTAGCGGTGATGTATGCGGGACGCATCGTGGAGACGGGCACAACGCGGGAGGTCCTGGAAGCACCTGCTCATCCATATACGCGCAAGCTGATCGATTGCGTCCCGGTTCTGGGAGCGCCTGACCGGCGCCTCGACGCCATCGAAGGGCGCCCGCCGGTGGTCAACAATTTGCCCGACGGCTGCGCCTTCGCCGCACGTTGCCCCCGCGTAAGATCTGATTGCGGCACTGGAACGATCCCGCTCTCTCCGCTTGGCGGCGGGCATGGCGTGCGGTGCCTTTATCCCTTGAACCCGGATACAAGATCATGACCGAACCGGCACTACTGAAAATCGAAAATGCGGAGCGGGTGTTTGGCGGCGGGCATACGCTGTTCGGCAGACAACTGCCGGCTGTTCATGCGGTTCAGGGCATCTCGCTCAATGTACGCAAAGGTGAGACGCTAGGCATTGTAGGGGAGTCCGGCTGCGGGAAATCGACTCTGGCGCGGCTGATCGTCGGCCTCGACACGCCAACTGGCGGATCGATCACCTTTGACGGCATCGACCTTGTCGCCGAGGCGAAGCGCGATCCGCGGAAGCTCGCTCGACGGGTGCAATATGTCTTCCAGGATCCGGTGGCTTCACTCAATCCACGCAAGACCATCCGTACCATTCTTGAGACGCCATTGCGGCATCTCCTCGGTCTCGACAGAGAGACCCGAGAAGAGCGCCTGAAGGAATTGATGGACGCGGTCAATCTCGCACCCGAATTCCTCGACCGCTTTCCGCATGAGTTTTCTGGCGGACAGGCACAGCGTATCGGCATCGCTCGAGCCCTTGCTGCCGATCCGGAAGTGATTGTGCTCGATGAGCCTGTATCAGCACTCGATGTATCCGTGCAGGCGCAGGTGCTCAACATTCTTGATGATCTGAGGCAGAGATTCGGTCTTACCTACGTGTTCATCAGCCACGACCTCTCGGTTGTCGAAAGTGTCAGTGACCGGGTGGCCGTGTTGTATTTCGGTCGTCTAGCCGAACTGGGCACCGCGCAGCGCATCTTCGCCGCACCACGCCATCCATATACGCATCTTCTGTTGAAATCGGCTCCGGTCCCCGGAAAGCGCTCGCTCATTCCCGAGGATGCAAATACTGAACTGCCGGATCCTTATAATCCACCACCGGGTTGCGCGTTCTTCGCGCGTTGCCCGCGCGGAACCGATATCTGCACGAATGCACAACCGCCGCTCAGTGCGGCGGCAGGCCACCCTGAGCATCAGGCAGCCTGCTACCACCCCGTGGAAGAAAACGAGGATGCCTGAAACAGCGAGACCATCCCCCGCATCCGGCTTCTCCCAGCTTTGCATGGAATTGAAGAGGCGCAAGAGGCCAGACATCATCGCTGATCGGATTCGGGAGCAGATCATCGATAACGATCTTATGCCCGGCGACCGCATCCCACAGGCTTGGCTTTTGCCTGAAACCCACAATGCCTCGCGCGGGACATTGCGCGAGGCGCTGAAGATCCTTGAATTTCAGGGCCTGACCACCAGCAAGACGGGACCAGGCGGAGGCGTGTTCGTTGCCGGCGTCGACACTGAACAGGCGATCAAGATGGTCGATAATCTGTTCCTGTTCCACCCGCCATCGATCCCTGACATCTACGCCATGCGCAAGGTCCTTGAGCCTCAACTGGCAGCCAGCGTTGCGGGAAGGCTGTCACCGGAAGCCTTCGCGACCCTGCAGGACAAGATCAGGCTCTATGAGGAGGAGCCAAAGACCGCAGAAGCCGAATACGGACAGCGCCTCGCGGAGCTGGATTTTCATATCGCTTTGGCACGCCATGCGGAGAACATGCTGCTCGGTTTCACATGCATATTCCTGGTCAGCCTCCTGCGAGACATGACTGCCTGCCGGGCCATCTACAAGGAGCCCAACCCTGCACTAAGGGAAGCCGGACTGCACTATCAGATTGCGTTACTGAGAGCGATCAGGACGGGAGACAGCGAACGCGCCGCGACCATCATGCGCGAACACATGGAAGCCGCTGAGCGCTACATGTTGGAGCGTGCGGAAATTCGCCGTCGGCGATCAGGTGATGCATACACCTAAGAGCTATACTTCACCGAGCGTTCGCAGAACGCAAAGTGTAGTCGCAACCTTTATATCTAAGAAGTATTTGTGGTGCAGCCTGAGCGCTGCTTGGTACCAGCGGACTGCGCCGTGAAGGGGGGGGGCAGCCTGCTCCTGAATGAGCGAAACCGCTTTTCGCATCCGACCATGTTGTTTTGCCGTTGTTTCCGGGTCACAAGGGTGGTACACAAGACGAGTTTTAACGGTTGATAAGTCCTTGTTTTTCAGGCTCTTTTGGCGCAGACATGGGGAATCCCTTCCTCTCCGCCAGGAAGAACGACACGGCTTTCTCCTTGCTACGCGTGCATGACAGGGGCCTCGGTTTCCTTCACCGGGAAACCGCACCTGCAGGAAACACTGCCGCTCGCCGACAGATGTTTGTCTCTCAGGGCCTTGTCGATGGCGGTGAGAACCGCATCCTTGCAATCCACGTCTTCAGCAAAGCTTGGAACCCAGAAGCGCACCGTGTAGCGGATGCCTTCGGGATCATAGGCGGAGACCTTCACATCCGGCTCGGGCGAGGTGAGCACGTTGGGCGGCACGGCGGCTGCGCTTGCAAGCACTTCCTTTGCCACCGCGACCGGGTGATGCATATCCAGGCGAAATCTGGCCCGCGTTGGCAAAACTGGTCTCTCGTGCGGGGCCTTCTCAATCTCATATGGATTACCCCCCCGTTGCTGAAGGCGGGCGGAATGTCTCGGCAGGTTTTAGAATAGGGCTCGATTTATACGCGAATGTGCGTCCGGCCCGTAGTCGAGAGTTCATTCCGAACAAGGCACCCGGAATGGACTTGGTAATTATGCGCGAAGCCACCGAGGGCTTCTATCCGGATCGGAACATGCACAAGGGCGTGGGCGAAATGATGCCTGACCCTGATATGGCGCTTTCCGTGCGCAAGATTACGCGAACTGGCAGCACTCGCATTTGCAGGGAGGCTTTCAAGCTTGCCATGCAGCGGCGCAAGAAAGTCGCGGCGATACATAAAGCTAACTCCCTTCCTCATGACCGATGGACTCTTTCTGGAATGCTTCAGGCAAGTTGCCAAGGACTTCCCAGTGGTAGAAACCGAAGAGATCATCGTGGATGCCTTCGCGGCCCTGCTGGTGCGAAAGCCCGAAGCTTATGACGTTGTAGTCGCTACAAATTTCTATGGTGACATCCTCTCGGATCTCGCCTCGGAACTTTCCGGTTCGCTCGGATTGGCAGGATCGATCAATGCCAACGCTGAAACGGGTCTGTGCTGCGCTCAGGCTCAACATGGTTCAGCGCCTGACATAGCGGGCAAGAACATCGCTAATCCGACATCTCTCATTCTCTCTGCGGCAATGATGCTAAGCTGGCTAGGTGAGCATCGCCGTGATGAGAAACTGAACCGCGCGGGCGCGTGCATCGCGAAGACCATCGACGATGTTCTTGACGACCCCGCCAACCGCACCCGCGACCTTGGAGGCCGGATGAACACGGACGCGTTCGGGCATCTCGTAGCGCAGACAATAGCAAATGAGACGGTGACAGCGTGAATTGCGGCTACCTCACAATCCGCCTGCTCTCCTCGCAGATCAACAGGCACCGCCATGGATAGACAACCGCGAATAGCTCTGATCCATCAACCCGGGTCGCGATAGAACCGATCGAGACCGCTGCAGCCAGGCTGTGGCCGGCTGCGGAGGTTGTATCAATCCTAGAAGAAGGGCTGTCCCTAGATCGCGCGAAGACCCGAGACCTCACGCCCTTATTGTTCCAGCGAATTGCCGACCTAACTCGCTATGCAGTCGCAACACAGGCAGATGGCGTGCTTTATACCTGCTCTGCCTTCGGAGAAGCCATCCAACGCGCTGCCCGAGAACAGGAAGTGCCAGTCATGCGCCCGAACGAGGCTATGTTCGATGCGGCACTCGAACATGGCACAGACGTTGCAATGCTGTACACCTTCCCTCCTGCAATTGCCGGGATGGAACTGGAACTCACGGAACAGGCCAAATTACATGGGGTGGATGTGCGCATTTCGTCCATATTCTGCGCTGGTGCACTTGAAGCAAAACGTGCCGGAGACACAGCAACGCATGATGCGATTGTGGCTGACTGCGCTAGCCGCGTAAAAGGCGCAGATGTAGTCATTTTGGCTCAGTTCTCGATGGCATCCGCTGCACCTGCTGCGCGACAGCGTTGCGATATGCCCGTGCTTACGAGTCCCGAGTCGGCGATAATCGAGATGCGACGGCGCGTGTCGACTCCGATTGCCAACAAGTGAAGCGCTCCAACTAGAACCTATGTAAGGATCCCATGAAAACTGCTGACCTCATCGACAGCCACGCGAAAGATCTGTCACTCGTTCATCTTCCATGGCGAAGCTTCGGGAAACGCCAATCTTTCGCTGCTCCAATTCAAACCGTGAAGTGCTTCGAAGACAATTCTGAAGTCAGGGCCCAGCTCGAAACTCCAGGAAAAGGTCGTGTCCTTGCAATCGACGGCGGCGGCTCAACGCGTATCGCGCTACTGGGTGACATTCTAGTGAACTTGGCGATGCAAAATGACTGGCGAGGTATCGTTCTTAACGGGGCGCTCCGCGACAGCGCCGAGATAGAAGACATGGACATCCTGGTTTTTGCGCTGGGAACTTCGCCAGTCAAAAGCGCAAAAGAAGGGTGGGGCAAATCCGGATGCGAAATGTCTTTTGGCGATGTAAACTTTTCGCCGGGCGACTGGCTCTACGCGGACGGAGACGGTGTACTGCACAGCTCGAAGAAGCTGATCTGACATTGAAGCTATCGCGGGAGCAGAAAAGCTTAGCCATAGACTCAGTGCAGGCGTTCGCGACTACGTTCGCCCAAAATTCCCGTCTCTTGCTTCCTCATCATATCCTGACCAACAAACTGAGTTGATCGAGCGTCGCCAGCCATACCGATCAGGTCCGGCTGGTTCGCCGGCGCATAGAAACTGCTGAAGGCATCGCACTTGATCCGGGAGTGCAACGGCCGTACAAGCCTACATGTCTCGTCCGCGAGGGTATCGAGATATCGCTTTGAAACAGCGACTGAAACCACGGTCTGAGGTTAAAATCCCTCCTTCGCTCTCCCGTCGATGGCATCGTCAACAAGCGCTACATCAACACGCGCGGCGGAGTATTGGCGCCCGGCGAAAAGATCATGGAGATCGTGCCAATTGGCGACCGCCAGACCATCGAGGCCGAAATCGACCCGAAGGATGTCGCCTTTCTTTCCACCGGCCAGCCCGCAAGCGTCAAGCTGACCGCTTATGACTACACGATCTACGGGATGCTCGAAGGGGAGCTTGTCCATATCAGCCCGGACACGATCCTCGACCAGACGCGCCCGGACGCACAACCATTCTATGCAGTGCGCATCCGCACCGACGGCAAGGGCCTTGAGGACGCAAACGGAGAGCCCCTGCCGATCATCCCCGGCATGATCGCGGAGGTTAATATCCAGACCGGCAATCGCCGCGTCATCACCTCGCTGCTCAAACCCCTCCTGCGCGGCACGGAGGCCTTCAGCCAGCGCTAGACGCTGTCCAGTATCGATGAAGTCTCTGGAGCAATCCGCGTCCGGGAATCCGGTGGTCTTGTCCGGGCCGCGCTGCTAAGCCAGCGGGCACGATCAGACCATCTCTTCTGGAGTCCTTGATGTCGCAGAATTCCGACACCCGCCTTGAAGCCCTGCGCGCCCGCATGGGTGAGACCGGAACCGACCTCGTTGCCATCGGTCCGTCCAGCCACATGATGTGGCTTGCTGGCCTTGACCCGCATGGCGACGAGCGCCCGGTCATGCTTTTGGTCAGCGCCAACTATGCGGGTTTCCTGATGCCTGCACTCAATGCCGACAGCGCGCGACAGAAAACCGACCTGCCCTTCCATCCCTGGGCCGACGACAACGGACCTGATGCAGCACTGGGTGAACTTCTCGAGATGCTGAAGCTGCCCGCAGACGGCATTTCAATCGCAATCGACGAGACGATGCGCGCCGATTTCGCGCTCATGCTCCTCGACCGTCTGGACGTGAAGAACCGCGCCTTCACGCTTGATACGCTGGGCCATTTGCGCGCGCGCAAGGACGATGCGGAATACAAGCTCCTGAAGGCAAGCGCGGTTCTGAATGACCGCGCCATGCAGGCCGGCTTCGACGCATTGCGCGAGGGCATCACCGAACGCGAGATCGCAACCGTCATTCGCGATGTCTACAAGGCCGAAGGGGCCACACCCGAATTCACCAGTGTTTGCTTTGCCGGCAATGGCGCATTCCCGCATCACCACACAGGCGCGACGCAGTTGAGACAGGGCGACGCTGTTCTCATCGATACCGGTGGGAGGCTCAACGGCTACCCGTCCGACATGACACGAGTGGGCTATTTCGGCGAGCCAGACGAGGACTTCCGCAAGATCCACGAAATCGTCAACCGCGCCGTGGAGGCGGCCCTTGCCGCATGCCGCCCGGGCGTTGTCGCACGCGACATCGACCGCGCCGCCCGCTCGGTCATCGAGGAAGCAGGTTACGGCGACCGTTTCCTGCACCGCACCGGCCACGGCCTCGGCGTCGACATCCACGAACCGCCCTATATAACCGCCACTTCCGACGCCGTTCTGGACGAAGGCATGGTCTTCTCCATCGAACCGGGCATCTATCTGCCCGGCAAGTTCGGCCTGCGTCTGGAAGAAATCGTCATCATGCGCGCTGACGGCGCGGAAATTTTGTCCGACATGCCGCGTGATGCGGTGGTGAGGTAGGCGCCCGTCTCAGCCTGCGCCCGTCACACCCCCCTCTGTCCTGCCGGACATCTCCCCCTCAAGGGGGGAGATTAGTCGTTGAAGCCTTGCCACTTCCTGCGGAAGGTTAGGCGAGGCTGTGATGAAGGCTAATCTCCCCCCTTGAGGGGGAGATGCCTGGCAAGGCAGAGGGGGGTGCGAAGGGGCGCAAACATTTCCACAGCCGAACCTGAAAGAAACTGGAAAGATATAGCCGACCTATTTCGCTTTCGATCCACTCAGGACGTGGGCTCTTGAATCGGGAGTGCTTTACGGTCCGTCCGCTTGGGGTTGCCACGCACCACCGCCCCTCGCGCCTCAAACGCCTAAAAACCGCTCCTGCACATCCGCATCGAGCGCCTGCGGTTCACCGCTCCACACCGTGCGCCCTTTCTCCAGAACAACACAGCGATCAGCAATCGGCAGCAGCTCGCTCAGTGTCTTGTCGACGATCAGGATCGACTGCCCCTCGTCCTTCAGCGTCTTCACCGCCGCCCAGATATCTTGCCGGATCACGGGCGCGAGACCTTCGGTGGCTTCGTCGAGAATGATGAGTTTGGGATTGGTCGCAAGCGCGCGTGCAATCGCGAGCATTTGCTGTTCGCCACCCGACAGTGTTGCCGCCATCTGGTTGCGGCGGTCGGCAAGGCGGGGAAAAAGCGTGTTGACGGTGGCAAGCGTCCAGTGGCCGGGCCGGGCCGCGGCCTTGATGTTTTCTTCCACCGTCAGATTGGGAAAGCACCGCCGCCCTTCGGGCACCAGCCCGATCCCGAGCCTTGCGACCTGATGTGGACGCATCCGACCTGTATCGCGTCCGGCAAAGGCAATCTCCCCTGCCCGCGGTGGGGTGAGCCGACAAATGGCGCGAATGGTCGTGGTCTTGCCCATGCCGTTGCGCCCCATCAGCGCCACGACCTCCCCCTCGCGCACGTCAAGACTGACATCGAACAGCGCCTGCGACGCGCCATAGAAGCTGGTGATGTTCTTCACGGAAAGAAGCGTCATGCGCCCTCCCCCAGATAGGCTTCGCGCACGGCGGAATCGCGGCGGATTTCCTCAACGGTACCGCTCGCGATGATGCGGCCATAGACCAGCACCGACACGCGGTCGGCAAGAGCGAAGACGGCATCCATGTCATGCTCGACAAGCAGGATCGGCGCTTCATGCCGCAATCCGTCGAGAAAGCGTGTCAGCGCCTTGCTGCCTTCAGGTCCCATGCCCGCCATGGGTTCGTCCAGCAGAAAGGCCTTCGCACCGAGCGCGAGCGCGATGGCAATTTCAAGCTGGCGCCGTTCGCCATGGGAAAGTTCGGCCGCCGGCACATCGGCACGGTGTTCAAGCCCCACGCGCGCAAGCGCATCCATCGCCGGATCGACAAGGCTGCGGTCGGACATAACAGGCTTGAAGAAGCGGAAGCTCGATCCTTGCCGCGACTGCACGGCGAGCATGACATTGCGCAGGGCGGAGAACTCACCCGCAAGCGAGGAGACCTGGAATGTTCGCCCCATGCCAAGCCGCGCACGGGCGGCCATTCCCAGTTCGCTCACATCTTCGCCGGCAAAGTATACGCGCCCGCTGTCCGGCTGCAACGCGCCGCTGATCTGGTTGATGAGCGTTGACTTGCCCGCACCATTGGGTCCGATAAGCGCGTGAATCTCGCCCGGGTAAAGCTCAAGGCTGACATTGTCACTCGCCTTCAGCGCTCCAAAGCTCTTGTTCAGTCCTTCCAGGCGCAGGATCGGCTCAGCCATGATGCGCCCTCCCCGCCAGCAATCCGATCACGCCGCCACGTGCGAAGAGCACGACGCCAAGCAGAACAAGACCGAGAAAGAGCTGCCAGTGCTCCGTCATGCCGCCGAGGAGAAATTCGAAGAGCACATAGACACATGCGCCCGCAAGCGGACCGGCAAGCCTTCCCGTGCCACCCAGAATGATGAGCACGATCAGTTCACCCGACATGTGCCAGGACAGCATCGCCGGGCTGACAAAGCGGTTGAGGTCGGCAAACAGCGCGCCGGCGATTGCCGTCATCATCGCCGAGATGACGAATGCGGCGAGCCGAATGCGGAATGGCGCAATGCCGACCGCGGCAAGTCGCGTCTCGTTCTGGCGGCCCGCCTGCAATGCCGCACCGAAACGCGAATTCTTCAGAACAGCAAAGAAGACAAGGCCCACAATAAGCACGGCGAAACAGAGTAGAAAGAAGCTCAGCGGCTGGAGCGTGTTCACGCCGGGAAAACCGTTGCGCACGAAGATCGAGAGCCCGTCCTCGCCGCCATAAGCAGGCCAGGAGATGGCGAAATAATAGATCATCTGCGCGAAGGCGAGTGTGATCATGATGAAATAGACGCCCGAGGTGCGCAGCGCGATCAGGCCGGTTGCGGCTGCGACAACTGCCGCCGAGACGGCCCCGACCAGCCAGATGATGAGCATGTTTTTCGTGCCCGAAAGCCCGAAGATCAGTGGCTCCCCATTGAAGGCGTGTGTGGCAAGAATGCCTGCAGCATAGCCGCCAATGCCAAAGAATGCGGCATGGCCGAAGGAGACCAATCCTCCAAGGCCGAGCGCCAGATTGAGCCCCGTCGCAGCAAGCGCGAGAATGGCAATCCGCGTTGCGAGCGTCACATAGAAGGTTTCATCAAGCGCCACCGCCACAAGCGGTCCCACAAGCAGAGCGGCCAGCAGGACCAGCGTAATGAGGTTTTCGCGGGTGATGAGGTTGCGCGTCATCGCTTCACCCATTTGCCGCGAAAAGGCCCTGCGGCCGGAAGGCAAGGATCAGCGCCATGAGAATGTAGATCAGCATGGAAGCGATCGCCGCACCGATGGATGCGGCAGCCGATGGCTCCATGAAGAGGCCCAATCCGTGCGGCAGGAGCACACGACCGAGCGTCTCCGTCAGCCCGACAAGAATTGAACCGAACAGCGCGCCACGGATGGAGCCGATGCCGCCGATGACGATCACGACAAAGGCCAGGATCAGAACCGGCTCACCCATCCCAACCTGCACCGATTGCAGCGCCCCCACCATGGCACCGGCAAGACCTGCCAATGCCGCCCCGAGCGCGAAGACAAGCGTGTAGAGCGTGGTGATGTCGACGCCGAGCGCTGCGATCATCTCGCGGTCGGATTCGCCGGCGCGAATGCGCATGCCAAGCCGCGTGCGCGAGATGAGCAGGGACAGGCCGACAGCGACGGCAATGCCAACCCCGATCACGGCCAGACGATAGACCGGATAGGGCGCCCCGCCCGGCAGGCTGACTGCTCCCGACAGAAGCGGCGGAATATCGAGATAAAGTGGAAAGGACCCGAAGAGCCAGCGTGTGCCTTCCGAAAAGATCAGGATCAGCGCGAATGTCGCCAGCACCTGGTCAAGATGATCCCGGTCATAGAGCCTGCGGATGACCAGAAGCTCGATCACCGCACCTGCTGCAGCCGCAGCAGCCAGACTTGCGGCAAGCCCCGCCCAGAAGGAGCCTGTCCACGCCGCCACTGAAGCGCAGGCGAAGGCGCCCACCATGAAAAGCGCGCCATGGGCCAGATTGATGAGCCCCATCACCCCAAAAATCAGCGTCAGCCCGGCCGCCATCAAAAACAGCATCACGCCGAACTGAAGCCCGTTCAGGATCTGCTCTATGAGAAGGGTCAGGGACACGGGAATATTATTTCAGGAAACCGGGTTTCAGGGGATGGCGCATCAGGTGCCCGCTTATGTCATCCCGGAAGAAGGTCAGGCTTGTCCGGGACCCATTAGACCATCGTGGAGCAATGCCCCGCTCCGATCCACACACGAAAGCACGCGCAATGCGGCCGCGTCTCTCAACGGGTCCCGGCTCTCCCTGATGGTCGGCCGGGATGGCGTTGCGTGTCGTTACATCTTGCACTCGGCGGCATAGGCATCGCCGTGATCGGTGAAGGCCGTGCTGACAATAGTGTTGGTGAGTACGCCATCCTTTTCCACGACCTCACGCACATAGAAGTCCTGGATCGGGTGGTTGTTGGTGTTGAATTTGAACTTTCCGCGCACCGACTGGAAGTCGGCTTCCTTCAATGCCGCGCGGAAGGCTTCGCGATCGGAAACATCCGCCTTTTCGGCAGCCGAGAGGATCAGGTTTGCGGTGTCGAAGGCCTGCGCGGCATAGACCGATGGCAGGCGGTCATACTTCTCCTTGAAGGCCGAAACGAAAGCCTTGTTGGTCTCATTGTCGAGATCGGGCGCCCAGGAGGCGGTGTTCTTCACGCCAAGTGCGGCTTCACCGATAGCCGGCAGCACGTCCTGGCTGAAGGAGAAGGCCGGGCCCATGAGCGGAATGTCCACGCCGGACTGTGCGAACTGCTTGGTGAAGGCCACGCCCATGCCGCCGGGCAGGAAGATGAAGACCGAATCCGCACCTGAAGCACGGATTTGCGCGATCTCGGCTGCATAATCCGTCTGGCCGAGCTTGGTGTAGACCTCACCGGCAAGCTCGCCCTTGTAGAAGCGCTTGAAGCCGGTCAGCGAATCCTTACCCGCCGGATAGTTCGGCGCCATGATGAAGGTCTTGGAGAAGTCCTCATTGGCCGCCTCGCCCATGGCCTCGTGGAAATTGTCGTTCTGATAGGCGACATTGAAATAGTTCGGGTGGCAATTGGCACCGGCAAGGGCGGAAGGTCCGGCATTGGGTGACAGATAGATTACGTCCTGCGCAGTGACCGAGGGTACGACCGCCATGGCAAGGTTCGACCAGATGATGCCGGTCATGAGATCGACCTTGTCGCTCTGCACCATCTTGTCTGCGATCTGAACGGCAAGCTCGGGCTTGCGTGCATCATCCTCGATGACAACTTCAATCTCGTCATTGCCGGCCTGCTCGATCGCCAGCATGAAGCCGTCGCGCGCATCAACGCCAAGGCTTGCACCACCGCCCGAAAGGGTCGTGATAAGGCCGATTTTCACCGGCTCGGCCTGCGCCATGCCGCCCATGGCGAAACTGAGTGCCAGTAGGCTGGCTGCGAGTGCTTTCTTCATGAAACTGTCCCCCGAGGTCCTGTTCTTCTTCCAGGCATTGAGCGCGCCCGATTCCGCGCGAAGTCTTTCATATCCAAGGATCAGTGCAAATAGCAATCTGGCCATTGGCAGTACGCGCCGGGTACCGGGCCATTTCCGCCGGGCCAAAAGCGCTGTAGAAAAGGCTCACATATCGGAGGGGCCATGTTTTACCGCGAAATCACCGATTGGGATGATGCCTACGCCAATCCGCCCAATATTCCGCGCGCCGAGCGGTGGCCGGGAGCATGGGTCGAGGCGGCACAGAGTTATCGCCAGCAGATGCTGGATGAGGGCCGTGCAAAGCTCGATGAAGCCTATGGACCGGGCGAGCGCAACCGCCACGACCTCTTCCTGCCGAAGACGAAGCCGCGCGGGCTCGTCATATTCGTGCATGGCGGCTATTGGCGGCGCTTCGACAAGAACTACTGGTCTCATCTGGCAAAAGGGGCGAATGAAAGGGGCTTCGCCGTTGCCATTCCCTCCTACACGCTTTGCCCGCAAATCCGCATCGGCGGGATCGTCGAGGAAATGGCCAACGCCGTCACGCATCTGGGCGGCACTATGGAAGGCCCCATCCATCTGGCTGGCCACTCCGCCGGCGGACATCTGGTCACGCGGCTGGTCTCGCACCCCTCCCCTCTCCCAGAGGCCGTGCGCGAACGCATCGCCCATGTGCTTTCCATATCCGGCGTGCATGATCTGCGCCCGCTCATGGGTCTGGAGCTCAATGGCGAGTTGCAGATCGATGAGGCAGAGGCCCAGGCGCATTCGCCAGCACTTCTGCCTCCCCTCCCCCGGCAGAAGCTGACCTGCTGGGTCGGTGCGGCCGAACGTGCTGAATTTGTTCGCCAGAATGCCCTGCTGGCGAATATCTGGACCGGCCTTGGCGCACGCACGGCTGTGGTGGAGGAACCCGACCGCCACCATTTCGATGTAGTGGACGGGCTTTGCACCCCCGACAGCGCCATGATGGACTGCCTGCTCGCCCCCTGAAGCGTCGCGTCAGGGAGCAGGTGTTAACCTTCTGTTAACCAAAAACTTCTTGACGACTCAGCTCCTCCCTGTCTGAGTTGGATACGGATTTCAGGCGTTATTTCCCCTTTCGGCGTAACAGCGCGATCTGGCCGAAACAGCGCTTGGAACATGTCTTTGTATGCGGCTTCGCGCAGGGCGTCTGTCCCGCGCATATCGAGCCGTTGGCGTAGGTGCATGGTGTTTCACCGGCGAATCGGCTTAGGCTGAGGTCGGGAAGAAGATGCCGACTTGATTGTCGGCGGAGCTGTTGATGCTTGTCAGCGGCTGGTCATGCGCATGTGCAATTTGAATTCGAGCGGGGGCTCACCAGAGGAGAATATGTTGGACAGCGCCACCCAGACGGCAGAAGCCAGTGCAGCAGACGAGCGCATTGCTGCCGATGCCGCCCTTCTTTCCGACCAGCTTCGCGTGCTGCGCGAACGGCTCTTTGCACCTGCCGAAAGCAAGGTCCTGCGTACCTTCTCCTCGGGCGAAGCCGCCAAGCTTATCGGCGTGTCGGATGGCTATCTGCGCCAGCTTTCAATCGCCGGCGAAGGTCCCCAGCCCGAAACGGGCGCGGGGGGCCGCCGCTACTATTCCCTTCAGGACATCAATGCGCTGCGCCAGCATCTGGCCAATCAGGCGCTCGTCAAGGGCAATATTGCCAAGGCCCGCTCTTATGTGAAATGGCGCGACCCGGAGCATGAACATCTGCAGGTCATTGCCGTCACCAATTTCAAGGGTGGCTCCGGCAAGACGACGACCAGCACCCATCTCGCCCAGCATCTGGCGCTTGAAGGCTACCGGGTTCTGGCGGTCGATCTCGATCCGCAGGCCTCCATGTCGGCCCTGCTCGGCTATCAGCCGGAAGTGGATCTGACCGGCAATGACACACTTTATGGCGCGATCCGCTATGACGAGGAGCGCCGTCCGCTCTCCGAGATCATCCGCAAGACCTATTTCGACGGGCTGGACTTCGTGCCGGGCAATCTGGAACTTCACGAATTCGAGCACACGACGCCGCGCATGCTGGCGACCCGGCAGGATGACACGGAGGGCTTTTTCTTCGCCCGTATCCAGGCCGCGCTCCAGTCGGTGGCCGATGATTACGACATTGTCGTCATCGACTGTCCGCCGCAGCTCGGCTTTCTGACGCTCTCGGCACTTTGTGCGGCGACTTCGGTCATCGTGACCGTTCATCCCCAGATGCTCGATGTCGCATCGATGAGCCAGTTTCTCTACATGACCGCCGATCTTCTGTCGGTGGTACGCTCGGCGGGCGGCACGCTCAATTTCGATTTCCTGCGCTATCTCATCACGCGCTACGAGCCGAATGACGGGCCGCAAACGCAGATCGTCGGCTTCCTGCGCTCCCAGTTCGGCGAGCGGGTTCTGACCGCGCCCATGGTGAAGTCGACCGCGATTTCCGATGCGGGTCTCACCAAGCAGACGCTCTACGAGGTTGGCCGGGACAATTTCACCCGCTCGACCTATGACCGCGCGATGGAAGCGTTGACAGCTGTCAACCAGGAGATCGAGCAGCTTGTCCGCGAAGCCTGGGGACGGGGGGAATAAAGCATGAGCAAGCGCAAGGACCACCTGAAAGCCTTGTTCGGCAGCGGACCGCTTCCCGGTGAAGCCCCCTCGCCTGCCCGTGCGCCCGAAACCAAGTCGATGCCGCAGGACAAGGCGGATCATGCGCCGGCTGCAAAATCGGCGGCACCTTCTGCTCCCGCACCCGGCCGCACCTCCTCCGGCGCCATCAAGGCCATAGGCCTGTCGCTCAACTCGGTCAATCAGGAACTGCAGGAAGCCCGCGCCTTGAAGGAAAGCCTGGCGCGCGGTGAGCAGGTGGTGGAGATCGACCCGGCAAGGATTGATCCCTCGCTCGTCCGCGACCGGCTGTCCCATGAAGATCAGGGCGACGAGGCTTTCATTGCCCTTGTCGAAAGCATGCGCGAGAGCGGGCAACAGGTGCCGGTTCTCCTGCGCCCTCACCCGACCGCGCAAGGGCGCTACCAGGTTGCCTATGGCCATCGCCGCGTACGCGCCTGCATGCGGCTGGAGCGGCCCGTGCGTGCCATTGTCCGCGAGCTTTCCGACGACGAACTCGTGTTGGCGCAGGGCAAGGAGAACACAGAGCGACGCAATCTCTCATTCATCGAGAAGGCGTTTTTTGCTCATGGGCTGATTGCGCATGGTTTCGACCGCGGCATCGTCCAGAATGCGCTGTCGCTTCACAAGGCTGAGATGACGCGCCTTCTGGCCGTGGCCGGTGCTGTTCCCGCGGATATAGCCCGCGCCATCGGGCCAGCGCCGAAAGCAGGTCGTCCACGCTGGTTGAGCCTTGCGGAGAAGCTGAAAAGCGAGGCGGCACTGGAAGCGGCAGAACGGATCATCGCGAGCGAAGCCTTTCAGGCGGCAGGCTCGGACGAGCGTTTCAAGCTGCTCTTTGCGCAACTGTCCAAGAAACCGCCGCAGCCGCGTCATGGACGACCACGCGACGTGACAGACGGGCAGGGCAAAGTGATTGCCCGCTACATTCCCGGCCCCAAGCCGCGGCTTGAGATCAATGAAGAAGCCGAACCCGGCTTTGCGGAATTTCTGCTGAAGCGCATGCCAGGGCTGATCGCTCAGGCGCAGCAGGCAAAGCGGGAAGGCAGATGAGTTTCCGGGGAAGGTGAGGCGGATTTATCCCCGCCCTTCATCCCCGCGGTAGAGTGTAACCCACGCGTAGAAAATGAACTGAGAACGAGGAAAATCGGACAAGAAAAAAGGCCCCCAGAACGTCGCCATTCCGGAAGCCCCTTTTCGATGTAGCAATCTGAAAGAATCACTTCCGACCGCTAAAGTCAAGCATCGGTGCGATCCGGTGGCCGTATTTTTCTTGCCTGAAGAAGGGTGAGAGGATGACGGAGACATTTGCCGTCTCGCCATTTGGCGGGCGGGGGATGGCCCATGCGCAGATTTCTGCTCAAAGAGCCATTGCAAGAGCCGCTTCAGGCGCGAAACCCCGTAGCGAAAGCGGGGATAAAAAAACTGTCGACAAGTGGAAACTCATCCGCGCGGTAACGGAAGCCAAGCAGCATCTTGGTCTGTCTGATCGCACCATCTGTGTTCTCGAAGCGCTGTTGAGTTTTCTGCCAGAGCGTGAGCTGAAGGCTTCCACGCGCCTGATTGTCTTTCCGTCCAATGCAGAGCTGTCCGTGCGTGCCCGCGGCATGGCATCGGCAACACTGCGTCGCCACCTGGCGTCGCTGGTGAGTGCCGGGCTCGTCATGCGCCGCGATAGTGCCAATGGCAAACGCTATGCGCGCCGCAACGAAGACGGCGAGGTGGAGCAGGCCTTCGGCTTCGACCTTTCGCAGCTTGTTCTGCGTTCCGACGAGATCTTCGCCGAGGCCAGCCGCGTGCGCCGTGTCGCTACGGAGATGAAGGCGCTGCGCTCGGAGGTCACGATCCATATGCGCGACATACGCGCCATGCTGAACGCTCTTGGCGAAGAGGGGCATAAGGCCGTGAGGGAAATGGAAGATGTCTTTGCGGCGGTGAGCGGACGTCTTGGCCGTCGCACGTCACGCGAGGAGCTGGAGGCCCGCTTTGCAAAGCTCGTCGCCCTGAGGCTGCGGCTCGAAGTCTGTCTTGGTCTTGGGCATCAAGACGCGGGTGAGGGTGTCGAGGCGGATATGGCTCCCGTATCAGTCACGCCACAAACAGATTACGAAACCGAAGCTGATGACCAGGAGAACCGGGTTCAGGAGAAGGTCGAAGCGCGGACCGCTGAGGCCTTCAAATCACGAAAAGTGAGCGCCAATGTCCGCCAAAATGAGCGCCACATAAAGAAGCCCGAGTCAGAATCCCTTCTTGAAGAAAAACAAGAAGAATTGGGTGTGAGAGATGCGCCCCATCAACTGAGACCGCCCAAGGTTGACAGCTGTCAACGCGGGGAACGGGCCGCAGTTTCATCAGCACAAAATCTGACGCTTACCCGTATCCTGAAATCCTGTCCGTCGATCAGCGATTACGCTTCGGCGGGCATCCAGTCCTGGCAGGATATGTTCAAGGCGAGTGATGTGGTGCGGCGGATGTTGGGGGTGAGTGATCACGGCTGGTTCACGGCCTGTACCGCTCTGGGGCAGGCAGGCGCTGCCATTGCCATGGCCGTCATACTGCAGCGGGCAGAACGGATTGCCTCACCGGGTGGCTATCTGCGCTCGCTCGTTGCCAAGGCTCAACGCGGTGCGCTGGATCTGCGAGTGCTGGTCGACCAGGAATTGCGCAATCAGGCCGGAGCGGTGACGCCGGGCATGGGCCATGCGTGAGGCATCGCTGCTATTCCGCGCGATAGCCGCGGGCAAGCTTCGAGCGGCCAAGACGGGCCTGAGCTTCCAAAGCCTGTTCGGTGGACGAGTAGAGGTCAATGCGCACACGGCCGACTTTCCCGATACGGCCCCATTGGCGCACAAGGGCAGCGCCGCCGAAGAGATCAGGCTCCACGGAAAGCGCGTAGAAACGCGCCATGTTGCGGCTGCGGTCGATGCGACGGAGGAACTGGGACAGCGGTGGTTTCTTCATGCAGGGCAGAATGAGTCTGCGCGGTTGCGCCGTCCAACGCATTTCATGAATCTTTTCGAGCGGATCGATTCAGGAAACTGATGGATCAGCTCCTATGGTGAAGGAGAAGTTAAATCCCGACTGGCGGAAGCTAAGCAAAGAATAGGTTCCGTTATTGAACTGGCCGTTCGGCTGGAAAGTAGCGTGAGGGCGGCAGCTGCGCGGCACCAGAGCGCTCGAGCATTCCCGCCATAGGCGGCACCTGATTTCAGTAGAACCGGCCCATCCGGCTAGCTGGCCTCACAAGACAAACAAGCAGGAGGCCAAGCATGAACATTCAACCCAATCCCGCAGAAAACAAAGCTTCACCCGCGCCAGCAGGCGCAAGGGAGGCGGAAGATACCGCGGCCGAAATCGCGCGCTTGCATGATGCCCTGGGCAAGGCCGTGCTGCTGATGTTCGGACAGCAACGCTACCGCTGGCTGGGCATGGGAGAGCTGGAACGGGTGCTTATCAATCCGCTGGCTCGAAACCGCGTGGCCATTGTCGCGCAAGGGGCAGGGGAGGGGCGCCCGCCGCGTCTTGCCGGAATGGCGATATGGGCGAATGTTTCGGAGAAGGTGGACGCGGCGATCTGTGACCAGATCAACGCCAATGTCTTTCCGCTGAACCTGAAACCGGGTGACTGGGACAGCGGCAATGTGAACTGGATACTCGACATCATCGCGCCCGACCATGCCGCAGCCAAGCAGGTGGCATTCGCCGTGCGCGACATGATGCCCGCCGGCGACATTCGCATTCACCCGGCTGCGGCCCGCGCGATCGGAGAAGAAGGCCTCAAGGAAATCACGCAAGCACCTCAGACCGAGGCTGCTGAGTGACGAACTTCGGGGCCAGTTGACAGCTGTCAAAAGCCTGCCCGTGGAAAATGTCTGTTCCTGATTTTTTGATACAGCTTGGGCTTTGGATCAAATACCGCTTGTCCGGCTCAGACTGTAAGGTCGCAAAAGCATCAGGAGAGACCACATGTATGATTGGGCTGTGCTTTGGGACTGGATAGGCTTTGCCGTCAGATGGCTTCACGTCATCACGGCCATCGCCTGGATCGGCTCGAGCTTTTATTTCGTCGCACTTGATCTTGGCTTGAGAAAAGCACCCGATCTGCCTGTCGGGGCCCATGGCGAGGAGTGGCAGGTTCACGGCGGCGGGTTCTACCACATCCGCAAATATCTCGTGGCGCCCGAGCAGATGCCCGAGCATCTGACCTGGTTCAAATGGGAAAGCTATTCCACCTGGCTTTCCGGTGCAGCCCTCCTGATGATCGTCTATTGGGTCGGGGCGGAGCTTTACCTGATCGATCCCGCCAAGGCCGATCTTTCCGTCTGGCAGGCAATCCTGATTTCCGCCGCTTCGCTCAGCATCGGCTGGATCATCTATGACCTGTTGTGCAAGTCGGGGCTGGGCGAGAAGCCCACGCTTCTGATGCTCCTGCTCTTCGCGCTGCTCGTCGCCATGTCCTGGGGTTACAACCAGATATTCACCGGCCGCGCGGCACTTTTACATCTGGGTGCCTTCACCGCGACGGTGATGACGGCCAATGTGTTCTTCATCATCATTCCCAATCAGCGTATCGTGGTCGCGGACCTCAAGGCCGGGCGCAAGCCGGACCCGAAATATGGCAAGATTGCCAAGCTGCGCTCGACCCATAACAACTATCTGACGCTGCCCGTCGTCTTCCTGATGCTGTCGAACCATTATCCGCTGGCTTTCGCCACGGAACATAGCTGGCTTATCGCAAGCCTCGTCTTCCTGATGGGCGTCACCATTCGCCACTGGTTCAACACCCGCCATGCGCGTGCGGGCAGCCCGACATGGACCTGGCTCGCAACCGCCCTCATCTTCCTTGCTATCGCGTGGCTTTCCACCGCGCCCATGTGGCAGGCTGCAGAAGGGGAGGGGACGCGTCCGGCAACAGCCTATGAGCAACGCTTCATGAAGGCAGAGGGTTTTGAGGAAGCGCGCGACATCGTCTCCGCGCGCTGCTCCATGTGCCATGCGGCAGAACCGGCCTGGCCTGGCATCAACTGGGCGCCCAAGGGGGTGGTCCTGGAAAGCGAAGCGGAGATCGCCCGCCATGCCCGCGCGATCTATCTCCAGTCAGGCGTGACCCACGCCATGCCACCGGCCAACCGGACGGGCATGAGCGATGAGGACCGGCAGACGCTTGTGCGCTGGTATCGTGCGGCGACGGAAAAAAGCGGCAGCTAGGAACAGCGGCCATCAACGCCCCGGAACCAGGGCGACGCCTTTCACCTGCGCATAGACATGCATGCCCGGCTTGAGCCGCAACCGCTCGCAGGAATGGCGCGAGATGCGCGCAAGCAGTCGGGCAGAGGGCAAGTCTGCAATCTCCTCCCCCGCAAGGCGCAGCACGATGATTTCCTCCGAGTCAGAAACCGCGCGCCGGCTTTCGATATAAGCCGGCAAAATGTTGAGTATGGTGGTGTCGGCCGCGCTGTGCAGCGCTATCGACACGTCACCGGCGGCAATCCGCAGACGCACCTGACCCATGGGCGGCTCGCTTTCCGCGGGGAGATGAAAGACACCGCCTGCAACGCTGAAAGCCTGCAGATTGCCCGTATGGTCAAAGCCTGACGGGGTGGCATCCAGCGTCACGGCTGCATCACGCGCAGCGGCAAGCGGCAGGCTTGCGTCACCCTGCAGGTGTTGAAGCGGGCCGGACGCAGTCACGCGACCTTCGTCCACCAGCACCAGATGGTCTGCCAGCCGCTCCACCTCACGCATGTCGTGGCTGACATAGAAGATCGGCAGTTCAAGTTCGCCATGCAGGCGTTCGAGAAAGGGCAGGATCTCGTCGCGGGCTGCCGGATCGAGCGCCGACAGCGGCTCGTCCATCAGGAGAAGGCGCGGCTGCGAAAAGAGTGCACGGCCAATGGCAACGCGCTGGCGTTCACCGCCCGACAATGTCGCCGGATCGCGGGAGAGAAGCGGCATGAGCCCCAGCAGACGCAGGATCTCGTCTTCATTGTCCGGCCGCTGACCACGCTTCAGGGAAAAGCGCAGATTGTCTTCCACGTCCAGATGAGGAAACAGACTCGGCTCCTGAAACACATATCCGACGGCGCGTCGGTGCGGGGCGAGAAAATGTCCCTCGTCCTGCCAGCTTTCTCCACCGACATGGCAGTGGCCCTGCAGTCTGACCAGACCGGCGATGGCGCGCAGCAATGTCGTCTTGCCGCATCCCGACGGGCCGTAGAGGGCAGTCACGCCATGGGCGGGCGCCTCGAAGGTGAAACCGAGCGGGAGCGTGCCCACCTTGCCGCGAAGTGCGATGCTGATCCGGTCAGGTGAAGCCATCATCCGCGCATCCGCCGCATGCGCTTTTCCGCAAGGATCATGGCCAGGATCACGAGGAAGGAGAAAACGACCAGCCCGGCACTCAACAGGTTCGCCTCGCGCCAGCGCATGGTCTCGACAAGATCGAAAATGGCAACGGAAAGCACGCGGGTTTCGCCGGGGATATTGCCGCCGATCATCAGGACGACGCCGAACTCGCCGATCGTATGGGCAAAGCCGAGTACGGCACCGGCGAGAAAGCCGGGCCGCGCGAGCGGTAAGGCCACCCGCCAGAAAGCGGTGGCGGGCGAGGCGCGCAAGGTTGCGGCCACCTCCATCGGGCGATCACCCATGGCCTGAAACGCATTGCGGATTGGCTGCACGACAAAGGGCAGGGAATAGATGACCGAGCCGATCACCAGCCCTTCGAAGGAGAAGGCAAGGGTGCGTGCATCCCATAGACCGGCCAGTGCGCCGCCCGGCCCCTGCGGACCGAGCGCGATGAGAAGGTAGAAACCGAGCACCGTGGGCGGCAGCACCAGCGGCAGGGCCACAAGCGCTGCAACGGCCTCCTTCCATCTCCTTTGAGAGCGGGCAAGCCACCAGGCAAGCGGCGTTGCCACCACCAGAAGAATGAGCGTTGTAATGAGGGCTAGCGCAAGGGTTAGCCGGACAGCTATCCAGATATCCGGACCAAGCCCGCCCATCAGACCCCGCCTCCGATGTCGTAGCCGAAGCCGGTGATGATGGCCCGTGCCTCGGCCGATTTCAGGAAGGTGAGGAAGGCGAGGGCTGCGGCATTGTCGGCCGCACGCGCGAGCAGAACGGCATCCTGTATGATCGGATCATGCAACGCCGCGGGAACGGGCCAATAGGAGGCGCGAGGCTGGTCATGAAGTTGCGCAAGGGCGACGATCCCAGCACCCGCATTGCCGCTTGCGATGAACTGGAAGGTCTGCGCCACGGAATTGCCCTTCACGAGTCTCGAGCTCAGCAGGTCGGCAAGCTTCAGCTTTTCCAGGCTTTGCAGGGCCGCGCGGCCGTAAGGCGCTGTTTCGGGATTGGCGATTGCAAAACTCTGAGGTGGATTGGCACGGAGCATCTCCGGCGAGATCGGGGTGCCGCCGGCCCACAAGGCTAGCCGACCACGTGCATAGGTGAAGCGCGTTGCCTTCAGGGCAAGTTCCTGCCCGATCAGCTTGGCGGGATGCTCGTCATCAGCCGCGAGCAGCACGTCATAGGGTGCGCCCTGCATGATCTGGGCAGTAAGCTGTCCGGTGGATGCAAAGCTGATCGTGTAGCGATGCTCGCTGGACGCTTCCAGCCGCTTCACGAGATTTCGCGCAGGCTCGATGAAGTTTGCAGCAACGGCGATATGTGCCTTTTCCGCTGCGGCTGCCTGTAAGCCAAGAGCCGTCATGATCGGCAGCGAGAAAAGAATGGAGAGGAGAAGACTGAGGCGCGGCTGCATCCACTGTTCCTGAAGGAAAATGCACTGTCGAGTTAGGCGCTTGTTTGCCCATGCGTCAAGCGGTTGGCCTTACGGAACGAAAAAGCCTGTTCGCTTCTGCAATGGCCTTCGCCTATAGTTTGCCGAAACCGAGCAAGGGGACGGGATTGGGCGGCATCGGCCACGACATGCTGACGCGGATCATGCGTGCTGAGGATGCGCTTGCGCGTCTGGACGAGCGGATCGCCGCCTGTTCCTTTGCTGACGGTTTCCGCGCGCGACAGCATTTTCATGAGGCGGCAGCCACCCTGTGGCTGGAAGGCGAGCTGGTGCATGAGGAAGAACTCGTGCTGCACGATGCGCGCATGGATATCCGCCCGCCGAGCCACGAGCTGACGCGCGCCCATGAGGTGCTGCGCACGCGCAGGCGCATTGCGAGCGCTCCGGCGGGTTGGGCCGCGAGCCGCGAAGGCGTGAACCATCTGGCCAGGCGCGAAGCAGCGACCGGGGTGAAGGTGGAAGCGGCAACCGCGATATCTGAACAGGATGCGCTTGCGCGCGAATTGGCAGAAATGGACGCGCTTCTGGAGCGAACCGAGCAGGTTCTTCAGGGGGAAGTGCCTCCAGGTGGGACGCTTCGAAGATCTTCTCCAGACCCGGCATTGCATGATCCGCAATGGGGGGAGGGGGAACGCGTTGCGCGATGGCTGGAGGTGGTGGAGCGGGCAGCAGACGAAGCCGGTGCTCCGGTACTGGCGGCGGCCTTGGTTTGGGACGCATGGGAAGTGGCGACGCCGCTGCAAAACCAGCACTGGCTCGGGCTCCAGCTTGCTGCGTCCTATCTGCGCCGCGCGAAAAAGGCGCGCGCCCATCTCCCTGCCCTTGCGCTGGGGCTGAAAACTATATCCCGCGAACGCCGGCGCTCAAGTGACCGGGACATGCGGCTTACAGCCCTCATCGAGGCGGTGGAGCTTTACGCCGAGCGCGGCATGAAGGAGTTGCAGCGCCTGACCCTTGCGCATGCCCGCATCATGCGCAAGCTCGAAGGGCGCAGGACAAGCTCCAGCCTGCCCGCACTCGTGGATCTGGTGATGGCGCGCCCGGTCGTATCGGCGGCCTTGATCGCGGGCGAACTGAACGTGACCCAACGCGCAGCCCTCAACCTCGTTGCCGAACTGGGCCTGCGCGAAGTTACCGGCCGCGGTCGTTTCAGGGCCTGGGGTGTGCTGTAGCATTGGCACGGTTCGCCCGCATTTGTGCAAGAGTTGTCACCGCCACGCCGACGCCCAGGATCGCAGCGCCGGTCCAGGTGAGCAGCACGTAATTTTCCCCGAGCCACAGGATGCCGATAACAAGGCCGACAGCAGAGCCGACATATCCGATCTGGCTGAGATAGACGGGCCCGCCAACGGATTGTAGCCGGAAGAAAAGTGCGAACATGGCCGACGCTGCTGCAATCTGCAGGAACACGATCATGGGGATCGAGGGGAGCAGGGTGAAAGCTGACATCTGCCCCGCAATGACAATGCCGATCAAAAGCTGGATGGCTGCAGCCAGATGACTGCCTGCGGCAAGTTCAAGTGGCCCCGCTTCGTCTGGCCAGCGGGCGGTGCGATAGATGTTTCCGGCCGCGAGCGATACGGGAATGGCAAGTCCGAGCAAGACCCAGATCATCTCGGCCGGTGCTCCCGCCTCGCCCCGCGTCAGGGCAACGGTCACGGCGCCGACGAAGCCGATCAGAATGCCTGCCAGGCCGAGGCCACTTGGTCGTCTGACGCCAAGGACAATGGATAGCGCGAGGGTGAATACCGGCGACAGCGTGAACATGATGCCCGTATAGCCTGCGCCCAGATGCGGCACGACCGAGAAGATGAGGATATTCGGAATCGCGTAGGAGATCGCGGCCGTCACCGACAGATAGGTGAGCGTAGCGCGGTCGAGCCTGATCTGTGCGCCGCGTGCGAGCACAACAGCGAGCAGGACCAGGCCAGCCCCAGCCGATATGACAAAGGCCCAGACCATTGGTGGCAAGCCTGCCGCACTCGCCAGTTTCCCAAGCGGAGGGGTGAGGCCCAGAAGGGCCCCATTGGCTACAAGCAGCGCGAGTGCGGAATTCCAGAGCGTTTTCACCTTCGGTCTCCGAAAATTGCAGGCTGGCGTCATCCCGTGATGGTGCGTGACGACGCAGGATCTCAGGCGGCCATGGCCCGTGCCTTCTCTCCGATGAACTGGCTGAAGCGGTGAATGAAAGATTTCAGGAACTCAGCCGTGTTCTCGTTGGAAAGACGTCCACCCTCATCGAAGAGAGTGGCGGAATTTCCGATATAGGCTTCAGGCTGACCGAGTGTCGGCATGTCGAGGGAGGCCAATGACTGGCGCAGGTGATGATTTGCACCAAAGCCGCCAATGGCACCAAGTGAGGTGGAAATGATGGCGGCAGGCTTGCCGATCAACGCACCTTTTCCATATGGGCGCGAGCCGATGTCGATTGCGTTCTTCAGGACGCCGGGAACGGAACGCACATATTCCGGGGTGATGAACAGAACGGCCTCGCTCGCGGTGATGCGCTTGCGAAATGCCGTCCAGCTCTCCGGCGGCGATGCTTCCAGATCTTCGGAGAAGAATGACAGTTCGTCGATCGGGACAATGTCGAACTGATGTTCGGGGGCCAGCTCCGGCAAAGCCTCCGCGATCTTGCGGCTGTAGGAACCTTCACGGATGCTGCCAATGATAACGGCGATCTTGCTCATCTCAATTTCCTTCGATGTGTGATTACCCATCTTTCAAGGAGGTGGGTTCGCGGCTAAAATAGTGGTAAGAATCTTAACGTCAAGATACTTTAGGGGGAGAAATATGGGTCGCGCATTATTTGCGGTCGAGCAATGGAGGAAGGAAAAGCCTGATCTCGATCTTCTGCCGATGGAGGTGATCGGGCTTCTTTCGGAAGCATCATCAATGGTGACGCGGAACGGCCTTGCTCCCTTTTTCAAGCGCTGTTGCCTGCAGCCGGGCGAATTTGACGTGCTGGCGACATTGCGCCGCGCGGGCAAACCCCATGCCTTGACGCCCACGGAGCTTTACGAGGCGACAATGGTCACGTCGGGGGCGATGACCAATCGCATCGACCGGTTGGAACAGGCGGGGCTCGTCGCGCGCAAGGCCAATCCCCAGGACAGGCGGGGGGTGGTGGTCGAGCTCACGCAGAAAGGCTTCGAACTCATCGACAAGGCAATCGTGGATCACGTGGAGAACGAACGACGGCTGCTTTCCGGTCTCACCGAGACGGAGCAAAGGCAGTTGGCCGGCCTTCTTTGCAAGCTTGTGAGAAGCGAGGCTCTTCAGGACGGCGAGTGATGCCCCCGTCTCAGGCTCGCGCAGCCGCTGCCGTCTTGCTGCCCATGCGCCGCGCCAGTCGCGCTTCAAGCTGCACCAATGCGTCATAGATGAGGACGGCGAAGAGCCCGACGATCAGGCCGCCTTGCAAGACATAGGCGGTGTTGTTGGTGAGCAGGCCTGCGATGATGACTTCGCCGAGCGTGCGCGCGGCAACGGTAGAGCCTATCGTGGCGGTGCCGAGCGCGATGACGACCGACAGGCGGATGCCCGTGAGGATGACGGGGAGCGCAAGCGGCAGTTCCACCTGGATGAGGCGCTGGCGGCGGTTGAGGCCTATGCCGCGTGCGGCCTCCATCGTGGCGGGGGGAAGGGTTGCAAGACCGGTCACCGCGTTTTCGAAGATGGGCAGCATGCCGTAGAGAAAGAGCGCGATGAGCGTCGGCCCGGCACCAAAGCCGAGCATGGGCACTGCAAGCGCCAGAACGGCGACCGGCGGAAAGGTCTGGCCGAGATTGGCAAGCGTGCGCGAGAGCGGGAGAAAGGCGGCACCTGCAGGCCGCGTGACCAGTATTGCAAGCGTGACGGCCACGAGCGTTGCAGCACCGGATGCAAGCGCGACAAGCCCCAGATGGCTGAGCGACAGATAGAGGAAGGAGGCCCGGTCATAGATCACCGGACCGTTTTCCGGTGCGAAGGGCGCAAAGAGCGGCGTGAACCATTCCGGCCAGAAGACAAGCGCCAGAAGCAGGACGATCAGAGCCAGGCGAAGAAGCGCTGCGACATTCATTGCAGGCTTTCCGCACGCGCGCGGATGGCATCAAGCGTCACCCGGCCGATCACCTGACCGTCGCGACTGACAGGGACGGCCTCGCGCCCCGACCACAGACAGGCTGAAAGCGCGTCGCGAAGGCTGGTCTTTTCCGGCAGCGCCTCTCCTGATGCGGGGCCATCCTCAACAAGCTCCGAAAGGGGAAAGAGCGACAGAAGGCGCAAGGGACGGTCAACGCCGCCGACCATTTCGGCAACAAAGTCCGTCGCCGGGCGGGCGATGATCTCCGCTGGCGTGGCATATTGCACAAGCCGCCCGGCATCCATCACCGCCACGCGGTCGCCCAGATGAATGGCCTCTTCCATGTCGTGGGTCACGAGCAGGATCGTGGAGCCAAGGGTGCGCTGGATGCGCTTCAGGTCCGCCTGTGCACGGGTGCGGATGATGGGGTCGAGCGCACCGAACGGCTCGTCCATCAGAAGCAGGTCGGGACGTGAGGCAAGCGCGCGCGCCACGCCCACACGCTGTTGCTGACCGCCTGAAAGTTCTGCGGGAAAGCGGTTGCGAAATTCGTCCGGCGGCATGGAGAAGAGGTCGAGCAATTCGTCCACCCGATTGCGTATCTTTTCCTTCGACCAGCCGAGAAGGCGCGGCACCGCGCCGATATTGCACGCGACCGTGTGGTGGGGAAAAAGCCCATGTCCCTGGATCGCATAACCGATGCGTCGGCGCAAAATATGCTTGGCAAGGCCGGTTGTCGGCTCGCCATTGATGCTCACGCTGCCGGAACTCGGCTCCACCAGCCGGTTGATCATGCGCAACAGCGTGCTCTTGCCCGAACCGGAAGTGCCGACAATGGCCGTAATGGTGCCGGTCTCGACCGTCATCGACACGGCATCCACGGCAGCCCGTCCGTCATACAGCTTGGTGATCTTGTCGATCTCGATCATCTTTGGCTCCCGGATTGCGGGCTCGACAGCTCGACGAGAATGTCCATCACGATGGCCGAGACGAGGGCCAGCAGCACCGTGGGCAATGCGCCGAGCAGGATGAGGTCGGTGGCGGTCTGGTTGAGACCCTGGAAAACGAAGGTGCCAAAGCCGCCGCCGCCGATAAGGCCCGCAATGACAGCAAGGCCGATATTCTGCACCAGAACGATGCGCAGCCCGGCGAGGATGACAGGCAGGCCGAGCGGCAGTTCCACGCGCAGGAGGCGCTGCAATTCCGTCATGCCCATGCCGCGCGCAGCCTCGAAGGCGGCTGGTGGCGTCGCATCAAGCCCCGCCACCGTGTTGGCAACGACCGGCAGCAGCGAATAGAGAACGAGTGCGAGAAAGGCGGGCATGAAGCCGATGCCCGCAACACCCATTTCGCGCGCGCCGGGCACGGTGGCCGCGACCCAGGCGAGAATGGGGATCATGATGCCGAACATGGCAAGCGACGGGATCGTCTGCAGAAAGCTCAAGACCGGCAAAAGCGAGCGGCGCAGACGGTCGCTGCGATGGCTCAATATGCCGAGGGGAAAGCCGATCAGTGCTGCCGCACCCAGTGAGCCGAAGGCGAGCCACAGATGTCGCACGCCCGCATTCCAGAAGGAAGCGGCCCGGCTTTCATATTCCTGCATGATGGAAAGATCGGCGAGTGCGCCCGAGGTCAGGATCGCGGCAAGTGCGGCGAGTGCGGTAAGCAGAACGCCAAGCCGGGTGAGGGGTCCCGGCGAAAGATTGGTCAGCGCATCGGCCAGCAACAGCGAGAGCACGACGAGCAGGCACCAGAAGCCCGCCCCGGGCGAGACGCGTGCGAATTCGCCTGCTTCGCCAAGCAGGGAGGATGTGCCGGCAACAAGCAGCCAGATGAGCCCTGCAAAACCGATGAAGGCACCGCCAAGGCGCAAGGCGGGCCGCCCTGCGGGAAGCCCGAGAGCAAGCCCCCCGATCAATGCCGCAAGCCCACCCAGGGTCGTGCCGGGCGAACCGAGAGACCAGGCGGGCACACCTTCACCCGCGACAATGCGATTTGCCGCGAGCGTCATGTAAGGGGCCAGCAGACTGGCCAGCCCCAGAACGGCAAACAGGACGCCCGGTGGCGAGAGGGCGGGCTGGCTGCGCTGCGACATGGGTGGAAAGATCAGTCCAGAACGCCGGTCTGGGTGAGATATTCACGCGCAACGGCTTCCGCCGGCTCGCCACCCACCTGGATGCGGCCATTGAGCTTCTGCAGCGTCGCCATGTCGAGGCCGGAGAAGATGGGGTTCAGCACCTCTGCGATGGCCGGATATTCGTCGAGCACTTCCTTGCGGACCACCGGTGCGGGCTCATAGACCGGCTGCACGCCCTTGTCGTCCTCCATCACCACAAGACCTGCCGCGCCGACGCCGCCATCCGTGCCATAGGCCATGGCCGCGTTGACACCGGAGGTGCCGCGCGCGGCTGCCTGGATGGTCGCCGCCGTGTCGCCGCCCGAAAGCACGACAGTCTGATCGGATGAGAGTTCGAAACCGTAAGCCTCCTGCATGGCAGGCAGGACGGCAGGGGAGGAGACAAATTCGGTCGAGGCGGCAAGCTTCACCTCACCACCTTCCGACACCCATTTGCCGAAATCCGACATGGTCTTCAGCCCATGTTCCTCGGCGAGCGCACCGGTGACCGCGATGGCCCAGGTGTTGTTGGCGGGGGCGGATTCAAGCCAGATGACGTTATTGGCCTCGGCATCCAGTTCAGCGGCGCGCTTGTAGGCGGCTTCGGCGTCCTTCCAGATCTCGCTGTCCGCCTCGTTGAAGAAGAAAGCCGCATTGCCGGTATATTCCGGATAGATGTCGATCTGTCCGGCCAGAATGGCCTCGCGCACCACCTGCGTTCCGCCAAGCTGCAGTCGGCGCTCAACGGGTAGGCCTGCATCTTCCAGCGCCAGCGCGATCATGTTGCCGAGCAGGCCGCCTTCCGTGTCGATCTTTGAGGAAACAACAATGTCGGCCTGGGCGGTGGTTGCAAATGCTGCCGAGAGCCCCAGTGCGGCGAGTGCGATACGCAGTTTCATGGAAGTGTGCTCCTAAACGAGATCAGTGAACGCTGTCTGGAAGATGATCTAGGGCTGCACTGGCAGCTTGGCGACGGGATGGGCGAAAATTTGCTGACAATGGTGTCAGGAACCGGGCAGTCCGGCAAATAAGTGTTTTGTGATTGGCCGCATTTGGCAGTTGTCAGTTCATCGCAGCAACGGGGCGGCTGCGCAGCGCGGCAAACCAGAAACCGGCGCAAAAGATGAGCGAGCCGATAAAGATGGCAATAAGCACGGGCGCGTAGCTGCCCGATGCCTGCCACAAGAGGGCAGCACCCAGTGGCGCCAAGGCCTGCATCACGGTCATGGGGGCGACGATGGAACCGTTGACCGCGCCATAGGCATTGCGGGTGACCATCTCGGGAATGGCCGCGCCGCGCACGATGGTGGTCATGCCATTGGCAGCACCATAGCCCGCCGCGATGCAGGCGATCAGAAACATGTCGGGTGGCGCATAGGCAAAGCCGATTACTGTCAGCGGAAAGACAATGACGATGGCTGAGCCAAGCTGGCGCACGGAAAGATCGTGTGCGAGCGCGCGCACGGCGATGCGTCCGGCAACTTGTGCGGGGCCTATTACTGTCAGCACCATCACGGTTGCAGCAGCATCAAGACCCCGTTCCAGAAGCAGCGGATAGAAGTGATAGGTGAGGGCAGAGAAGGTGCCGACATAGGAAATCCAAGCAACCATGAGGCCCCAATAGGCAGGCAGGCGCATGGCCGCGCGCACCGCTGCACGTCCGGCAAGAGGTGCTTCATCACTTGTGTCGGGAATCGTGGCCGCGTCGCGACGCGGGTCGATCGCCAGGATGTAGAGGCCACCGCAGATGAAAATGTTCACGCCAGCCATGGCGAGCAGCGCGCCGCGCCAGCCCTGGGCGTCGATGAGATATTGGATGAGCGGTATGAAAACGGTACTGGCAAAGCCGCCCCAGAGCGTGAGTGCGGTGATCGCTCCGCGCGCCCTTGTCGGGCCGACCCTGCGGGTGACAACTGCAAAAGCCGGCTCATAGAGCACCGCGGCCTGCGTACAGCCGAGAAGGGCAAGCACGGGGTAGTAGAGCCAAAGCGTGTCCACTTGTGACCAGAGCGCCAGAAGCAGGCCGGCAGCAATGGATGCCCCTGCCATGACCTTTCGGCCTTGGCCACGGTCAATGGCAGCACCTACCGGATAGGCGGCAAGACTGGCAAGGAGCATGCCGAGAGTGGCTGCGGCATAGATCTCGGTCTTGGTCCAGCCGAGATCACTACGCATGGCTTCTGCAATGAGCGGGAAGCCGTACCAGATTGTGCCCCATGAGCAGATCTGCGCTGCGCCAAGCATGTTGATGAAGCGGCGTTCGCCGCGCGGGGCAGAGGAGGCGGTCATGATGCCGATCAGCCGCAGCCGGGGAGTGGGGCGGTGACTGATCGCGGAAGAGACCCTTCCGTGCAGCACTCGTCCACCAGGAAGCCGAGCAGCGCGTTCATCGTCTTGTAGTTGGCGCGGCAGATCAGTGTGGTCGCGCGGCGTTCACGCGTGATCAGCCTGGTCTCGTCCAGCCGCTTTATGTGATGGGAAAGCGTGGAGGCGGGAATGTCCAGCTTCTCCTGGATCGTGCCGACGGCCAGACCCTCGTCACCGGCGCGAACAAGGGCGCGGTAAAGCTTGAGGCGGATCGGATTTCCCAGTGCCTCAAGCTGCATGGCTGCGGTGTCGAGTTCCATGGCCGTTCTCTCAGATCGAGCGCTGATTGACGCGTCGGGAGACTTCCTCCGCTGTTTCCACGCGCTCGGAATAGCGGTCGACAAGGTAGTCGGAACGCTCGCGAAGCAGAAGCGTGAACTTCACCAGTTCCTCCATCACATCCACGATGCGGTTGTAATAGGGCGACGGCTTCATCCGGCCGTTTGCGTCAAATTCGTTGAAGGCCTTGGCGACGGAAGACTGGTTGGGAATGGTGAACATGCGCATCCAGCGGCCGAGTATGCGAAGCTGGTTCACCGCATTGAAGGATTGGGAGCCGCCGCAGACCTGCATGACAGCAAGCGTGCGGCCCTGGGTCGGGCGCACTCCGCCAAGCGACAGCGGCAGCCAGTCGATCTGCGCCTTCATGATGCCGGTCATGGAACCGTGGCGCTCCGGCGAGCACCAGACCTGTCCCTCCGACCACATGGAAAGTTCGCGCAGCTCCTTCACCTTCGGATGATCGGGTGTCTCGGCATCGGGAAGCGGCAGTCCGCTCGGATTGAAGATGCGCACCTCCGCACCTAGCCGGCGAAGAATGCGCGCCGCCTCTTCCGTAGCGAAGCGCGAATAGGAGCGTTCGCGAAGCGACCCATAGAGTATGAGGATGCGCGGTGCATGGCGCATGCGCGGCGGGTTGAACAGCCGGTCCTCGTCAACGGGCGGGAAAAGCTCGCTTTCCAGATTGGGAAGGTCGGAAAGGGACGAGGGGCTGTTGGACATTCGGCATGCTCTGATTATTTCGAATGTAATCGAAATACAGACGAAAGGCCTCACGGTCAACCGCTTGTTCCAAGAAAGTCGAAATACGTTCTACGGAGGTGGTGCGCGACAAGGGAAATCGCGCTTGGATTGCATTTGCGACAGTTCGCAGTCGTTTTCGCATGTCGGCGCGCAGAAAAATGTTCCGAATGATCTGTCGCTCAAGTCTTTGATATTGCAGGCTGCTGCCGATTGGATTCGCTGACGCGGACCCGGCCGAACCTATCTCGCCGAAAATTTGGTATTCCAAAATTCCAAAATGCCGATTAGGGTCCTCTCGAAGTCGGGGGGACGAGCGTGAATTACGAATTGCGATACAAGGGCGCGGCACCAGTTTTGGTCTGCCTTGCGGGAGCAGGGGGCTTTGGCCGCAGCTTTCTGGTGCAGAGCCGTTCCATGCCGTTGATCTCGGTTCGCATCGTGGTGGAGCGCGATGCTTCCGTCGCTGTGGCCACGCTCAAGGCTGTCGGTTTTGAGGAAAGCGAAATCGCACTTTGCGCCTCTCCTGCCGAGGCCGAGGCGGCATGGACGCGGGGTGCCATTGTCGTTGTGGACGACATGGCCCATGCGGCTGAACTCCCCTATCAGGTGCTGGTTGAAGCCACGGGCCATCCGGAAGCCGGAGCGCGCCACGCAGATATGGCGGTGTCCGCAGGAAGACACGTGGCCGTGGTATCGAAGGAAGTCGACAGTGTTGTCGGTCCGGGCCTTGCCGCGATGGCAGAGGCAAAGGGATGCGTGGCAACCCCCGTGGACGGCGACCAGCCGAGTCTGCTGATCAGCCTCATCACCTGGGCACGCGTCCTGGGACTTGAGATCATCGGCGCGGGCAAATCCAGCGAATATGACTTTGTCTATGATCCCGATGCAAAAGAGCTGACTTGCAATGGCCGCGTGATTTCACTGCCCGGTATGGCAGAGCTGATGAGCGGTCCGGATGAGACGCTGCTCGACCGCGTTGCCCGCCGCGCGCAAGTCGCTTCCATGATCAATCAGCGTGCGGTGCCGGATCTTTGCGAGTTGTCGGTGGTCGCCAATGCGACGGGCCTCACACCCGACCGTGCCGATCTTCATGCACCCATCGCCCGCATTCAGGAAGTGCCGTCGCTGTTCCGCCCCGCGGAAGAAGGTGGACTGTTTGCAAATGGCGGTGTGCTGGACGTCTTCCACTGCCTGCGGCTGCCAAGAGAGTTGAGCCTTGCCGGTGGTGTCTTCATCGTCGTGCGCTGCAATGACGCCGAGACATGGCAGATGCTGGGCGAGAAGGGGCACATTCTCGCGCCCGACGGCAGGACGGCGATGATCGCCACGCCCCGCCATCTGCTGGGGGTGGAGGCAGCGACCACCATTCTCGATGCCGCAATTCTGAACGAGACCAATGGCGGCGTGAAGCCGGCTCATCATGTGGATCTGGTGGCTTGTGCCACTGCAGATCTGCCCGCGGGGACCGTGCTTTCCATGGGCGGTCATCACCACACGATCGACAATGTCGCCGCGCGTATTCTGCCAGCCCGTGCGCTCGATGAGGATGCGCCGGCACCCTTTTATCTCGCGGCCAACCGCCGGCTGAGACACGCCGTTCGCGCCGGCACGCATATCACCATGCAGGATCTGGAAATTCCCGAGGAGGACGAACTGCTGAAGCTCCGGCGCTGGCAGGACGCTCACTTCTTCGGGTTGAGCGATGCCCCCGCTGTGAAAGAGGGCGTGGAAGTTCGAAATCCAAGGGAGGAGAAGGTTTGATGAAACAGATGTTCAAGGCAGCGGTTGCTGTCGCAGCAGTCGCTGCAGCCATGCCGGCCATGGCGCAGGACGAATATCCCAACAAGACGGTCGAAGTGATCACCCATGCGGGTGCCGGTGGCGGTACGGATGTCACGACGCGCATGATGATGATCCGTGGGCGTCGCCTGCTTGGCCAGGACATGGTCGTGGTCAACAAGAGCGGCGGTGCCGGTGTCGTTGCCATGAATTATTTCAAGGACAATATCGACAACGACCACATGCTCATGACCTTTACCAGCGGTCATGCCATTCAGATGGCTGCGGGCAAGACCGGCCTGACCCTGGACGATATGCGCCCCATCGCCCGCGGCACCGACGATCCGCAGATCTTCATGACGCGCTGCGACAGCGAGTTCAACTCGCCGCAGAAGCTCGTCGACGCGATGAAGGACAATGCCATCAAGTTCGGCACCGCCAATCTCGGCGATATCGACCAGATTTCCACTTATGTCTTTGCCAAGGAAGCAGGCCTGACCCAGCCGACCATCGTGCCGTTCTCCGGCGGTGGCGAAGTGGCAACGCAGCTTGTTGCAGGTTCGGTGGATGTTGGCGTGCTCAACCTTGCCGAAGCCGCAGCCCAGATCGAGGCAGGCGACATCTGCCCGCAGATCATCCTTGCCGAAGAAGGCATGTCGGTGATCCCCGATGCGGTAACGTCCTACTCGCTGGAAATCCCCGTTTCATTCTCGACCATCCGCGGTTTCGTGGCACCTGCCACCATCACGGACGAACAGGCCGCGATCCTCGAAGAGAAGCTGGTCGAAGCGATGAATCACTCCGTCTACCAGGGCTACCTGACCTCGGTCGGTCTTGATGGAAAATCCGTGGTCGGTTCGGAAGCCTGGGGCAAGCAGATGTCCAACATGGTGAAAGCCATGGGACCTGCGCTCGAAGAACTCGGCCTGAAATAAGCGGAGCGGTCCGGCATGTCACACCTGGAAGAACTGCAGTCAGACCTGCCGGACCGCGAGACCGGCACGAGGGAGAAACCGGCGCTTGCCGATCTCCTGGTGCCGGTCTTCATCTTCGTCTTTGCCGCTGTCGTGGTGGGTCTCGCACTCACCTTCGACCGAGCACCGGCGGCATTTGTTGGTTTCGGCATGCAGCCGCGTGCCTTTCCAATCTTTCTGATGGGTGCGGTGATCATTCTCAACCTCTTCCTCATTCGGGAAACCATCAAGAACCCGCCGGAGAGGCGCGAGCCCCTGGACGGCATGGTCTGGATCACCATCGCACTGATGGGCGTGTTCGCGCTCGTCACCACGTTCGCGGACATGATGCTGGCGCTGGCGATCACGATCTTTGCCAAGTCGCTTCTGTGGGGCGAGAGGCGCGTCTGGGTGGCGCTGGCACTGGCGATCCTGACGCCGCTGACGATCCTTCTGTTTTTCGACCTCGTGCTTGAAGTCCGCTTTCCCCGCGGCTTGCTGACCAACATCTATTACGGCTGAGGAGAAGCAGGATGTATGACGCGATTGCCGCCATGGGATCGGTGTTTCTCGATCCCTATCTGATCTTCCTCGTGGCCGTAACGACCGTGGGCGGCGTGATCATCGGAGCGCTGCCCGGCCTGGGTGCGACGACGGGTGCGGCCCTGCTGCTCTCCTTCACGCTGACCATGGAGCCGATCCACGCGATCACGGTCCTGACGACGATCTATGTCTCCGCGACCTTTGCGGGGTCGATTACAGCAATCCTGATCAACACCCCGGGAACGTCCTCTTCCGCCGTGACCTGTCTGGACGGCTATCCGCTGGCGCAGCGCGGGGAGGCGGGGCGTGCGCTCGGCGTGGCGGTGGTTTCCTCGACCATAGGCGGCATCTTCTCGGTCTTCGCCCTTGCGATTGCGGCGCCCATGATGGCAAGCGTTGCCTATGAATTCCGACCGCCGGAATATTTCGCCCTGACACTGTTCGGCCTCTCCATGCTCGCAACCATCTCGGGCGGCGGCGCGGTCAAGAACCTGATCGGTGGCGTCTTTGGCGTCTGGCTGGCAACCATCGGTGCCGACAAGTCCACCTCCATCGAACGCTTCATGTTTGGCCAGTACGAGCTTTATGAAGGGCTCGATTTCATCTCCGTCATGATCGGCCTCTTCGCCATGTCGGAACTGCTGGTGCAGGCGGGGGCACTGAAGAATTCGGCCGCCGTGGTCCGCATGAAGGCCATCACGCTGCCTTCAATGGCAGACTACCGCAAGATCTGGCGGGCGGTCCTGCGCTCCTGCGGCATCGGCACCTTTGTGGGCATCCTGCCGGCGGAAGGCGCCACCGTCGCCTCCATGATCGGTTATTCGGAAGCGCGCCGCTGGTCGAAGAACCCGGAAGAGTTCGGCAAGGGCTCGATAGAGGGGATTGCCGGTGCGGAGGCCGCAAACAATGCGGCAACCGGTGGTGCGATGGTGCCGACAATGGTGCTGGGCATTCCCGGCTCCGGCACGGCCGCCGTCATCCTGGTCGGGCTCCTGGTACACGGACTGCGCCCCGGTCCCTATCTCTTCACCGAGCAGGTGGACACGGTCTACGCGATCTTCGGTGCGATGCTGCTTGCCAATCTGATGTTCCTGGTGATCGGCCTGTTCTTTGCAAAGCAGTTTGCCCGCGTCTCGCTCATCCCCATCCCGATCCTGTGGCCGATCGTCTTTGCGCTTTCGATCATCGGTGCCTATGCGCTCAACCAGTCCATGCTGGATGTGTGGCTCGTGCTCATCTTCGGCGTCATCGGCTTCTTCATGCGCCGCTTCGGCTTCGATGTGGCACCGGTCGCTATCGGCCTGATCCTCGGCCACATGGTGGAAACCAATCTGCAGAACTCGCTGAAGATCTTCGATGGCGCGTGGTGGATGATCCTCACCCAGCCTTTGGCCCTCATTTTCATCGTGCTTTCCGCAATCACGCTTTTCGGTCCGGCTTTGCTTGCGCGCTTCAGGCGCCGGGCAGCCTGACCGCAGTTACGAGGAGTATTTCATGACCAAGATAAAATCCGTTCGCACCCGTGTCTGGACCTGGAAGGGTCCGACCGTTCCGCCGACCGGCAATTTCTGCACAAATGCATCGGATGCGCTGCGCATCGAAGGCGATGCCATGGCATCCTTCCGCTTTCACCAGTGGTTGACCTGCGAGGTCGAGGCCGAGGACGGGACGATCGGCATCGGCAATGCGGCGCTGGCGCCGACCGTGGTCAAGCAGGCCATTGATGAATGGTATGCACCGCTGGTCATCGGCGAGGACCCGTTCGACTATGCCTATATCTGGGAGAAGATGTATCGGCGCAGCCATGCCTGGGGCCGCAAGGGCATCGGCATGACAGCAATCTCCGCAGTAGATATCGCCATCTGGGACCTGATGGGCAAGCTGGTCGGTAAGCCGGTCTTCAAGCTTCTGGGCGGACGGACCAAGGACAAGATCCCGGTCTACTACTCCAAGCTCTATGCAGGGCCGATCGAAAGCATGCAGCGCGAGGCCGAGGAAGCCATGAAGAATGGCTACAAGGGCTACAAGTCCCGCTTCGGCTTTGGTCCCAAGGACGGCATGCCCGGCATGCGCGAGAATTTGAAGCGTGTCGAGGCCGTGCGTGAGGTCATTGGTTACGACAACGACCTGATGCTTGAATGCTATATGGGCTGGAACCTCGACTACGCAAAGCGCATGCTGCCCAAGCTGGAAAAATACGAGCCGCGCTGGGTCGAGGAGCCGGTCATTGCCGACGACGTGGAAGGCTATGCAGAGCTCAACGCAATGGGCAGTGTCCCGATCTCCGGCGGCGAGCACGAATTTTCCGTCATTGGCTGTGCCGAGCTGATCCGCCGCAAGGCCGTCAGCGTCTTGCAATATGACACCAATCGCGTCGGCGGCATCACTGCGGCGCAGAAGATCAACGCCATTGCCGAAGCTGCGCAGATACCGGTCATTCCCCATGCCGGTCAGGCCCACAACTACCACCTGACCATGTCGAACGTGAATTGTCCGATCGCCGAGTATTTCCCGGTGCATGATGTCGAAGTCGGCAACGAGCTGTTCTATTATATCTTCGAGGGCGACCCGGAGGCCGTGGACGGTTTCCTTCAGCTCGACGATGACAAGCCGGGTCTTGGCATCACCATCACCGACAAGCATCTGAGCAATTTCGAGATCATTGAATGACAAGCTATAGCGGTATCTGGCCGGTTGCGCCGACCCCCTTCAACGAGGATGGCAGCGTCGACTACGAGGGCATGAAGCGGGTGATCGACTGCATGGTCGATCAGGGCAATGACGGCATCTGCATCCTCGCCAATTTCTCCGAGCAGTTCCTGATTTCGGACGAGGAGAGGCGCAAGCTGACGGAGCTGTCGCTCAAGCATCTGGCGGGGCGCTTGCCGTGTATCGTCACGATCAGCCACTACGCCACGGATATTGCCGTGGAGCGCGCGGCACATGCCAAGGCAAATGGCGCTGATATCGTGATGATGATGCCGCCTTATCACGGCGCGCTTTTGAAGGGCACGCCCGAGCAGACCTTCGAGCAGTTTGCCCGCGTCGGCGAGGTGGGCATCCCGATCATGGTACAGGATGCACCGCTATCGGGCGTCGAACTCTCCGTGCCGCTTCTGGTGAGGATGGCGCGCGAGATCGAAATGGTGAAGCTCTTCAAGATCGAATGCCCGCAGGCCGCAGCCAAGCTGCGCTCGCTCATTGCCGAGGGTGGCGAGGCCATTGAAGGACCGTTCGACGGCGAGGAAGCAATCACGCTTCTGGCAGACCTGGAGGCTGGTGCCACGGGAACCATGACATCGGCCATGATCCCCGATCAGATCAAGCCGGTTCTAGAACGCCACGTCGCCGGGGACCGGGACGGAATGATCGCGGCCTATGAACGGGTGGCTCTCGCAATCAATCACGAGAACCGCCAATGCGGTTTCCGTTCGGCCAAGGCCGCGATGGTGGAAGGCGGCGTGATCCGCTCGGACTTCTGCCGCCATCCGATACCGCCGCTGCACCCGCAGACGCGGGACCTTCTGCTGCGGCTCATCCGGCCACTGGATCCGGTGGTTCTGAACTGGGGGAAATGATCGTGGTCACGAATTCCGCATTGTCCGATCTTCAGGAAAGCGATCTCGAATTGCAGCGCCCGCGCGCGACACTGGTCGAGATCGCCGCTGACAAGCTGCGCGAATTCATTCTCCTGGAAAAGCTTCCGCCCGGCGCCACGATTTCCGAACGTGACGTGGCTGCTGCACTGGGGATCAGCCGAACCCCGCTGCGTGGTGCGCTGACACTTCTGGAGCAGGATGGGCTGGTGGAATACTCGGTCACGCGCCGCCCACGCGTGGCGGACCCCTCACTTGAGGAGGTCGCGGAAAATCTTGTCGTCATGGGGGCTCTGGAAGCGCTTGGCGGCGAGTTGGCCTGTGTGAATGCAACGGATTCGGAAGTGAAGAACATCGTCAGTCTTCAGCAGAAAATGGCTGCCGGTGCCGACACGCTGGAGCCGCTCGACTTTTTCCGCACCGATATGACCATGCACCAGTCGATCATCAAGGCGAGCGGCAACCGGGCGCTGATCGAAACGCATGCCCGCTACAATGCACGTCTGTGGCGTGCACGCTTCGTCTCATCGCGCCGCAGCGACGGGCGCGAGCAGACACTCGCCGAACATGCAGCCATCGTCGATGCGCTGAGCCGCCGCGATGCGAAGGCCACCGCAGGTGCCTTGCGTGAACATCTCAGATCAGCCGTGACGAATATCTCCGTAGCGCTCGAAGAACGGCGCGCGGCACAGCAAAAGGAATAGAACATGCGTCCCAAGATTGGCCTCATCCCCGGCGATCCGAGCGGTATCGGGCCTGAACTCTGCGCAAGGCTGCTCGCCGAAGATGTGGTCTCGGATGCGGATATTCTCCTGATTGGCGACCGCCACGTTTTCGAACTCGGGCAAAAGCAGGCCGGTCTCACCCACCTGATGGTGGAAGTGGATGCGGCGAACGAGGACTGGACGAAAACGCCTCACTTTGCCTTCCATCCGATGCAGACCATTGTGCCGGACGAGGTCGAGATCGCGAAGAACACGGAAGCGTCCGGTCGTTCCACCCTCAAGGTTCTCGATCAGGCGCTAAAATTCGTGCAGGCGGGCGTGATCGATGCCATATGCTTTGCGCCCTTCAACAAGGCGTCCATGCACCTGGCCGGGATAGGCCATGCGGACGAGCTGCATTACATGGCGGAGAAGCTTGGAGCCACCGGCTATATCTCGGAGCTCAACACGCTTGACGGCATGTGGACGAGCCGCGTGACGAGCCATATCGCGCTGCGCGAGGTTGCCGATGTAATCGACGGCGAGCGCATCAAGGAAGCCACGCATCTCATTCATGATGTCTTGCGCCGCGCGGGCTATGACCGCCCGCGTATCGCGGTCGCAGCGCTCAATCCCCATGCAGGCGACAATGGGAATTTCGGCCGCGAGGAAATCGACGTGATCGAGCCTGCGGTGCGCGAGCTGGCCGAAAGCCAGATGGCGGTCGAAGGGCCGACGCCATCCGACACGGTCTTCCTGAAGGTCACGCGAGGCGAGCTGGACGCGGTGGTGACCATGTATCACGACCAGGGCCAGATCGCGCTGAAGCTGCTCGGCTTTGACCGCGGCGTGACGGTGCAGGGTGGGCTGCCGGTTCCTGTCACTACGCCGGCCCACGGTACCGCTTTCGACATTGCCGGCGAGGGCAAGGCGGATGTCGGAGCCATGAAGGCAGCGTTCCAGATTGCCTGCAACATGGTGGTCAACTGGGACCGCGCATCGGCGGAAGAGTTGAGGGCTGCCGCAGCCGAATAATCCCTGAAGCGCGAGTGTTCCGTTCTCCCACGGCAGAAACAGCGCCAACTCGAAGCCCCGCCGACTTATCCGTCCGCGGGGCCTTTTTTCTTCTGTGATCTGGTGGCTAGAGCGCCAGATATTCGTTACGCAGTTCGGCGTTTTCCAGAACCGAGGCTGCCGTGCCGTCATAGACGATCTGACCCATGTCGAGGATCAGCGCGCGGTTGGCGAGTTCGAGGGCGGCGACGGCGTTCTGCTCGACGATGATCGTGGTAATGCCGAGATCCTTGATCTGGCGCACGATCTTCTCGATCTCCTGCACGATGACAGGCGCGAGGCCCTCATAGGGTTCGTCGAGGAGAAGAAGCTTGATGTCGCGGGCGAGTGCCCGGGCAACCGCCAGCATCTGCTGCTCGCCACCTGAAAGCGTGACGCCTTCCTGCTTGCGCCGCTCGGCCAGACGCGGGAAGTGGTCATAGATCTTTTCGAGCGACCAGCCCTTCGGCTCGGCGATCTGCGCAAGCTGCAGATTTTCCTCCACGGTGAGGCCGGGGATGATGCGCCGGTCTTCCTGCACGAACTGGATGCCGGCATTGGAAGCCTGGAAGTCCTTGAGCTTGTGGATCGCCGTGTCGCCCAGCCAGATTTCGCCGCCCTTCAGTTCCGGGTCGGTCGCGCGGGCAAGGGTGCGCAGCGTCGAGGTCTTGCCGGCACCGTTTCGGCCCAGAAGCGCGACGATATCGCCTTCGTTTATCTCGAAGCTCACGCCCTGGACGATATAGCTTTCGCCGTAATAGGCATGGATGTCGCGCACCGAGAAAAAGGGCGTGCGTGTGGCCGTTTCAGTGTCAGGCATTGTCATTGCGTTCATCAATGCGCTCCTCCCAGATAGGCTTCCTGCACGACCGGGTTCCCACGCACCTCCTCCGGTTTCCCATCGGCGATGATACGCCCTTGGGCCAGAACCGTCACGCGGTCGGCGAGCGAAAAGACGACATGCATGTCGTGTTCGATGATGACCTTGGTCATGCCGCGCTCCTTGAACTTCTTCAGAAGATCGACGGTCGAGTTGGTGTCGTGGCGTGACATGCCTGCCGTCGGCTCATCGAGTAGCAACAGGCGCGGATGCTGGACGAGGCCCATTGCAAGCTCGAGCCGGCGCTTGTCGCCGCGCGACAGGCTTGCCGCGATAGTGTCGCGCTGGGCATCCAGGCCCACATCGGCAAGCCAGTGTTCGGCCTCCTCGCGGATTTCAGCCTGGTTGTTGGCGCTCTGGAAGGCGTTGATGGTGAAGGCACCGTCGCGCTTGGCGAAGGCCGGGACCATCACATTCTGCAGCAGGGTCAGGTCGGGGAAGATTTCCGGTGTCTGGAAGACACGCACGATTCCCATCTGGTTGATCTCGTGCGGTTTCTTGCCGGTGATGACCTTGCCGTCAAAGACGACCGCGCCGGAACTTGGCGGAATGCGCCCGATACACACATTGAGAAGGGTCGATTTTCCGGCCCCGTTGGGGCCGATAATCGCGTGGGTGGTGCCTTCCTCGACCTGCAGATCGATATCGGAGAGGGCATGAAGGCCGCCGAAATTCTTGTGCACATCGGCAACGTGAAGCACTGCGTTTGCTGGCATGGACCTGTTCCTATTCCGCAGGTGCGAGCTGTTCGGAGCGGGCCGCAGTGGGCGGCTTTCCTCCGGAGAATTTCGCCTTGATGCGACGTGCACCTTCCATCAGCCCGCCGGGCAGGAAGATCACGATCGCCATGAAGATGAGACCAAGCGTCAGATGCCATCCTTCGCCGACAAAGGGTGCGGTGATGGTGACGACGAAGTCTCTCAGGCCGTCGGGCAGGAAGGAGAAGATGGCGTTCAGCTTCATTTCGTGGAAGGCGGAGAAGATGTTCTCGAAATATTTGATGACGACCGCACCGATGAAGGGACCGACAAGCGTGCCCACCCCGCCGAGAATGGTCATCAGAACCACCTCGCCCGAAGCCGTCCACTGCATGCGTTCCGCACCGGCAAGCGGGTCTGTGACCGCAAGCAGGCCCCCGGCAAGACCGGCATACATGCCCGAAATGACAAACGCAGTCAGCGCATAGGGCCGCGTGTTGAAGCCCGTATACATCATGCGCGTCTGGTTCGACTTGATGGCGCGCAGCATCAACCCGAAGGGCGAGCGGTCGATGCGAAGCGCGATGAAGAAGCAGACGATGAGAATGATGGCGCAGAAATAGAAGCCTTCCATGCCGGTGAAGCCGTCACCGAAGAGACCCGGTGAGGGGATGCCCGGACCTTGTGCGGCAAGTGCACGGTCGATCACGCGCGGATCACTGATGGCAAGCTGCAAGCCCGTCTCGCCATTGGTGATCGGGGTGAGCACCGAATAGGCCAGATTGTAGGACATCTGCGCGAAGGCAAGCGTGAGGATCGAGAAATAGATGCCCGAGCGGCGCAGGCTGATGAAGCCGATGGCCGCGGCGAAAAGGCCCGAGACCAGCACCGCCAGAAAGAGCGCGGGGATCGCGTTCATGGTCAGAAGCTTGAAGGACCAGACGGCGGCATAGGAGCCGACGCCGAGGAATGCGGCATGGCCGAAGGACAGATAGCCGGTCATGCCGAACAGGATGTTGAAGCCGATGGCGAAGATGCCGTAGATCGCGAATTTCTGCATCAGGTCCGGATAGCTGGCGCCAAAAGGCGCAAGCCAGAGCGGCATGGTGAGAACAACGAGCGCGAAAAGGGCGACGAAGACGTAGTCGTTGCGGATTGCGGCCATGTCAGTTCTCCATGACGCCTTTGCGTCCCATCAGACCGCGCGGCAGAACCAGCAGCACGACGACGGCGACGAGATAGATGATGACCTGGTCGATGCCGGGCAGGATGCTCTTCACCTCGTTCATGGAGGCGAAAGACTGCAGTATGCCAAGCAGGAAGCCGGCGAAGACGGCACCGGGCACCGAGCCCATGCCCCCGACCACGACGACGACGAAGGAGAGCACCAGGAAGTCCATGCCGATATGGTAGTTCGGCGGGACGATTGGCGTGTACATGACACCCGCAAGACCCGCCACGACAGCGGCGATGCCGAAGACAACCGTGAAGCGCTTCTGGATGTCGATGCCAAGGAAGCCGACGGTCTGACGGTCTTCCATGCCGGCGCGCACGACCATGCCGTAGGTGGTGAAGCGCAGAAAGGCCATGACACCTCCGACAAGCACGAAGGCAAAAGCGAGATAAACGAGCCGCCACCAGGGATAATAGATGCCGGGGAAGCCGAGCCAGGCACCCACATCGGCACTGCCGGCAAGGGCGGAAGGCGCACTCATGGGAATGGGATTGGCACCAAAATTGGCCTTGACGAGTTCCTGCAGGACGATGGCCAGGCCGAAGGTCACAAGGATCTGTTCGGCATGGGGCCTGCGGTAGAAGAAGCGGATAAGACCGCGCTCCATCGCGATGCCGATCAGAAGCATCACGGGAATGGCGATCAGGATGGACAGCGGCACCGACCACTGCACCAGAAAGGCACCGAAGTCGCCGAGCCAGGCCTGCACCAGCGGGGTGCGGATTTCCATGGGCGATCCCCATGGCGTCAGCTTTTCGGGGTCGATGGTCACGGTCTCGAGCTGGATGAGACGGCTGAAAACCACCGCGCAGAAAGCGCCGATCATGAAGAGTGCGCCATGGGCGAAATTGACGACGCCAAGCGTGCCGAAAACGAGGGTGAGGCCGAGCGCGATCAGCGCATAGGCACCGCCCTTGTCGAGGCCGTTGAGCAATTGCAGGACGAGCTGGTCCATCTTCTTCTACATGTCCATTTGCAGGGGGAGCGGCGGGCGGATCTTCTCCGCCCGACCGCCCGTTTCACTATCGGCGGTTCAGCACTGGGAGGAGACAGGGCCCAGTTCGCCACCGAAGATGGACGGGTCGTAGGTCACGACATCCGTGTCGACCTGCTTGACCACCTGCAGGAGATCATATTTGTCGCGCGGGTTCTCCTTGCCCTGCACCACAAGCACCGGCTTGAAGCACTGATGGTCTTCCGCACGGTAGGTCGTTGGACCATTGCCGAGGCCGTCAAACTCCAGACCTTCAAGCGCCTGAATGACGCCTTCGGGATGGAAGGTGCCGGCAGTTTCGCAGGCATGGGCATAAAGCAGCGCCTGCACATAGCCGGTATGGGCGGCCTGTGAGGGCGGAGTGCCATATTCCTCGCCGAACGACTTGGTGAAGGCCTTGGTGCCTTCATTGTCGAGCTGCCAGTCCCAGTTGGCCGTGCCGAAAATGCCCTTGATTGCATCGCCTGCACCCTGCGCCATGAGCTCGGAGAAGAGCGGGACGACGATCTCGAAATTCTTGCCGTTGACTTGCTTTTCGCGAAGTCCGAACTGCACGGCCTGACGCAGCGAGTTCACCATGTCATTGCCGTAGTGGTTGAGGATGAGAACATCCGCACCGGAATTGAGCACCGGTGTCAGATATTGCGAGAAGTCGGCTGCACCAAGCGGGGTGCGAACGGCCTCGACGGTCTCCCAGCCAAGAGCCTCGGTCGCCTGCTTGATCGATTCTTCCTGCGTCCAGCCCCAGTTGTAGTCGGCCGTCAGGTGATAGGCGCGGCGGTCCTTGCCGTAGTTTTCGGCCAGCACCGGCGCAATGGCCTGACCGGACATATAGGCGTTGAAGAAATGGCGGAAGCCGTTCTTCTTCTTGTCCTTGCCGGTCGTGTCGTTGGAGTGGGTGAGGCCTGCCATGAAGATGACGCCCATATCCTGGCAAAGCGACTGCACGGCCACGGCCACGCCCGAGGACGAACCGCCGGAAATCATGATCGCGCCGTCGCGCTCGATCATGCGGTTGGCCGATGCACGTGCGGCGTCGGACTTGGTCTGGGTGTCGCCGGTCACATATTCGACCTTCTTGCCCAGAATGCCGTTGCCTTTGAGCGCGGAGCCCTTGAAGGTGTTGAGCATGCCGCCGTCACCTTCGCCATTCAGATGCTTCACGGCAAGCTGATATGCCTTCAACTGGTCCTTGCCCTCCTCTGCATAAGGACCGGTCTGTGGGCAGTTGAAGCCGAGAACCACGCTGGAACCCGTCGGATTGTTACAGAAATCCTGCGCCTTGGACTGGCTGGTGAAAATCGTCGGCATGGCCAGGCCAGCACCGATAATGCCGGTGCTTCTCAAGAAGACGCGCCGGTTGATCCTGTCGAATTTCATATCTCTCCTCCCATTGAGACCTTCTGGCATGAGGCCAGCACGGTTCATGGCATTGCTGCCGGGATGAGATGTTCGCGGATTCTGGGCTTCACGCAATAAGACCATGGTTTAATGCGTGTGAGGGGGGGGATGTAGGCGCCAAGGCGCACCCCCCTCTGCCTTGCCAGGCATCTCCCCCACAAGGGGGGAGATTAGTCGTGGAGAGGTTCACGGCTTCATTGGAAGAGTGGCAGCTACATTAAACGCAGCTAATCTCCCCCCTTGTGGGGGAGATGTCCGGCAGGACAGAGGGGGGCGCGAAAGGGCGCCATGCCCCACAAATTCCCCCACAACTACCCCCGCAACTCCCGCATCACCTCTGCCGCGATCTCGAAGCTGCGCAGTCTTGCGGCGTGGTCGTGGATCTGGCCGGTGATGATGACTTCGTCCGGCGCGTAAAGGTCGATCAGCTTCTGGATTTCACCGCGCACCGTTTCTTTCTCACCCGTGGCCGAAACACTCAGCGCCTCTTCCACGGCGGCGAGAATGGACGCGTCGTAATGGGCGTTGATGTCGTCAAGCGGCGCGGGGAAGGGCCCTGGGCGGCCGGAGCGCAGATTGATGAAGGCCTGCTGCATGGAGCTTTTGAGACGCACGGCCTCCTCATCGCTGTCGGCGGCAAAGACGTTCATGGCCATCATGAAACGCGGCTTGTCGAGGAACTTCGATGGCTGGAAGCTCTGGCGATAAACAGAGGCTGCCTGTTCGAGTGCTGCTGGCGCGAAGTGGGAGGCGAAGGCGTAGGGCAGGCCGAGATGTGCGGCAAGCTGGGCGCCGTAGAGGCTGGAACCAAGGATCCACAGCGGCACATTCGTGCCTTCGCCGGGAATGGCGCGCACCTGCGGCGTCGGCTCCACGCGTTCGAAATACTGCAGAAGCTCGACCACATCGCCGGGGAAGCCGTCGGCATGGTCGCGCCCGCGCCGCAGCGCGCGCATGGTCGCCATATCGGTGCCGGGCGCACGGCCAAGGCCGAGATCAATGCGATCCGGATAGAGTGTTGCGAGCGTGCCGAATTGCTCCGCGATGACGAGCGGCGCATGGTTGGGCAGCATGATGCCGCCTGCGCCCACCCGCATATGTTTGGTGACGGCTGCCACCTGGCCAATCAGCACGGCAGTCGCGGCGCTTGCGATACCCGGCATGTTGTGGTGTTCGGCCAGCCAATAGCGGTGATAGCCCCAGTCTTCCGCATGACGCGCCAGATCGAGTGTGTTGTTGAGCGCATCGGCAACGGTAAAGCCGGCGGGCACGGGTGCGAGGTCGAGCAGGGAATAGGGGATCATGCGGTGGGCCTTCAGTCTTCGTTGACGGCCATATGGGAATTGTTCAGGACCATCCCAACCCCTTCGCGCTCAAATGCGGTGCCGCGACGTTCTCACGGCTTCGGACGGCGACTGATCTCGGAAAACAGCTCCACCACCTGATCCTGGGCTTCGACGATGTGAAAACGCACGGCTGCGGCCAGCTTGTCGGCATCGCGCTCGCGCAAGGCGTCGAGTACCGGTTCGTGCGTTTCGGCAAGGCGGTGGGCGCTGTCGAACAGACGGCCGATGAGCGCTATTCCGCATCGCATCTCTGTAGCCAGTTCGTCATAGACCTTGAGCAGCCGGCGATTTCCGCTGGCCGCGCACAAGAGCCGGTGGAATGTGAAATCCTCCATGATCTGCTGTTCAAGCGAGCCCTCGTCGGCAAGCGCATACATCTTTTCGATCTGGCGCTGCAGACGGTCGATTTCATGTTCGGTGATGCGATCGACGGCGAGAAGGGCTGCATGCACTTCCAGACCGATGCGCAATTCGTAGATGTCGTGCAGATCCTGCGGTTCTAGCGTGCGCACAAAGAAACCGCGGCGTGGGCTGGAGACCACAAGCCCCTGGCTTTCAAGCAAACGGGCGGCCTCCCGCACGGGCGCCCGGCTGGTGCCGAATTCCCGCGAAAGCTGAAGCTCGGTGAGGCGTGAACCGGGGCGCAAGTTCCCGGACACGATGGCTTCCGTGATCTGGCGGGCGATCTGGGTGACGAGATCGGTCGAGGAAATAGTGTGGAAGACACCGGTCGCGGGTTCATCATCCCCATTGGCCGCGGCCATCTCCGGGTGATCTGCCTGCTTGTCCATTCGCTCATTCCCCTTTGCACGTCGCGAAGGTTGGCGCCCCTGCAGTCTTGCCTTTCGACTTGAGGTGGCAGGGGCAACGTCCTGCGCGCGTTTTTCACGATGCTCGCATCATTTTTGCAAATTGTCGACAATTGACACTGCTGTCAGCCTGTGTTTGCCTGACGCACGAAACAACAAGCCGCGGCTGAACAAAAAGAAGAAAAAAGCCGCGGTCATCTCAGGAAGAGGGGTTCCATGAGCACGCACCGGCTCGAATCGGCGAATGAATCCGTTGCACCCGGCTCCACACAGCCGCGCGAGCGGATCGAACTGGCGGCAGCGTATCGGCTGATCGCGCATTACCAGCTCGACGACAGCATCTTCACGCATATCTCCAGCCGCGCACCCGCAGAGGAGGGCGAGCATGCCTTTCTCATCAATCCCTTCGGCCTGCGTTTCGACGAGGTGACGGCGTCAAGCCTCGTGACCGTCGATGTCAATGGAGACATCCTGCGCGACGAATATGGCGCGGGCATCAACAAGGCAGGCTTCACGATCCACTCCGCTGTCCATGCCGCACGGCCGGACGTCCATTGCGTTCTCCACACGCACACGGTCGCCGGTGTCGCGATTTCCTCGATGGAAGAGGGCATCCTGCCGTTGAACCAGTGGTCGCTGCAATTCTACAACCGCATGGCCTATCACGACTATGAGGGTATTGCCCTTGATCTGGGCGAACGCGAGAGGCTGGTTGCCGATCTTGGCGACCGCAATGTCATGATCCTGCGCAATCACGGCCTTCTCACCTGCGGGCGTACCGTTGGCGAGGCTTTTGCGCTCATGTTCAACATGGAGCGCGCATGCCGCGCGCAACTCGCCATCATGTCTTCCGGCGGTACGCAGCGGCGAATTGATCCCGAACTCGCCGAGAAGACAGCCAAGCAATACGAAGGTTGGGACAGCCATCACACGGGCAACAAGCCCGATCCGCAATGGGATGCATTCCAGCGCCTTGCCATCAAGCACTATCCTGATCTTGTGAACTGAAAATCCGCGTCGAACCGAAAGCCATCAGCCGGGTGACAGAGGCAAAAAAAGCCCGCACCGGCCAAAACCCAGGGGAACGAACAACCATGCTGAAACGACTGACAACTCTCGCCGCCGCCCTTCTGGTGTCGACGGCGCTGCACGCCGAGCCCGTCTCTGGGGGACGCGCCAATGTGGTGATCCAGCCTGAGCCGCCAAGCCTGATGGTCGGTCTCGTGCAAAACGGCCCGACCCAGATGGTCGCCGGCAATATCTATGAGGGCCTGCTTCGCTACGACACCGAACTCAACCCCATGCCCCAGCTTGCGAAGGAATGGGAAGTTTCCGAAGACGGCCTGACCTATACGTTCAAGCTGCATGAGAATGTGAAATGGCATGACGGTGAGCCCTTCACCTCTGCAGATGTGGTCTTTTCCGCCGACCAGTTCCTGCGCGAAACCCATGCCCGACTGCGCACCTCGCTCGAGCATGTGGAATCGATCACCGCACCCGATGATTACACCGTCGTCTTCAAGCTGAAGCAGCCCTTCGGGCCGTTCCTCGGCATCTTCGAGGTCGGCACCATGCCGATGATCCCGAAACACATTTATGAAGGCACCGACTACAAGACAAACGAGGCGAACAACACGCCGATCGGCACCGGCCCCTTCAAGTTCAAGGAATGGGTAAAGGGCTCGCACATTCTTCTGACGAAGAACGAGGACTACTATGAGGAAGGCAAGCCCTATCTCGACGAGATCTACTGGCATGTGATCCCCGATGCCGCGTCACGTGCGGTCGCCTATGAGACGGGCGTGGTCGACATTCTTCCCGGTGGCTCCATCGAGAATTTCGATGTGCCGCGCATCACGGCGATGGACAATACCTGCGTCACCGACAAGGGTTGGGAATATTTCGGTCCGCTGTCCTGGATGTGGCTGAACAACCGTGAAGGTCCGACGGCCGACAAGCGTTTCCGCCAGGCGGTGATGTATGCGATGGACCGCGAATTCGCCAAGTCCGCGCTCTGGAACGATCTGGGCAAGGTTGCGACCGGTCCGGTCTCCTCCTCCACGCGCTTCTACACCGATGACGTGAACACCTACGAGTACAATCCGGACAAGGCGAAGGAGCTGCTCGAGGAAATGGGCTATGACGGCGAGACCGTCCGCCTGCTGCCGCTTCCCTATGGCGAGACCTGGCAGCGCTGGGCGGAAGCCGTGAAGCAGAATCTCGGTGAAGTCGGCATCAATGTCGAGATCGTTTCCACCGATGTCGCCGGCTGGAACCAGAAGCTGGCCGAGTGGGACTACGACATGGCCTTCACCTATCTCTACCAGTATGGTGATCCCGCACTTGGCGTGGCGCGTACCTATATCTCGTCCAACATTGCCAAGGGTTCCCAGTGGAACAATGTCGAAGGCTATGAGAACGAGAAGGTGGACGAGCTCTTCGCCAAGGCCGCTGTCGCGGTAACGGCGGAGGAACGTCAGGAAATCTACACCGAGCTGCAGAAGATCCTGACCGATGACGTGCCGGTCGCATGGCTCCTCGAACTCGGCTTCCCGACGATCTATCGCTGCAACGTCAAGGACCTCGTCACCACCGCCATCGGTGTGAACGACGGCTTCAAGGACGCGTATATCGAGAAGTGAGTGGGAGCCAAACGCCGGAGTTCGCTTTCTTCACGCCCCCCTCTGGCCTGCCGGCCATCTCCCCCACAAGGGGGGAGAATAGCCTTCAGACAGGTGAGGCGCGACAATGATGAAGCGATAATCTCCCCCCTTGTGGGGGAGATGCCTGGCAAGGCAGAGGGGGGTGACTGCGCGCATCCCCCGATCATTAGACGACCAGCCAGTTCCGAGACCCGATGCTACGCTTTATCCTGATGCGACTGGGAAAGGCGGTGATCATATTGATCGCCATCCTGATCCTGAATTTCTTCCTCATCCATGCAGCACCCGGTGACCCGGCTGCGGTGATGGCAGGTGAGGCCGGTGCGGCGGATGAGAAATTCATCGCCGATCTGCGTGAGCAGTTCGGGCTCGATAAGCCGCTTCTGACGCAGCTGGGCATCTATCTCGGCGGCGTGCTGCAGCTTGACCTGGGCTTTTCCTACCGCCAGCAGATGCCGGTGGCGGACCTGATCTTCGACCGGTTGCCCGCAACGCTCATCCTGACTTTGACCGCATTCGTCATCGCATTGACGCTCGGCACGATCGCAGGTGTTCTGGCCTCTGCCCGTGTCGGCAAATGGTCCGACACCTTCATCTCCACGCTGGCGCTCCTGTTTTACGCCACGCCGCTATATTGGGCCGCGCTGATGGCGGTGCTGGTGTTCTCCGTCTATCTCAACTGGCTGCCGGGCTTCGGATACGAGACGGTCGGTGCCAATCATGAGGGTTTCGCGCGGCTCCTCGACATTGCCAAACATCTGATCCTGCCGGCAACCACGCTCGGCCTCTTCTTCATGGCGGTCTATATGCGCATGACGCGTGCTTCCATGCTGGAGGTGAGCCAGCTTGATTTCGTCAAGACCGCGCGTGCCAAAGGCCTGAAGCCCGGCATCATCCAGCGCAGGCACATCTTCCGCAACGCCATGTTGCCGGTCGTCACCCTTGCGGGCCTGCAGGCGGGCCAGCTCGTGGGTGGTGCGGTGCTGACCGAGACGGTCTTTGCCTGGCCGGGCATCGGACGGCTGATGTTCGAGGCGCTCGCGCAGCGCGATTACAACGTGCTTTTGGGCGTCTTCTTCGTTTCCGCCGCCATGGTGCTTCTGTTCAACCTGATCACGGACATTCTCTATCGGTTCGTCGATCCGCGCATCCGGGTGGGCTGAGCCATGAAGGATTTCTGGAAACGCTACTCCCGCAATCGCGGCGCCGTTATCGGCCTCGTCATCCTCGCCATCGTGGTGGTGGTCGCAATCCTCGCGCCACTCGTCTTTCCGCAGTCGCCATGGCGCATGGTGCAGCGGCCATTCCTGCCGCCGCTTTCCATGGACCAGTATCCGCTGGGCACCGACGCGCTTGGCCGCGACGTGATGGCGGGGCTTGCCTATGGCGCACAGGTTTCGCTGCTTGTCGGCCTGGTCTCGACCGTCGCGGCCCTTCTGATCGGCATACCGATCGGCGCGCTTGCCGGCTATTTCGGCGGCTGGGCCGATGATGCGCTGATGCGCTTCACCGAGTTCTTCCAGACCGTGCCGAGTTTCGCGCTGGCCATCGTGCTTGTCGCGATCTTCCAGCCGAGCATCTATTCCATCATTGCGGCCATCGCCATTGTCAGCTGGCCGCCCGTGGCGCGTCTGGTGCGCGGCGAGGTTCTGTCGCTGCGCTCGCGCGAATATGTCGAGGCGGCGATCCTTTCGGGCCAGAAAAGCGGCACCATCATCATGCGGCAGGTGCTGCCCAACACGATCTCGCCGATCATCGTTCTGGCCTCGCTGATGGTGGCAACCGCGATCCTGCTGGAATCGTCACTGTCCTTTCTGGGTCTGGGCGATCCCAACATGATGTCCTGGGGCTACATGATCGGTGCGGCGCGCACCGTTATCCGGCAGGCCTGGTGGCTGTCCTTCTTCCCCGGCGTGGCAATCCTGCTCACAGTTCTGGCGCTCAATCTCATCGGCGAAGGCCTGAATGACGCGCTCAATCCGCGCCTTGCACGGAAAGGAAAGTGATGATGAGCAATCCCGTCCTTTCCATCCGCAATCTGCGCATCGCGCTGCCTGAAGGTGCCGATCGCGAATTTGCCGTCGACGATGTGAGCTATGATCTCAACAAGGGCGAGATCCTGTGCATCGTGGGCGAATCCGGCTCCGGCAAATCCATGTCCGCCAATGCGATGATGGGGCTTTTGCCCGATCTGGTGCGGCCGGTGGGCGGCGAAATCATGTTTGACGGGATCGACCTCCTGACGCTTTCGGAAAACCAGCTCATGGATCTGCGCGGACGGCGCATCGCCATGATCTTCCAGGAGCCGATGTCCGCGCTCAATCCGCTGATGCGGATCGAGGACCAGATCGCCGAGGTCTTCGAGGCGCATAATCTGCTTTCACCGAAGGAGCGGTCCGCCCGGGCGCTGGAGCTTTTGAAGGAAGTCGGAATTCCCGATCCCGAAAAGGCCATGCGGGCCTATCCGTTCCAGCTTTCCGGCGGTCAGCGCCAGCGCGTGATGATCGCCATGGCCCTGGCGCTCGAACCGGAAATTCTGATCGCCGACGAGCCAACCACGGCGCTCGACGTGACGACCCAGGCGCAGATCCTCGAACTCATTCGGGAGCTGCAGAAGAAGCACGGCATGGCGGTGATGTTCATCACCCATGATTTCGGTGTCGTGGCGGAAATCGCCGACCGTGTGGCGGTCATGCAATATGGCCGCATCGTCGAAGCCGGAACGGCGGACGAGGTGCTCGACAATCCCAGCCACGACTACACGAAGAAGCTTATTGCCGCGATCCCGACGCTGGCAACCGACCAGGCAGTGGCAGGCATCGACAAGGCGCCGGTGCTGGAGGTGGAAGGCCTTTGCAAGACCTATGTGACGGGCGGCGGTTTTCTCGGTCGCAATCCGCGGGTGGTGAAGGCGGTGCAGAACGTTTCCTTCACGCTCGCCGAAGGCGAAACGCTTGGCATTGTGGGTGAATCCGGTTCCGGCAAGTCAAGCGTCGGGCGCTGCCTCGTCCGCCTGATGGAGCCGGACGAGGGCATGGTGCGCCTTGGCGGCCACGACATGGCTAAGCTGAAGGGCGAGGCGCTGCGCGAGGCGCGCAAATCGATCCAGATGATCTTCCAGGACCCTTATGCCTCGCTCAATCCGCGCTCAAAGATCGGTCGCATCATTGCCGAAGGGCCGATGGCCCATGGTGTTTCGAAGGGGGAAGCCTATGCCAATGCCGAGCGGCTTCTCGAACTCGTCGGCCTCGACGCCTCAGCAATTGATCGCTACCCGCACGAGTTTTCCGGCGGTCAGCGCCAGCGCATCGGCATCGCCCGCGCACTTGCTCTGGAGCCGCGGGTGATCATCGCGGACGAGGCGGTCTCCGCGCTCGACGTTTCCATTCAGGCGCAGGTGCTTGATCTGCTTGCCGAGCTGAAGGAGCGGCTGAACCTCGCCCTCATCTTCATCACCCACGACCTGCGCGTCGCTGCCCAGATCTGCGACCGCATCGCGGTGATGCAGAAGGGCGAGGTGGTGGAGCTTGGGCCGGCATATGACATCTTCAACAACCCCAAGAGTGGCTATACCCGGTCCTTGATCGAGGCCATTCCCGGCCGCGAGAAGGATCTGGCGGCCGTGACTGTGGGGTGAGGGAAAGTGTTTTTGCGTTTGCGCGTGGGAGCCCCCCCTCTGCCCTGCCGGCCATCTCCCCCCCAAGGGGGGAGATCAATCGCTGAAATCTCACCACCCTATGCGGATGGGGAATTGCACTCAAAGCAACCAATCTCCCCCCTTGTGGGGGAGATGGCCGGCAGGCCAGAGGGGGGTGCTGCGACGCGCCCAACATCAACCACGGACAAGCCGCAATGAACCAGGAACTCGCCCAACAGATCCTCGCATCCGTCGAGGAAGGTTTTGAAGAGCAGATCAGCTTCACCGAAGACCTGATCCGCTTCCCCTCGCTGCGGGGCAAGGAGAAGCCGGCGCAGGATTTCGTGCACAAGGCGCTGGAAACGCGCGGCTATGACGTGACGACGTTCCGGATCGATGAAGAAAAGATCAAGGATCATCCGGGGTTCTCGCCTGTCGCAGTCGATTACTCCGAAGCGGTGAATGTCGTAGCCACGCATGAGCCGCGCGAGGCGAAGGGGCGCTCGCTGATCCTCAACGGGCATATGGATGTGGTGCCGGAAGGCCCGCATGACATGTGGGAGGTGTCACCACCCTATGAGCCCAAACGCGTCGGCGACTGGCTCTATGGCCGCGGCGGCGGTGACATGAAGGCTGGCATTGCCGCCAACATCTTCGCGCTGGACGCATTGCGGCGCCTGGGCCTGCAGCCGGCGGCAAAGGTGCATGTTCAGTCCGTCGTCGAAGAGGAGTGCACCGGCAATGGCGCCCTTGCCTGCCTGGTGGAGGGCTATACGGCCGATGCCGCGATCATTCCCGAGCCGGAAGACGAAATGCTGGTGCGCGCCAATTGCGGCGTGCTCTGGTTTGATGTGGAAGTGTCCGGCCATCCCGTTCATGTGCGTGAGGCAGGCAGCGGCGCGAATGCCATTGAGGCGACCTATCGCGTGATCGAAAGCCTGAAGCGGCTCACCGAGGAGTGGAACGCGCAGAAGGCGAATTATCCCCACTTCGAGGATCTGGAACACCCGATCAATTTCAATGTCGGCAAGATCGAGGGCGGCGACTGGGCGTCGAGCGTCCCGGCCTGGTGCCGCATCTCCTGCCGCATCGCGATCTATCCCGGCGACGAGCCGAAGGAGCGTGCGGCAGAGATCGAGGCGCATCTGGCGCGCGAACTAGCAAGCGACGCATTCCTGGGCAACCGCCCGCCCAAGATTACCTGGAACGGCTTCTTCGCACGCGGCTATGTGCTGGACGAGGGATCGGATGCGGAGGCTGCCCTTGCTGAAGCGCACCGCCGCGCAACCTCGTCCGAACTGCAGAGCTTTGTCACGCCCGGCTATCTCGACGCCCGCGTCTTCGTGATCTATGCGGACATGCCCTGCCTCGTCTACGGGCCCATCACCGAGAATATTCACGGCTTTGACGAGCGGGTAAGCCTTTCGTCCATCAAACGCGTCACCGGCGCAATTGCGCTTTTCATCGCCGACTGGTGCGGCGTGGAACCGATCGAGGCGGAGGGCGCGAATGGGTGAGGTGATCGAAGGCGTCTATCTGTCCACGACGCTGGATCTTGAAGCAATGTATGCGCCTTATTTTGCAGCTCATGCGGACAAGGTGCGGCTGCGCAAGCCCGAGGACATTGACGATCCGGAAGAGGTGCGTTTCGCGCTCGCCTGGTTGCCAGCTGCCAACGCCTTTGCGCCCTATCCCAATCTCAGGCTCGCATCTTCGATCGCGGCAGGCGTGGACTCCATCGTCAACTGTCCAAGCCTGCCGAAAGACGCTGTCGTGGCGCGTATTCGCGACGAGAACCAGGCGGATTTCATGGCCGGGTTCGCCGCGTGGCATGTGGTCTGGCACCATCGCAACATGGCGCATCACATCAGGCACGAAGCCCGGCAGGAATGGTCGCGGCTGGGCATCGACGCTTTCATCCCGCCGCGCGAATGCACGGTCGGCATCCTGGGCTTCGGGATGATGGGTCAGGCCATTGCACGCGCGGTCATGGGCATGGGCTTCCAGGTCGCGGCAGGCGTGCGCTCGATGCCGGACCATCCGGTTGCCGGTGTTGAATATCACGCAGGCGAACACTCGGCCTACGATGTCGCTGCGGTGTCCGACATTCTCATCAATGTGCTGCCGCTCACCCGCCAGACACGCGGCCTGCTCGACGCGCGATTCTTTGCGGCGATGAAGAAGGGGGCGGCGCTGATCCAGCTTGGGCGGGGCGAACATCTGGTGGAACGTGATCTGGTGGCGGCTCTCGATGCCGGTCATATCCGCAGTGCCTCGCTGGACGTGTTCGAGCGCGAACCACTGCCGCCCGAACACCGGTTCTGGCGCGATGAACGCGTGCTCGTCACGCCGCATCAGGCTTGCGAATGCTCACCCACAAAAACGGCCGAACAGGTGAGCGAGGCTGCACTTGCTGTGGTCAGAGGCGAAACCCCGCGCACGGCTGTCGACCGCGCAAGCGGCTATTGAATTTTCGAGGAGGCACAAGGTCCATGAAGGCCATTTTTGACGAGCGTCAGCTCAAGCACAATCCGGAGCGCTATTTCCGGCGCGGGGCCTATATTCCCCATCCCGAACAGCCACAGCGCGCCATCCTGATCCGCGACATGCTGAAGAAGAACGGCTTCCCGATCGAGACACCGCGCGATTTCGGCGAAGCTCCGATCAAGGCGGTGCATGATGGTGCTTACGTCGATTTCTGGAAGGATGCCTATCAGCGCTGGAGGGCGGAAGCCGGCGACCAGGAGCCAATCCCGAACTGCCATCCGGGCAGACGGGTAGGCCGTCCTTCCGCCTCCATCTTCGGTCAGCTTGGCTGGTATGCGACCGACACCTCCGTGCCGCTGACGGAAGGCACCTGGGAAGCCATCTACTGGTCAGCCCAAACGGCCATCGAGACGGCGGAACGGGTGAAGGCTGGCGAGCGCGCCGTCTATGGTCTCTGCCGCCCTCCCGGTCACCATGCGCTGTCGGATGCTTCCAACGGTTTCTGCGCCTTCAACAATGCAGCCATTGCCGCGCAGGTGCTGCGCGGGAAATTCTCCAAGGTCGCGGTGCTCGATATCGACACCCATACCGGCAATGGCACGCTCGACATCTTCTACGAGCGCGGCGACGTGTTTGTCTGTTCGCTGCACACCGACCCGACCAACTACCCGACATACTATCTGGGCTATGAGGATGAGCGTGGTGAGGGGGAAGGCAAGGGCGCAACGCTCAATCTCTGCCTGCAACCCGGCGCCGATGTGGAGACCATTCTTGGCCGTTTCCGCGAGGGGCTGCAGGCGATCCGTGTCTTCGGCGCCGAGGCGATCGTCATATCGCTGGGCTTCGACATGGCGGATGATGATCCGCTTTCCGAAGTGAAGATGACGGGTCAGGGCTTTGCCACAATGGCGCGGGAAATCGTGGCTCTTGGCCTGCCCACCGCACTCATTCAGGAAGGTGGCTATCTGGGGCCGTCGCTGACGGACAATGCGGAAATTTACCTGACGGCCACGCGCGAAGCGTTGGCTGCAACGCCCGAAGAGGTGTAATGCCATGAACAAGCCACTGCCCAATTCCATCGAGGCACGTGACGTCGCCTATCACCTGCATTCCTACACCGATGCCCGCAAGCATGAGGAGGCTGGTCCGCTTATCGTCGAGAAGGGCGAGGGCATCTATGTCGAGGACAATAACGGAAAGCGCTATATCGAAGGCATGGCGGGCCTGTGGAGCGTGGCGCTCGGCTTTGGCGAGCAGCGCCTGATCGATGCGGCAACGCGCCAGATGCAGAAGCTGCCCTATTATCACACCTTCACCCACAAGGGGCACGGACCCTCTGCCGAGCTGGCCGAAAAGCTCGTCAACATGGCTCCGGTGCCGATGTCCAAGGCCTATTTCACCAATTCCGGTTCCGAGGCCAACGACACGGCGATCAAGCTGATCTGGTACCGCTCCAATGCGCTCGGCCAGCCGGAGCGCAAGAAGATCATCTCGCGGGTGAAAGGCTATCATGGCGTCACGCTGGCTGCCGCCAGCCTTACGGGCCTTCCCAACAATCACCGCTCCTTCGATCTGCCAATCGAGGGCGTGCTGCACACCACCTGCCCGCATTACCGCACCATGAAGAAGGAGGGCGAGAGCGAGCAGGATTTCGCAAAGCGCTGTGCGGTCGACCTGGAAGAGCTGATCCTGAAGGAGGGGCCGGAAACCATCGCCGCCTTCTTCGCCGAGCCCGTTATGGGTGCCGGCGGCGTGATCGTGCCGCCCGACGGCTATTGGGAAGCGGTGCAGCCGGTCCTGAAGAAATACGACATTCTTTTCGTGGCCGATGAGGTGATTTGCGGATTCGGGCGCACAGGCAACATGTTTGGCACCGAAACCTACAATCTGCAGCCAGACATCATGACGCTGTCGAAGCAGCTTTCCTCGTCCTACATGCCGGTCTCCGCCCTTCTGGTGAACGAGAAGGTTTATGGCCCGGTTGCCGACGAGTCCCACAAGATCGGGGTCTGGGGCCACGGCTACACGGGCAGCGGCCATCCGGTCGGCGCAGCGGTGGCGCTCGAAAATCTCAAGATCATCGAGGAGCGTGATCTGATCTCCCATGTGAAGGAGATCAGCCCGCAATTCATGAAGCGCCTGAAGCAGCTTGGCGAGCAGGACATGGCCGTGGAAGCGCGCGGCATTGGCCTGATCGGCGCGGTGGAATTCGCCCATGAGAAGGCGCCGGATGTCGGTGCTGTCGGCGGACGCATCAACCGCGCCATGCAGGAGCGTGGTCTCATCTCGCGTAATATGGGCGACGCGCTCGCCTTCTGCCCGCCGCTCATCATTTCCGAAGCCCAGGTCAACGAGATGTTCGACATTGCGGAAGCCGCGGTGGCTGACGTTGCCAAAGATCTTGGCTGAACAGCAGCACGACTGACTTTTGACCCCGGCAGCCTGTCTGCCGGGTTCTTTTTTACCCGGGGAGGAAGCCATGAAGGACGCGATCGAGACTGATATCCTCGTCATTGGCGGCGGCATGGCCGGTATCGGCTTTGCGGCAGCCCTTGGTGAAGGGCGTAAGGTGCTTGTGCTCGAACAGGAGCGCGACCTTGCTTATCACTCGACGGGGCGCTCCGCAGCCATCTATATCCGCAATTATGGCAATGGCCCGATCCGCGCGCTCAACGAGGCGAGCGGGCCCATGTTCAAGGCTGAGAGCGAATATTTCCCGCATCCGCTGCTCACCCCGCGCGGCATTCTCTATATCGCTGACGGCGCACGTGCGCATGAGATCGGCAAGCTGGCGGCGACCTCCGTTGGCGTCGAGGAGATCTCGGCGGATGCGGCGATTGCCAAGGTGCCGCTTCTTTCGCCCGATTACGTGAAGGCTGCGGCATTCGAGGCAGATGCGCAGGACATCGATGTCCACGCGCTGCATCAGGGTTGGCTGAAAAAGGCGAAGGGGCAGGGCGCCTCCGTTCTGACCGGACAGGAGGTACTGCGGGCCGAACATGCGAATGGCTGCTGGAAGGTTGAGACGAAGGATCACCAGATCACCGCGAATCTCATCGTCAATGCAGCCGGTGCATGGGCGGACGAAATCGCGCGGCGGTGCAACGTCGCGCCTGTCGGCCTGCAGCCACTGCGTCGGTCCATGGCTGTTCTGCCCGTGCCGGAAGGTTACGACGCGGCGCACTGGCCGCTGGTCGACGAGGTGACCGAAGATTTCTACTTCAAGCCCGATGGCGGGCGGCTTTTCGTGTCGCCCTGCGATGAAGACCCCGTGAACCCGCATGATGCCTTTGCCGATGACATGGTGCTGGCCGAAGGTCTTCATCGTTTCGAGCAGGCGATGAACATGGAAGTTACCCGCGTCGAGCGGAGTTGGGCGGGCCTGCGCACCTTCGCGCCAGACCGCTCGCCCGTGGTCGGGTTCGACGGAGGGACGGAAGGTTTCTTCTGGCTTGCCGGTCAGGGTGGCTATGGCATCCAGACAGCGCCTGCCCTTTCGAAATTTGCAGCCGAACTTGCCGAAAATCGCACACCCGAGCTCCACCATCTGGTAGAGCCGCTTTCACCAACACGCTTCAACGAGGGAAAATGACCATGAGCGTAGAACGTCATCACAAGGGCCCGCGCATGAGCCAGATCGTCATTCATGGCGATACGGTCTATCTGGCCGGCCAGGTCGGCGAAGGCAAGACGGTGAAGGAGCAGACGGAAGACATGCTTGCCTCCGTCGACAAGCTGCTTGCCGAGGCCGGAACGTCGAAGTCCAAGATCCTTCAGGCGATCATCTGGCTTGCCGACATGAAGGACTTTGCCGAGATGAATGCGGTCTGGGATGCCTGGGTCGATCCGGACAACACGCCCGCACGGGCCTGCGGCGAAGCAAAGCTTGCAACGCCGGACTACAAGGTGGAAGTCATCATCACGGCCGCGAAGTAACGCCAAGCCAGCTGGCAGGGAAATTCGATTTTCTTGCCAACTGGCATTCGATGTTCTATATTCCTCTGTACCGCACAGGAGGTGCAGATGGTTCTGCTACAGCCGATAGACACGAAAGCTGCCGAATTCGTTCCCGCCCCCATCACGGATGCGGAAGGGGCGGCGATGTTTCGTGCCGTGGTGAATCTCTTCGCCCGCTGGAAACTGACCGAGGAGCAGGCCGCCACGCTACTCGACATGACGCAGCGCAGCTATGCGCGCTGGAAGACTGATGGGCCGGGCCGCATGGACCGGGACATGAAGGCGCGGCTGTCCAACCTGATCGGCATTCACAAGGCATTGCGTATCATCTTCCGCGAGCCGCAACGCGCCTATGAGTGGGTGAGCCGCGCGAACGAGGCCTTTGGCGGACGTACCGCACTTGATGTCATGCTGGGCGGTGAGCTGACCGACCTCATGCGCGTGCGCCGTTATCTCGATGCCGAGCGGGGCGGCTGGTGACGCCGGAAGCCTCCGACATTCCCGAAAGCCAAATTGTCTGGAAAGGCGCGGTGCGCATCATCCGCAGCCTTTATCCGCCGATCGATCTGTTCGAGGATATCGCGGACCCCTCCGACTGGCCGCTTCTGATTTCGGCGGAGCAGAAGACCAATCCGCGCCTGATGGAGACCATCGGCAATCTCGATCTCGTGCCGCCTGATCGCCGTGTGTCCGGTCCCGGTGCGACATGGCTGATGGCGCCTTTCACCCATGTCAGCCCCGACCGCCGGAGCCGTTTCAGCGCAGGCCAGTTCGGCGTGCTTTATGTCGGCGACCGCTTTGAGGTCGCGCTGTTTGAAACCATCCACCACCATGCCCGCTTCATGGCGGCAACCAGGGAGCCTGCTGGCTGGACCTCGCAATTCCGCGAGATCGTGCTCGATGTGGATGCCATGCTGCATGATCTGCGCGGTGAAGAGGGTACGGCGTGTTTGCACGAAAGTGATTACGCTGCGCCTCAGAGGCTCGGTCTCGAACTCTACAAGTCAGGCTCGAACGGCGTTGTCTATCCAAGCGTACGCTGCCCGGAAGGCACCTGCGCTGGCCTGTTCTATCCCGATTGCGCGGCCAACCCCGTGCAGGGGCGTCATCTCGACTATCATTGGGACGGCAGCCGCGTGGACCTTGTGCGCGAGATTCGCGGCGATGGGCCGGAGGGGCAGGTGTTTCGAGTGGCAGACAGCGACTAGCCGCTCATCCGCTGAAGCCAGTTTCGCAAATCGCGCTCGGCACTTTCCAGACTTTCCGCATTGATTGCGCGCAAGCTGAGCGCACGGGTGAAGGCGCGCGTGCGCTTGTTGATCGGCAGGTCGTCCGGCGCTTCCTCCAGATCATCCACGCCAAGCTTGTCATAGAGCGAGAGCAGCCGGTTCTGCACCGTGCGCAGCGACATGTTCTGCCGCTTGGCGATCCATTTGTCCGGCAGACCGAGCGACATGTCGATCAGCACCGCATATTCACTGTCGGTGAGTGTGGCATGGGTGCGGGTCTGGCGTTGCTGCACGGAATGGATTTCGCGATCCACGACGATCTGGCTTTCCACCAGCACCGAACGCAGCGCCAGATGCAGCCGCTCGCGCGAGGCGGTTTTCAGCACATATCCATAGGAGGTCTCGGCAGGCACGATGCGGGCGATCCCGCGCATATAGGCTTCGTCCGAATAGTTGGACCAGAAGAGAATGCGCGTCGCGGGCCGCTCTGACCAGATGGTGCGCGCGGCGTCAATGCCGTTGCGCTCCTTCATCTGCAGGTCCATGACGATGGCTTCGACCTGATGCTCCCGCGCTTCTTCCTCCCCCTCGCGACCGTTGAGCGCGTGCAGAATTTCTTCGGCTTCGGGAATCGCCTGGCTGACGGCCTCACGCAAATAACTCAGGTGGAACTTGTCGTCTTCGACGAGCAATATCTTCATGCGTCTTGCCTTGCCGGGCGGGGGTGGGGCGATGCCGGGTTGCCCAGCACAACCTCAACCACCGTGCCCTTGTCGGTGTGGATGTGGAATGCTGCGTCGATGAGGCGGGCGCGCGTGCGCATATGTGAAAGGCCGCCTGCGGCCTTGGTGTCCTCGAAGCGCGGTACCCCGTTGTCGCGGATGGAAAGTTTCAGGCCCTTTCCGTGGGGTGCGACCAGAACCTCGATCCGGTCTCCGCCGGAATGCCTTGCGGCATTGTTGATGGCCTCTTGCGCGATGCGGAAAAGCGCGATGCGCGTTGTTGCATCCAGCCGGTCAATCAGCCCGTGTGTTTCGTCATGAACCGCGATTTCCACCTCGCCCTCGTCACCAACCGCACGCTCCAGATGAATGCGCAATGCATGAACGAAGCCGAACATCTGCAACAGGGTCGGCACGGCGGTGTCGATGATCTGGCGCAGATCCTGAATGCAGTCCTGCAAGCGGTTGGAGATCGCCGCGCGCTCCTGCACGGTCTCCGCCCGCTCAAGGTCGCGCATGATGCGGGTGAGATCGGCAAGCGTCTGGTCGTGAAGATCCATCCCGATGCGCTGGCGTTCCTGCTCCAGCGCGCGCGTGAGTTCGAGCGCACCCTGGCGCAGACCTTCCTCGCGCGCCTGCGCCTCAGCCCGGGTGATCGCCGCCTGTTTCGCCTGCTCGTTTGCGCGCAGCGAATAGAAATAGGGTGCCAGCACATCGGCCACATGGCGCATGCGCTCCACATCCGCCTCGCTGTAATGATCGGGTTTGTTGGAGGAACAGTTGAGTGCGCCGATTGTGCGGCCGAGCACCTTCATCGCCACATTGATGCGGCTTCTAAGCTGGTGGCGCAGGATCGGCTCGGAGATTGCGCCGGGAAACATGTAGCGCGGGTCTTCCATTGCATTGCCGGTCAGCATGTAGTCCGTCTCGCCATAGAGGATCGAGCGCACCGGCGAGATGTGCACCGAGGTTCGCCGCAGGCTCCAGCGCGTGTGAAGGCCGACCTCATAGCTCGTGTTCCACCGCACCTCGTCATCGATCAGGCAGACATCCAGATGGTCGATCGGCAGCAGGTTCTCGATCTCCGCCTTTACCGCGCGCAGGGCCGATTTGATCTCCACCTGCCCGGCGAGATGGCTTGATATGCGCAGGAGCGAGAGAAGCGGGTTCGGCTCCTCCTCGCGCGCAAGCGCAGGTTCCTGTGCCATGTGACAAGCTCCTCCCGCTTATCCCGTTGTTTGCAGATTTTGCGGCAGCGTGCCTCACGCGGCAAGCAAACTGTGGGATCAGGTCCGCATCTCAGTTGCGGGTTCCCGCAATCAAGCTGCGCATGAAGCACTATTCCACATGGTCCGCCCTGCATAGGCTTCATCCCGGCGCATGGGAGAAAAGGATGCGTCGGGAAAAAGGCGCGCTGCGCCAGGGAGGAATTATGACCTTGAGGAACAAGCTCATGGGCGCGGTTGCGCTCGTGGCCATTTGCGTGCCTGCTTTGGCGCAGGCCGACACATCCGACAAGCGCATTGCGCTTTCCAACAATTATGCCGGCAATTCCTGGCGCCAGGCCATGCTTGAGAGCTGGAAGAAGGTCGGCGACCAGGCCGTCTCCGATGGCGTGATCGCTGCCGCCGACGCATTCACCACATCGGAAAACCAGGCGACCGAACAGGCCGCGCAGATCCAGAACATGATCCTGCAGGGCTATGACGCGATCGTCGTTAATGCCGCTTCGCCGACGGCGCTCAACGGTGCGGTCAAGGAAGCATGCGACGCCGGTATCACCGTTGTCTCCTTCGATGGTATCGTGACCGAGCCCTGCGCATGGCGCATCGCGGTCGATTTCCAGGAAATGGGCCGTCAGCAGGTGGAATATCTTGCCGGTCGTCTGCCGGATGGCGGCAACCTTTTGGAGATCCGCGGCCTTGCCGGTGTCTTCGTCGATGACGAGATTCATGCGGGCATCGAGGCTGGCGTCGAGGAACATGACAAGTTCAAGATCGTCGGCGCGGTGCATGGCGACTGGGCGCAGGACGTGGCGCAGAAGGCCGTAGCCGGCATCCTGCCAAGTCTTCCCGACATTCAAGGCGTGGTTACCCAGGGTGGTGACGGCTATGGCGCTGCACAGGCCATTGCGGCTGCCGGCCGCGACACGCCGATCATCGTCATGGGCAACCGCCAGGACGAGATGAAGTGGTGGGCCGAGCAGCGCGATGCCAATGGCTATGAGACGCTGTCGCTATCCATCGCGCCAGGTGTTTCCACGCTCGCTTTGTGGGTCGCACAGCAGGTTCTGGACGGTGCGGAAGTGCCCAAGGACCTGACCGTGCCATTCCTGAAGGTGACGCAGGACACGCTCGACGAAGCGCTAGAGACAACACCTGAAGGCTCCGTGGCCAATGTCGAATACAGCCTTGAAGACGCCAAGGCCGTGATCGCCGACGCCAACTGAAAAGGGAGCACAGCTTGAAGCCGGATAGCCCAAGCGGCAGTCCGGCTCCTGCCCCACTGGTTTCACTCTCCGACGTGCGCATGCAGTTTGGTGCGGTGCGCGCGCTGGATGGGGTGAGCCTGACCATCAGCCCCGGCGAATGTGTCGGGCTGATCGGGCATAACGGAGCCGGCAAGTCGACCGCAGTCAATGTCATCAATGGCGGCCTCACACCGACCGGAGGCACGGTCGAATATCGCCTTGCCGATGGCAGCAGCGCCACCGGCGCGGCAGGAGCAAGGGCAGCCGGCATCAGAAGCGTTTTCCAGGAGCTTTCGCTCTGCCCGAACCTGACTGTCGCGGAAAATCTGCGCATTCCCCAGCATGACCTGAAAGGCTGGGGCTGGCGCAAGCGGGCGGCCAGGCGCATTGCACAGGCGCTCGACCAGATATTTCCCGGCCACCGCATCGAGCCGGGCATGGTGGTGGGCGATCTGACACTGGCCGAACGGCAGATGGTGGAGATCGCCACCGGTTTTGCCGAGGCAAGCGCGCCTGCAAAACTCGTCATTCTTGACGAGCCGACATCCTCGCTCGACGCCTCCATCGCCCGTCAGCTACTCGACCATGTGCGCGGTTTCTGCGCGAGCGGCGGCGCGGTTATCTTCATTTCGCACATGCTTGGCGAGGTGTTCGAGGTCGCAACCCGCATCGACGTGATGAAGGATGGCCGCATCATTGATTCACGGCCCACATCAGGCTTTACCCAGCAAAGCCTCATCGACGCCATGGGCCATGTTGCTTCGCAGGAAGCGGTGACGGCTGTGCGCGAGAATGCTGATGAACGTATGGGCGAACAGGTACTGAGCACTCCGGAAGGCCTCTCCGCGCGCCAAGGCGAAATCGTCGGGCTCGCCGGCCTTGCAGGCCATGGACAGGCGGAAGCACTGTCGCGCTTCTTCATGTCGCGCTCTGGAACCATGCGCCAGGCCTCCACGCCGGAAGTGGTTTTCGTGGCTGGCGACCGTGGCCGCGACGGCGTCATGCCGCTCTGGTCCATCCTGAAGAACCTGACGCTGACGCATCTGCCGTCCCTTACGCAAAAGTCGCTGGTCGACAGTATCGCGGAAAAGACACTTGGCGCGGACTGGAAGGCGCGGATCGGCATTCGAACCGGTGACATGAACAATCCAATCCTTTCGCTCTCGGGCGGCAATCAGCAGAAAGTGCTCTTCGCCCGCGCGCTTGCCTCCACCGCACCAATCGTCGTCATGGACGACCCGATGCGCGGCGTGGATGTCGGTACCAAGCGCGAAGCCTATGAAATGATCCGCCGCGAGGCGGCCTCGGGCCGCACGTTCCTGTGGTATTCGACCGAGACGGAAGAGGTCTGCCAGTGCGACCGGGTCTTCGTCTATCGCAATGGTGAGATCTCGGCCGAACTAACCGGCGACCAGATCAATGAGGAGAACATCCTCGCAGCCTCCTTCGAAATGCAGGAGCACGCTGCATGAACGGAAAATTCCGCATTCTTCTGCCCGTGATCTCGCTGGGCGTGCTTCTGGCTGCGGTGTTTTACCTGCAGCCGCGCGCCATGAGCTATTTCGGGCTCAATCTCCTGTTCAATCTGGCCGTGCCGATCGCGCTGGCAACGATTGCGCAGATGATGATCATCATGGTCAACGACATCGATCTGTCGGTCGGCACATTTGTCAGCTTCGTGGCCTGCGTGACGGCGACCTTCCTGAATGATGCACCGTTGATCGGGGTCCTCATCCTCGGTGCTTCTATCCTTGCCTATGCAGCACTTGGTGCGCTGATCCATCTGCGCCAGTTGCCGGCCATAGTTGTCACGCTCGGCATGTCTTTCGTCTGGGGCGGACTTGCGGTGCTCATCCTGCCCTCGCCGGGCGGAGCCGCACCGGGCTGGATACGCACGCTCATGACGGTCAAACCGCCTCTCGTTCCCATGGCCATCGTGGCAAGCGTGCTGATTGCAGCACTTACGCATCTGCTCATCATGCGCTCGGCGACCGGCACGCTGCTGCGCGGCGTGGGCGGCAACACCAAGGCCGTCGCACGCTCGGGCTGGGAAATCGCCAAGCTGAAGGCGGGGGCATACGGGCTTGCCGGCTTCTTCGGCGTGCTTTCGGGCGTTTGCCTCGTGGGACTGACAACCTCGGCAGACGCCAATATCGCGCTGCGCTATACGCTCTTGTCCATTGCAGGTGTCATTCTGGGCGGCGGTGAGTTTACCGGCGGGCGCGTGTCTCCGGTCGGTGCCGTGCTTGGTGCGCTGACACTGGCGCTTGCGGGCAGCTTCCTCTCCTTCATGCGGCTGTCGCCGGATTGGCAGATCGGTGCGCAAGGCGCGATCCTGATCCTCGTTCTGGCGGTTCGCCTCATCTTTTCGCGCAAGACAAGCGGACAGGGAGGCGCGGCATGAACACGCTTTCGCAAAGCCTCTCCACCACATGGCGCAGGCCCTGGTTCTGGGCCTATGTGGCAAGCACGGCTGCCTTTGCCGCAACCCTGCTGCTCACCGAAGGGCGGGGCGGGGGCGAGCTGCTTTCCGCGGCCTTCACCTTTGCGGCCTTCTCCGCGATTGTCGGTATCGGGCAGATGTTCATCATCACGCTCGGACCCGGCAATGTGGACCTGTCGATTCCCGCGACCATGACCCTTGCTGGAACCTTATCGCTGAAATTCATGGGCGGGGACGCAAGCCTCATCCTGCCAGGGCTGGCGGTGGCGCTTGGCGTCGGTTTCGGTGCGGGCGTCTTCAACTATCTGCTGATCCGCCTATTGCGGATTCCGCCGATCATCGCGACGCTTTCGGCCTCCTTCATCTACCAGTCTATCGCAATCTGGTCGAACCGGGGCTTGCGCATCAAGCCGCCGCAGGCGCTTAGCGATTTCGCGACCGGCGCGACGCTCGGCGTGCCCAATGTCGCGCTTGTCGGCATCGCGATTGCGATTGTCGCCTGGTTCATCCTTGAACGCTCGCTCTATGGCCGCTGGATTTCGGCCATCGGCCAGAACATGCGCGCCGCGCGCCTGAGCGGAATACCGGTGCAGCTCATGTTCGCTTCCACTTTCATCGGTGCAGCCGTTCTTGCGGGGCTGACGGGCTATCTGCTCGCCAGCTTCTCCGGTGGGGCAGCACTGAACATGGGTGCGGAATATCTTCTGATCTCGATTGCGGTCGTCGTTATTGGCGGCTCCTCCATCGCGGGCGGCAATTCCAATGTGCCGGGCATCTGGGGCGGCGCGCTCCTGATGTTCCTGATCGTCTCCATGCTCAACTCCTACGGATTGGGTGCGGGCGTCAGGCTCATCATGACAGGCGTCATCATCATCACCATCGTGGCCGCAGCGGCCGGAAAGGAGGGCTCGCGATGAGCCAGGCAAATCCGTATCAGATCATCGATCCGCGTTTCCGCCCGCTGATCCAGCCCAATGCGCATCTGCACCAGGTGGCGAGCGGCTTCGAGTGGACGGAAGGGCCGGTCTGGTTTGCCGACATGCAGGTGCTTCTGTTTTCCGACATTCCCGCCGAACGCATGATGCGGCTGACGCCTGACGGCCAGGTGTCGGTCTTCCGCCAGCCGTCCAACTATTCCAACGGCAATACGCGCGACCGGCAGGGCAGGCTCGTGACATGCGAGCATGGCAGCCGTTCAGTAACCCGCACCGAACACGATGGCAGCCGCACGGTGCTGGCGGACAGTTTCGAAGGCAAGCGGCTGAATTCCCCGAATGATGTCGTCGTGCAGTCCAATGGCGCGATCTGGTTCACCGATCCCACTTACGGCATCCTTTCGGACTACGAGGGTTATGAGGCCGAGCCGGAACAGGCGAGCCACAATGTCTACCGCATCGACCCGCAAAGCGGGCAAATGAGCGCCGTCATCACGGATTTCGTGCAGCCGAACGGCCTTGCCTTCTCGGTGGATGAAAGCGTGCTCTACGTGGCCGAGTCTGGTGCGAGCCATGATGACACGGTGCCAACCATCATCCGCTCCTTCGATGTCGGTGCGGATGGGACGGTCTCTGGCGGCAGTGTCTTTGCCGAAATCGACTGCGGCATACCCGACGGCCTGCGTGTCGATCATCTTGGCAATGTCTGGACCTCTGCCGGTGACGGTGTGCATTGTTTCGCACCTGACGGCACGCTTCTGGGCAAGATACTGGTGCCGGAAGTTGTCGCCAATCTGTGCTTTGGCGGACCGAGGGGCAACCGCATGTTCATTACCGCCACGACATCAGTCTACAGCGTCGGGCTTAATGTGCGCTCGGCGGTTTAGCCGCTAGTCGCCCGTCTTGCCGCGCCGCCAATAGGCGGTGATCTGGTGGCGTTCGCGGGGAAGCTTCAGGGTGGTTTTGGCAAATTTGCGCAAGGCGGAGGCCGCCTTGTGCTCGCAGCCGACCCAGAGAAAAGCGCCGTCCCGCAGGCCGGTCAGAATGCACTCGCCGCGCACCCCACTTTCCAGAAGATTGGTCGTGCCTGCCGGACGTTCATTGCGCGACAGCCAGTGGATGAGGAAATTGCCGCGCGAGACGAGCTGCTGACGCTCGCGATCATTTGCGATCTCGATATAGACGGTGCCGGAAGCACCCTCCGACATCTCCTCAAGCATACGGGAAATCGCGGGAATGGCGGTTTCGTCACCGGCGAGAAGGAAGCGATCACCAGCAGGAAGACCGCCGCCGCCCGGGCCCATCATGCCGACAATGTCGCCGGGACGTGCCGATGCAGCGAAACCTGCACCAGGCACGTCGTCGCCTTCGTGCAGCACGAAATCCACATCGATCAGACCGGCTTCCACATCTATGCGGCGGATCGTGTAGACGCGAAGAAGCGGGCGTTCGCCTTCGGGCCATGCCTGTCGCCCGTCACTTCCCATGACCGGCCATACCGGGATCACGCCGGGGCGCGGAGAAAACAGCAGGCGTATGTGATGGCCGCCGACCGCGAAGCGGGCGAGGTCTTCACCCCGCAGCGTGATGCGTCGCATTTTCGGGCTGATCTGGCGCGTGGCATGAACCACCATTTCGCGGAAATAGGGCAGCGGACTGCCTGCTTCGATGCCGCCCAGCCAGTGGATCGCGGGGCATTCGCCGACGGAAAGTTCCTGCAGATGCTCCGCCACGCTCCATTGCAGGAAGGAAAGCGATGTGGCGTCTCCCGCTTCCACGGTAAAGGCGAGGCCATCGGGCTCGAGCCGCGCTTCGGCGATGCCAAGCTCCAGCATAACCCGCCAGCAGCCTTCATTGCCGGTGACCACGCCGTGCTCACCCATATGCTCGCGCAGGCGGGCGAGAAGGCCCCGCGGATCGGCAAGCGTAACGCGTGTTTCGGCTTTGAAACCTGTCATCGCATTCACTGGCCTTCTCCGGCGGTGGTGATGATGACCAGAAGCGGGATGGCGATGACGGCCACGCTGCCTGCCAGCGCAAAGAAGACGCCATAACCGAAATGAGCAGACAGGAAGCCGGAGGCGAGACCGCCCACCATGCTGAGCGCTGCATCCGTCGACTGGAACAGCGTGAAGTCCACACCACCCTGGCGCGGGTCGGACCAGGCCATGAATTGCGCATAGAGCGCGACGAAGCCGAAGGCCATGATCGCGGAACCGGAGAGCACGGCAACGCCTGCCAGTGCCCATGTCGGCAGTGTGCCGAGGAGATCGAAGGCAGAGAAGAAAAAGAGGGCGGCCGCCTGCATCACCAATGCGGTGAGCATGACCATGCGGGCGCCCCAAAGACGTACCGATGCGCCACCGGCGAGCGCGGCAGCACTGCCGATGAAAAGGCTGCTGACGCCGTTGATTATGCCGATTGTCGAGATCGAAAGTCCGGCATCGACCAGGAATGGCCCGAGCAACAGCATGCCGCCTTTCTGTGCGATGACGAAAATGGCAGCGACCAGAAGACCACGTCGTATTTCAGGTCGGGCAAGTGCGAATTTCAGCGATGGCGTGTGGCTGCGTTCGGCTGCGGGGAAGGAGAGGCGGGTGACGAAGGGCAGACCGAGAAGCAGGATAAGCCCTACCATCAACCATACGCCAACCTGCCAGCCGAGCCACGACACGAAGACGAGGAAAAGACCGCCGCCGATGGCCGAACCAAGATAGGCTCCGCCCACCTGCGCGGCATTGCCCCAGCCATGTTGCGTGCGCGGCAGGGTCTCGACGGCATAGCCGTCGGTTGCGATATCCACGGTGGCCGCCGCGCAGGCGATGACCGTCAGGATGGCGAGAACGGCGGGCAGGTGGCCAAGCCCGAGCAGGCCCACCAGAGCCAAGCCGAGAGCGGAAACTCCCCCGCCGATCAGCACCACGCGGCGCGAACGGTTGCGACCGCTTGCCGGAAGGCGGTAGCGGTCGATGGCGGGCGCCCAGAGGAATTTCAACGCCCAGGGAAGCGCGATGAGTGAAAGAAGGCCGAGTTGATCCAAAGGCAGCCCGCGCTCGCGCATGACGGCGGGTAGACCCGTCCAGGTGATGCCACCCACCACGCTTTGCGCCACATAGAGCCCGCCAATGGCGAGCACTATGAGTGGTGTGGAAGGCGTGCCTTCTCTCGACCGGTACATGTTCAGAACCTGTAACGCAGGCTGCCGAAGATCGAGCGGCCCTCATCGACATAGCAATTGCCCGCCGTGCAGGTGCTCTTGCGCGTATCGAGCAGGTTCTTGGCATTCACCTGAAGGCTCACGCCGTCCCAATCCGGGTGCTGCGCCCCAAAATCATAGGACAGCGAAGCGTCGAGAAAGGCGCGGTCATCGTTCTTGATCGAGTTCTGGTCGTCGCCAAAGCTTTCGCCCACATAACGAACACCTGCGCCCAGGCTAAGCCCCGCGAGAGTGCCGTCAGAGAAAGTGTAGTGTCCCCAGAGCGAGGCCATGTGGTTGGGCGTGTTGGACAACTCGTTGCCGACGGTGCCGGTGAGGCCCTTTTCAATCTCCATGCGCATATAGGTGTAGGAGGCGAGAAGGCTGAAGCCATTGCCGAGAGAAGCCTGTGCTTCCAGCTCGATACCGCGCGAGTTGAAATCGAGCTGACGCTGGCGTTGATTGCCAGCACTGTCGAATGTGCCGTCATAGATGACACCATCGGTCTGATCGATGTTGAAGAAGGCGGCGCTGACCACGGCATCGTAGCCGGGGATCTCGTATTTCACGCCCGCCTCGATCTGGCGCGCGGTGGTCGGTTTGGCGACCGAGCGGCTGTTGGTCGCATAGTCATAGACAAAGCCGAGATTGGGCGAGAACGAGGTGGAATAATTCGCATAGGGGATCAGACCCCAATCCGTGCGGTAGGATAGCCCGATGCGGCCGGAAAAGGCGCTGTCGGTCTGTCCATGCTCGACATGGCTCGACGACAGGCTGTCGGATTTTACCCAGTCATGACGACCACTGGCAAACAGCGTCCAGTTGTTCCACTCCATCTGGTCATGGAGATAGACACCCGTCTGATGCTGCTCCTGGCTTCCCGAAAATGTGAAGGGCAAGGCTTCCACATCGGAGATGCCGACATAGGAGATGCGGTTGGCCGCCGAGTAGTCCGACCAGCTGTAATCGATGCCCGCGACGGCGGTGTGCTCGATCTCGCCCGTCGCGAATTCGAACTGCGCCATGTTGTCGACGACAAAGTTCTTCGCCTGCTCCTGATAGTGCCCCCAGTAGCGATAGAGCGGTGGTGCGTAGCCATCCGGCGCGATGGAATAGAGGCCGCTATATTTCAGATCAGCGTCTACTGCATGGAAGCGCAGATTCTGGCGCAACGTGACACTGTCGTTGAGACTGTGCTCGAACTCGTAGCCGATGCGTCCCTGTTTCTGGGTGAAGTCGTTCCAGTCCGGATCACCATTGTAGATGTCGGAGGACTGGCCATAGGCGGAATTGTAGTTCCACGCCGTGGCACCCGTCACCGCCTGCGAAAGCTCGCCCAGAATGGTCAGCTTCGTGTCCGCGTGCGGCTGGATGGTGAAGGCCGGTGCGATATAGAATTTGTCGTCGGAATAGCCAGGCAGATGCGTGTTCGACACGCGGCCAAGGCCGGTCAGGCGGAAGAGCAGGGTGCCTGCGTCATTGGCAGGGCCCGACATGTCGACACCGACCTGCGCGCGGTCGTTCGAACCGCCGGAAATCTCGACCTCGCGGAAGAACTCGTCCTTCGGGCGCTTGGTTATGATGTTGACGATACCGCCCGGGCCGCTGACACCGTAGAGTGAGGAAGCCGGGCCCTTCAGAACAGTAACACCCTCGATGCCATAGGGCTCGGTGCGCAGCCATGCCGAGGGTCCGTTATACTGGCGCAACCCGTCGCGGAAGGTACCGGTCGAATAGGCGGGGAAACCGCGCAGCGTGAAGGCGTCGTATCGGCTGTCGAAGCCAAACTGGTTCGGATTGGCGCTTGCCGTGTAACCCAGCGTTTCGTTGAGCGTGCGCGGCTTCTGATCCTCGATCTGGTCCTGCGTTATGACCGAGATCGACTGCGGGATCTGAACGATGGGAGTGTCGGTCTTGGTGCCGGTGCGGCTTTCCTGAGCGATATAGCCGTCCTGCAGCAGGATGTCGTCGCTTTCCGCCTCGACGGTCAGGCGATCGAGCGTGGTGGCTTCCTGTGCATGGGCGAGCGGCGAGGCAACAAGCACCCCGGATGCGATCATCAATGCCAGATGGCTGATGGGACTGTGGTGATTCAAGCGCATGGCGGCCCCCTGTCGTGAATGGGAGGTGGCTCGTCCAATGACTGGCTTCCTCTGTTGGAGGCTCTGCTATTTTAACATGAGTATAAGAGTCAAGAATAAAATGTGGCGGATAGGTCGCTATTTCACCCAAAAAAGCACACAATTCCGCAAGTAGGGGTCTCGACTCGTTATGCAACCTGTATAATAGTGCTTAAACGCTTAACCTAGCTTCGAGCTCTTCGTTCATGCCAACACGGCCCAACCTCTCCGACATTGCACGGCAACTAGGAGTATCAGTCGCCACAGTCTCAAACGCGCTATCCGGCAAGGGGCGCGTGTCGCGGGAGCTTGGCGAGGCCATCCGCAACAAGGCAGAGGAGCTGGGCTATATCCCAAGCGTTGCCGGGCGGGCGCTGAGTACCGGGCGCAGCAATGTGCTGGGGCTTGTGCTGGCGGATATCAACCAGCCGCTCTTTCCCCAGTTCGCACTCAATATCGAAGAGGCGGCAGGCGAGCTCGGCTTGGGCGTACTCATCGGCAACAGCCGCGGCGATCCGGAAGAGCAGGAGCGCGCGATCCGTCGCCTGATCGAGCGTGGAGCGGACGGGATCATCGTCGTGCCCCGCTACGGGACGAGGGTGACAGGTCATCGCTGGCCCATTGCCGTGATCGATTCGCCATCCTCGCCTGACAACACGATCTCCGCCGATCATTTTGGGGGCGGGGTCGCGATCGGTCGCCATCTGCGCGAACTCGGTCACGACCGGGTTGTCGTCGTGGGCCTCTATTCCGGATCGCATGTGCAGACGGATCGACTGGCAGGCATCAAGGCGGCATTCGATGGTCAGGAGTTGCCGACGATCTGGATTCAGGATCTGGAGCGTGAGCGGGGACCGAACTGTCCGCTCGGACTTGTCGACTTCGTCAAGGAGGGTGCAACGGCTTTCGCCTGTGTTTCCGACCTTCATGCATTGCGTGCGGTGACGGAATTGCAGCATGCGGGCCTTGCGGTGCCGGGCGATGTCAGCGTCACGGGTTTCGATGATCTGGGATGGGCGAGCGTCGTGGCACCGGCCATCACCACCATGCGCATGGACATGAAACGCATCGCGCGGCTGGCCATCAAGCATATCCTGTCGCAACTCGACGACAGCAAATTTGAGGCGCCCGATCTGGCTGAGCTGGCCGATGGCGTGCCCATGGAACTCATTATTCGCCAGTCCAGTGGTCCAGCACCGCGGACAAGAAGCAGCACGGATCAGGCGGCGGTCCCCGTCCGGTCCGAATGACACAACAAACAGGGCCCCGCTTGGAAGACCTCCCAGAGAAGGAAAGATCGAAATGTTGAAAACATTCCTCGCTTCAACCGTCGCCTTGGCGGCGCTGACCGGCGCTGCCGCCGCGCAGGACAAGAAGCTTGTCATCTCCGTCTATGGCTTTGCCCAGGACGAGTTCAAGGAGATCGTCTACGACCCGTTCGAGGCGCAGTGTGGCTGCGATCTCGTCGTCGAGACCGGCAATTCCGTCGAGCGTCTGGCCAAGCTGGAAGCGCGCAAGGACGACCCGGAAATCGACATGGCCGTCATGTCCACCCATGACGCGCTTGCCGCGGCACGTGCCGGCATCACGCAGAAGATCGATGTCAGCCGCCTTTCCAACTATGACAAGCTTTATGACATCGCCAAGGACCCGGTCGGCGACAATATGGGCGTGGGCTACACCTTCTATGCCACCTCCATCGCCTATCGCGCTGACGAAGTGACGATCGAAAGCTGGGAAGACCTTTTCCAGGACAAGCTGAAAGGCCGCGTGGCGTTCCCGAATGTCACCACCAATCAGGGCCCGCCCGCGCTTTACATGCTCGGTCAGGCCATTGGCGACGACGCGGCGAGCCTTGAGGCGCCGATCAACAAGGTTGCTGAAAACAAGGACGACATCGTCACCTTCTATGTGCGCTCCTCCCAGGTCGCGCAGCTCATGCAGCAGGAAGAAATCCTGGCTGCCCCGATCGGCCGCTTTGCCTGGGGCGCCTATTCCAAGATGGGTCTCGACATGGCCTGGGCCGAGCCCAAGGAAGGGCAGACCGGTGGCATGAATGTCATGATTCTGACCAAGGGGGCGAAGAACGAAGACCTCGCCTACGACTTCATGGATTTCTGGCTCTCCACCGAGATCCAGACCAAGCTTGCCGAAGCACTGGTGGACAGCCCCGCCAATGCGGAAGTGGAAGTTGCAGACGAGATCGCCGAGAACCTTACCTATGGTGCGGAGACGGTGAAGAACCTCAAGCTTCTGCCGCCGGATGTCATTCTCGACAATCGCGACCAGTGGCTTGACCTCTGGAACGAAAAGGTCGGCCAGTAAGCCGATACAGTCACGGGGGCCGCAAGGAGCGGCCCCCGCATTTCAAGCAAGGTTTTCGACCTCATGTTTCAAAACCGGATGGAAGCGCTGGCGCTGGCATTGCCTGCAGCCCTTTTTGCGGCCTTCGTCTTTCTCGTGCCCGTCTTCATCCTGCTGTCGGAAGGTTTCCGCGCTGAAGGAGCATGGACGCTGGCGCCTTACGTGGATTTTTTCGACAGCGAGCTTAACCGCACCGTCTTCTGGCGCACATTGAAGCTTGGCGCCATCGTGACCGCGGTGTCGGCCGTGATCGGCTACGCGACCGCCTGGTCCATCGTCACGCTGCCGCCCACCGCGCGCGGACGCATGATCGGCCTCGTTGTCATGCCGCTGATGATCTCGCCCGTGGCGCGCACCTATGCCTGGATCGTGATCCTGGGCCGCACCGGCTTCGTCAACCAGACGCTTGTGGGGCTTGGCATTGCCGACAGCCCGATCCGGTTTCTCTTCACCGAGACGGCCGTGTTCATCGGCCTGTTGCAGCTTTTCCTGCCGCTGATGATCCTGTCGCTTATCTCCGCACTCGAGAATATGCCGAAGGACGCCGTACCGGCAGCCCGCGTGCTCGGCGCGAACTGGCTGCAGGTCTTCTTCAAGGTCATCCTGCCTTTGACCAAGGAAGGGCTCGTCATCGGTGGCACGCTGGTCTTCACCGGTTCGCTGACGGCCTATATTACGCCGGCCATTCTCGGCGGCTCGAAGGTCTTGATGCTGGAGACCCTGCTCTATCAGCGTGTGACAGTCGCCAATGACTTCGCGTCGGCCTCCATCATCGCCATGATCCTGATGGTCATGAGCTTCTCCGCCAATCTGCTGCTCAAGCGGCTTGCAACCGCGAGGAACAAGCGATGAGCTCGCGCATCTTCTCCTATGCGACGCTGAGCGTCGTCCTGCTCTTCCTGCTCGGACCCTTCGTCATCATCGTGGCGGCGGCATTGTCGGCGGGCGAGACACTGGCTTTCCCGCCACAGGGGCTGTCGCTCAAATGGGTGATCAAGGTCTTCGAGGTGGAAAGCTTCCGGGCAAGCTTCGCGCTTTCCATGTTCCTGGCGATCTTCGGCACGCTAGCAGCACTGGTGCTGGGTGTACCGGTGGCCTATGCGGCCTCGCGCTACAAACTGCCCTTCGGCGAAACGATCCGCACCATCGTTTCGGCACCCATCATTGTGCCCGGCATTATCGTCGGTTTGGCGCTTCTGCGCTATCTCGTGCTGCCGCTTGATGTGAGCGTGGGTCTGGCACTCTTCATTGCCCACACGGCGCTTATTCTGCCCTATGCGGTGCGCGTGGTTTCGGCTTCGCTCGACAATCTGCGCTCGGATATCGAGGAGGCGGCGGTGCTTTTGGGCTCGTCGCGGATTGCCACCTTCTTCCGCATTGTTCTGCCGAACATCCAGAACGGCATTCTTGCCGCCTTCATCTTAGGCTTCGTCACCAGCTTCAACCAGGTGCCGGTCTCGCTGTTTCTGTCGGGGCCGGGCGTGCGCACGCTGCCGATCGACATGATCTGGTACATGGAGATCACCTACGATCCTTCCGTTGCCGCACTCGCCGCGCTGCTTGCCTTCCTGTCCATTTCAATCGTGTTCCTTGCCGAACGTTTCCTCGGATTCTCCCGCTATGTCTGATGCAAATTACCTCGAACTGAGCGACCTCACCCTTGCCTATGGCAAGACGGTGGCCGTGGACCGGCTGAACCTGACAATCCGGCGCGGCGAGCTGATCGCGCTGCTCGGCCCGTCGGGCTGCGGCAAGACGACGACCATGCGCGCAATCACCGGGCTTCTGCGGCCTGCGGGCGGCAGGATCACGCTCGATGGTCGCGACATCACCTATCTGCCCGCCAACAAGCGCCAGCTTGGTCTGGTTTTCCAGTCCTATGCGCTGTTCCCGCATCTCAATGTGTGGGAGAATGTGGCCTTCGGGCTCAAGCTGAAAAAGCTTTCTTCGAGCGAGATCGAGAAGAAGGTGAAGGCAGGGCTTTCCATGGTCGGCCTCGACCAGTTCCATACGCGCAAACCGGCCGAGCTTTCGGGCGGCCAGCAGCAGCGCGTGGCGCTTGCCCGTTCGCTCGTCATGGAGCCGAAGGTGCTGCTGCTCGACGAGCCGCTCTCCAATCTCGACGCAAGATTGCGTCTGGAGATGCGCACCGAATTGCAGCGCGTGCAGCGCGAAAGCGGTGTGACCATGGTCTTCGTCACTCATGATCAGGACGAGGCGCTGGCTCTGGCCGACCGTATTGTTGTCATGAAGGATGGCGTGATCGAGCAGCTTGGTACGCCGGAGGAAGTTTACAACACCCCGTCTTCGCGTTTCGTGGCAGACTTCGTGGGCTTCGAGAACATCTTCGCGCTCGAACAGGGCAAGCTCAAAACCGATGACGGGCTGAAACCCCTTTCCGGCACCGCTTCGCCGGAAGCTGCCGGCCTTGCATGGCGGCCCAATGCGGTTTCACTCGGGGCAGGGCAGTTCAAGGGCGAGGTCCGCGGCGTCGCATTTGCGGGCGGCACGCGCGAATATCTTATCCAGTCGCCGCTCGGAGCCATCAAGGCGGAAATGGATGCATCTGCGCCCATTTTCCAGGCGGGAAGCGAAATCGCCTTTGACCTGCCGCCCGAGCGCGCAGCCATTCTCCAGCGCATGTGAGGTGAACATGGTCTGGATTGACACCGATATGGGCTTTGACGACATTCAGGCGATCCTGATGGTCGATCACTCGCGCTTCGACATTGCCGGTGTCTCGCTGGTTTTCGGCAATGCGCCCATGGCACAGGTGCGCCGCAATGCTGCGCGTGCCAAAGCCTGTTTTGGGTGGAATTTCCCTATATTCGCCGGAGCGCATCAATCGATACTTGGCACGGTGGAAACGCCCATCCATGTACTGGGCCCGACGGGCATGCCGACGCGCGGCCGCCATCTGCCTGAAGCGCCGGAGCTTGACCTTGGCCCGGCCTTGCCTGCTCTGGCCGAATGGCTTGAGGGGTTGGATGAGCCGGGGCGCATTCTGGCTCTCGGACCGCTGACCAATCTGGCCATCCTCGTCCTTTCGCGGCCGGACCTGATCGGCAAGATTGGCGAAATCACCTGGATGGGCGGCGGGGCCACGCGCGGCAACCACACACCGTCTGCCGAATTCAACGCCTTTGCCGATCCGGAGGCACTGGCGATCCTTCTGGCAAACAATCTGCCGCTTCGCGTCGCTGATCTCGATCTGTGCCGGCAGGTGCAGGTTACACCGCAGGATGTTGAGGATCTGGCAGCAGCGGATACCGAGCGCGCGCGTCTTCTTTCCGATCTTCTCGGCGGCTTCCTCGATATTGCCTTGTCACGCGGGCGGCCTTCCATGTCGCTCTACGATCCAACGGCTGCGGCAGCCTTCATCGCGCCGAACGCCTTCGAGTTCAAAACCGCTTTCGTAACGGTGGAACTTGCCGGCGACCAGACAAGGGGACGCACGGTTGTCGATCAGCGGCCGGGCGTGGAGCCGAACGCCCATTGGGGCATGCGGGCGGATGCCGAGCGCGTGCGCGCGCTTGCGCTCGAAGCCCTCGCAGAGGCCTGCTTCGAATGAAACCGGGCGATGATCTGAACGATTGCCGCCTGCGCGACCGGGCGGTGGCCGCAGCACGCGGTGATGAAGCCTTCGACCTTCTCGTAAAGGGCGCAACGCTTCTCGATGCGGTGACGGGCGAGCAGCGCAAGGCTGATATCGGCATCACCGGACCGATGATTGCAAGCGTACACGAAAGCGGCAAACGCGACGATGCGGGCGCGGTGATCGAAGCTGAGGGGCTATTTGCGACACCCGGCCTGATCGACATGCACATGCATGTGGAAAGCTCGATGGTGACGCCCGCGACTTATGCGCAGGCCGTCGTGCCGCGCGGTGTGACCACCGTCGTCTGGGACCCCCATGAATTTGCAAATGTCCACGGGCTTGAGGGGGTGAGATGGGCGCTAGAGGCGGTCCGCGATCTGCCGCTTCGCGTCATTATGCTCGCGCCCTCCTGCGTACCGGCAGCACCGGGGCTGGAACTGTCGGGAGCGGATTTCAGCAGCGATGACCTGGCCGAGCTTCTGGCCATGCCCGGGATCGGCGGCATTGCCGAAGTCATGAACATGCAGGGCGTGATCGACCGTGATCCACGCATGTCCGGCATTTTGCAGGCGGGGCTGGCAAGCGGAAAGCTTATCTGCGGGCATGCACGTGGGCTGACCGGTGCGGACCTCAATGCATTTGCCACCGCCGGTATCGGCTCCGACCACGAACTGACTTGCGCTGACGATCTGATGGAGAAGCTGCGCGCGGGCTTCACGATTGAGCTGCGCGGTTCGCATGATCATCTCCTGCCGGAAATCGTCGAGCGGCTGAACAAGCTTGGTCATCTGCCTTCCACGCTGACGCTCTGCACTGACGATGTCTTCCCCGACGATCTCCATAATGCTGGGGGCCTTGATGATGTGGTGCGCCGCCTGGTGCGCTATGGCATGCCGCCAGAATGGGCGGTGCGTGCGGCTACACTCAATGCCAGCCACCGTTTGCAGCGGCCTGATCTGGGCCTGGTTGCACCGGGACGGCGTGCCGACATCGTTCTGTTCTCCGACCTCAGCGCCTTTGAGGCCGAGGTGGTCATTGCAGATGGCACATGCGTGTCGCGTGCGGGCAAGTTGCTGTCGCCACCGGCTTCGCATGACGTATCGCCTTTGCGCGGCTCGGTTAAGGCGGCTCCGCTTGTTGCGGATGACTTTCGTGTGGCCTCCGGCGGCAACAAGGTGCGCGTGGCAACGATTGACCGACCGCGCTTTACCCGGTGGGGTGAGGCTGAAACTTCCGTCGAAAACGGCTTCATCGTGCCGCCTGAAGGATCGACACTTGTCAGCGTTATTCACCGCCACGGAAAGGCGCCTCCCAAACCGCGCACCGGCTATCTGCGCGAATGGGGTGAATGGCGCGGCGCCTTCTGCACCACCGTTTCCCATGACAGCCACAATGTGACGGTCTTCGGCGGGAATGAGGAAGACATGGCGCTGACGGCAAACTGGGTCATCGACGCCGGTGGAGGCATGGCCGTTGCGAGCCGGGGCGAACTACTCGCCACGCTCGCGCTGCCGCTGTCAGGCCTCGTCTCTGATGCTTCACTCGCAGAAGTGGCCGGAGAGTTTCAGGCCATCCGCAAGGCGATGGAAAAGGTTGTCGATTGGCAACCGCCCTATCTCGTTTTCAAGGCTTGCTTTGGCGCAACACTTGCCTGCAATGCAGGCCCGCACCAAACCGATATGGGCATCGCCGATACGGCGAGACCTCAGGTGCTTGAGACGCCGGTACTGGACATTCTCGAGTAGAAAAACCCGGCGGCTTTGGCCGCCGGGTTCCTGTTTGACGCATCAGATCCTCGGCTTGCCGAGATCCTGCTGCCTGGCTTCAGACTTTGCCTTGTCGGAGATACGCTTGGCAGCGTCTTCAAGACTGTCCTTGGCAGCACTGGCAGCGGATTTATCGCCTGGTGCGGCACTGTCTGCCTTGGCTTTTTCTTCCTTCGCGATGTCACGTGCCTCGGAAGCGGCGGCCTTGGCGACGCTTTTTGCCTTCTCGGCCTCCTCACGGAAGATGCGTTCGGCGTCTTCGAAAAGCTGATCGCTATAGCTGCCCATGGCGTCATCTTCGGCGCGTGTGCGCGGCAGGGCGGCGCCCACTGCGGCACCAACTGCGACAGCCAATGCGCCGGCGACGAGAGGCTGATCATTGAAGAAATCGACGATCTCCTTCTTGCCGCGCGAGGCGGCCTCTTCCGCACGTCGCTGTGCCTGGTAGGCTGCTTCACGAGCCTTGACCACACGGTCGCGGGCAGCGGCACTCATGTTCTCCGTGCCCTCATGCAGACGGCGACGCATGTCTTCGGCGGAAGCGCGCGTGCGGCGACCAAGATGATCGACCTGGTCACTCATGCGGTCCCAGCGGTCCGATGCGGCAGAACCCATGCTGCTCATCGCGCTCGAGGCTGAACTGGTGGCGCTGCTTGCACCGCCCTTGATCGTGCCTGAAGCATGTTTGAGGCTGTCGGTCGCGGAGGATGTGGAGCCGGTATGAGAGACCGTGCCATTTGATGAATTGCGACGGGAATCGCCATACATCATCCATGCCAGTCCGATGCCGGTCAGCGCTAGAGCGATGGGATTTTCCTTCGCCGAACGGCCGACCGACTGCGCCACGTCGCCGCCATGGCGGCTGACCTGATCGACGAACTGACGTGCGATGCCTTCGACAGAAAACTTCTCCTGCAAGGCGTTGAGCGACTGGCTCAGGGCAGCGCGTTCCTGCTCGATGTCGCGTTCGATTTCTGCAGCGCTGCGGGTATCATGACTCATTGTAGCTCTCCTTGACTGCAGCGGCATCGCGGCGGACATTGCGGCTGGTGCGGGTTGGGGCGAGGCTCGACAGCTTCAGATCGCCCATGCCCTTGCGCGCCAGGATGTAGGCAATCAGCGCCAGCACGACGCCCACGATGAGCGCGGACCATCCGGCGGGGATGCCCGCCTCGGTCAAGGCCGTCACGAGGGCGGCGGCAAGGATGTTGAGGGCGGTGAGAGCAATCACGACGCCGCCAATGATCATGCCAATGGCCGCGACAGCGTGCTTCAGATTGTCGTTGATCTCGGTGCGTGCGAGATCAAACTCGCCGCGGATGAGATTGGTCGCATGGGTCAGCACATCGCCGAAAACGCTGCGAGTGCTGGTCTTGTGGGTATGTTCGCTCATAGCTTGCTCCCCGACATTGTTGTTCCGGTTGTGCTGGACACGGCTGGACTTGCAGGTGCTGCAGGGGTCACCGTCGATGCCGGTGCAGGTGTTGATGCCTGCGTTGGAGTTGTGCTCTGAGCGTCATTCTTCTGCGAGGCGACTGCAAAGCGGCTTGCAACAAAGCCGAGGGCGGCGGCACCACCAAGGAAGGCGGCCGGATTGTTTCGCGCAAAGCTGTTCAGATTGTTCAGCATCTCGCCAAAACTTTTGCCGCGCAGCGAATCCGATGTGCCTGAAAGACCGTCGGCAATCTGCTGAAAGGTCTTGGCCTGCATGGAATCCGAACCAAACTCGTTGGAAGCGTTCTTGAGTGCGGAAGCGATGCCCGCGATCTCGTCGGCGAGCGAAGATTTCGCACCTTCCGCGCGCTTCTCGACTTCGGCTTGAGCAGCGCCGACCGTCTGCGACGCTTTCGTTTTCAGTTCTTCTGTAGTTCTGGTTGAATCGACCATCGGGAACCTCCTTTAGGCGATGAGGCTGAGGACGAAGAGCACCACAACCACGAGCCCGATCGTGTAGAAAATACTGTGCATGACTCTCTCCTGTTGTCGTTCTCACAATCTGCGGAGAGGGCTTTTGTTCCTTGCACGATCCGGGAAGCGGGAAGGCGGGTCGTGGCTGTCGGCAAATGCGCACTGCTCGCGGCATGAAAGCCGACGGCAGCCGCAAGCGCGCAGCAAGCGGTCACTTGCCACGCATTGTGCAGCTGATTGTCGGTCTGGAAAAAAAGCCGAAAGCGGAAGCAGTCGCTCAGGCAGCCAGTTCCTGCTCCACCAGAGTGGTCCAGAAATTTACGCCCGTCGGGATGGCGTTGTCGTTGAAGTCGTAGCCCGTATTGTGGTGCAGTGCGCCATCGACTGCCGGGCCGTTGCCAAGCCACACATAGCAGCCCGGTACCTCGCCTGCGAAATAGGCGAAGTCGTCGCCCGCCGTTGAGGGTGGGAAGCTGGTGCGCACCTTCTCGCCGCAGACCGTTTGTGCCGCACGAAGGGCGCGCGTGGTCGTGTCGGCATCATTGACCACCGGCGGAATGCGACGGATGAATTCATAACTGGCCTTGATGCCGAACATGTTGGCCACACCGTGGGCCAGGCGGCCGATCTCTTCTTCCAACTGGTCGCGAACTTCGGGCGTATAGGCGCGCGCCGTGCCTGCAATGTCGATGAAATCGGGAATGACGTTCAGCGCCTTCGGGTCGCCTGCCTGCACCGAACAGGCGCTGACGACGGCGGGTTGCAGCGGGTCGACCACGCGTCCAACGATCGATTGCAGGCTGGAGATGAACTGGCCTGCCGCGGTGATCGGATCCCGGCCCAGATGCGGCTTTGCGCCATGGGTGCCGACACCGGTCAGCCGCACTTTCCAGCTGTCGGAGGAGGCGAGCTGCGGTCCTTCCACCACCGCCATCTCGTCGATCGCAAGCCCCGGCATATTGTGCAGGCCATAGACCGCATCGCAGGGAAAAAGCTCGAACAACCCGTCCTCGACCATGCGCTTCGCACCGCCGCGGCCTTCTTCCGCAGGCTGGAAAATGAAATGGACAGTGCCGTTGAAGCTGCGGCGTTTGGCAAGCAAGCGTGCCGCGCCGAGCAGCAAGGTGGTGTGCCCGTCATGGCCGCAGGCATGCATCTTGCCAGGCACGGTGGACTTGTAGGGACGCTCGGCCGTCTCCGGCATGGCGAGCGCATCCATGTCGGCGCGCAGGCCGATCGAGTGCGGGCCATTGCCAACTGTCAACGTGCCGACAACGCCCGTGCCGCCCAGCCCGCGATGCACTTTCAGGCCGGCCTCCTCCAGATGCCTTGCAACAATGGCGCTTGTGCGCTTTTCCTCGAATCCGAGTTCGGGATGGGCGTGAAGATCACGGCGCAGCGCGACCAGAAATTCCAGATCCTGTTCAAGATCAGACTTATTCATCCCGCGCCCTTTTCATTGCCGCTTGCCTCTGGGTAAAAGAACAGAACGCATGGTCACGATGGCTATGCCACCTGTTCTTTTCGAACCATAAATCCATTGGAAACAGCTGCTTTTAACGCGGGGCGTGACTTCTCACAATGATGCAGAGTGACCTTGAGGCCCGTCCACAGGACTTTTGGCAGGAACTTCACGCGCCGGATCGCTTCGAGACCGAACCGGTAGGGGGACATCGCACGGCCTATCCGGCGACACTGCCCGATGGGCGCCAGCTTCTGCTTCCGATCCGCGTGCGTGACGAAGGCCGCAGTGCACTTGCCTCGCTGATCCTGAACCAGGCGAGCTTCGAAGTGGTGGACGCGCTTTCGCAAGCCTTGGCCGAAAAGGTGAGGGCGCATGCGCCGGATGTCGTGGTGGGGCTGCCAACTCTCGGCCTTACACTTGCTGCAGGTCTTGCACGCGCGCTCGGCCACAGTCGCTACGTGCCGCTCGGAACATCCCGCAAGTTCTGGTATGACGAGAGCCGCTCGGTGCCGATGCGCTCGGTCACGAGCCCCGACCAGCAGAAGCGCCTTTATGTCGATCCGCGCATGATGCCGCTGATCGAAGGCCGCCGCGTGCTGCTCGTCGATGACGTCATCAGCTCCGGCACGTCCATTGTGGCGGGCCTGCGCCTGATGAAACTCTGCGGCATCAAACCCGTCGCAATCGCCGCCGCCATGCTCCAGACGGACCGCTGGAAGCCTGCGCTTGAGGAAGAAGAGACGGGCGCGACGGACAAAGTTGTCGGCGTGTTCAAGACGCCACTGCTGCGCCCCAACGCGGCGGGGGGCTGGGTCGAAGAGGCCGCATAGCCGAGCCCAGGCCCGCCATGCACTGAAAACAAAAGCACCAACGGCCTGCTCCTGCAGCTTGGTACTTGTCAAAGCCATTCTCTGCAAATATACCATAGGGGAGTATAGTAGGACGTCCAACAATGCCCAACCGCCCCGAAGACAAGAAGCGCATCCTGACACGTGTTCGCCGCATCAAGGGCCAGTGCGAAGCTCTGGAACGGGCGCTGGAGGAGGGCGCGCCATGCGGGGGCATTCTTCAGCAGATCGCGGCGGTGCGCGGGGGCATGAACGGACTGATGGCGGAAGTGCTCGAAGCACATATCCGCGACGAGTTCGGTGGCGAGAGCGCTGACGCGCACGAAAAGATCCAGGACCTGATGGCGTTGGTTCGCAGCTACCTGAAATGAAAGCGTTCCGCTCCGTTGGGAGTGGTGGCCTGTTGAACAGCAAGGAATTTTAGAGATGAAGTCACGCGCCGCAGTCGCATTCGCGCCGGGGAAGCCACTCGAGATCGTCGAGATTGACGTCGCGCCGCCGAAGAAGGGCGAGGTCCTCGTCAAGATCACCGATACCGGTGTATGTCACACGGATGCCTTCACGCTCTCCGGGGAAGATCCCGAGGGGCTTTTCCCGGTGGTTCTGGGCCATGAGGGAGCCGGTGTCGTGGTCGAGGTGGGTGAGGGTGTGACCTCGGTGAAGCCCGGCGACCACGTTATCCCGCTCTACACTGCCGAATGCGGAGAATGCGAATTCTGCACCTCCGGCAAGACCAATCTGTGCATCTCGGTGCGTGCGACGCAGGGCAAGGGCGTGATGCCCGACGGCACGTCGCGCTTCTCCTATCAGGGTCAGCCGCTCTATCACTATATGGGCTGCTCGACCTTCTCCGAATATACGGTGGTCGCGGAGGTCTCGCTCGCCAAGATCAATCCGGAAGCCAATCACGAGCATGTCTGCCTGCTTGGCTGCGGTGTGACGACCGGCATCGGCGCGGTTCACAATACAGCGAAGGTGCAGGAAGGCGATTCCGTGGCCGTGTTCGGTCTGGGCGGTATCGGCCTGGCGGTCATTCAGGGCGCACGTCAGGCCGAGGCCGGGCGCATCATTGCCGTCGACACCAATCCCGCCAAATTCGACCTGGCGCGGGAATTCGGCGCGACCGATTTCGTCAATCCGAAGGATCACGACAAGCCGATCCAGCAGGTCATCATCGAGATGACGGGTTGGGGCGTTGACCACTCATTCGAGTGTATCGGCAACGTGAACGTAATGCGCGCCGCGCTCGAATGCGCCCATCGCGGATGGGGCCAGTCGGTGGTGATCGGCGTTGCCGGTGCGGGGCAGGAGATATCCACCCGTCCGTTCCAGCTTGTGACCGGGCGCAAGTGGATGGGCACCGCCTTTGGCGGCGTGAAAGGCCGCACGCAGCTTCCCGGAATGGTGGAGGACGCAATGCGCGGCGACATCGATCTGGCACCTTTCGTCACCCACACAATGCCACTGGAGGAGATCAACAGCGCCTTCGATCTCATGCATGAGGGCAAGTCGATCCGCTCGGTCATCAAATACTGATCGCGCCCGAGGGAGATATCGTCGATGAAACAGATCGAGAGCCACAGGATTTCAGGCGGCAATCAGGGCGTCTGGCGCCACCAGTCGAACGTTCTTGGCTGCGAAATGAATGTCGCCGTTTTCGTGCCGGAGCATGAGGAGGGAGTCAGACTGCCGGTCATCTACTGGCTTTCCGGTCTGACCTGCAGCGAGCAGAACTTCATCACCAAGGCCGGCGCCCAACGTTACGCGGCTGAACATGGCGTGATCCTTGTTGCGCCCGACACAAGCCCGCGCGGTGAGGATGTTGCCGATGATCCGGCCTATGATCTGGGGCAGGGCGCAGGCTTCTACCTCAACGCCACCCAGGCGCCATGGGCGAAACATTTTCGCATGTATGACTATGTGCTCGAGGAACTGCCCGCACTTATCGAGGCGCATTTTCCTGCAAGTGACAGGCGTTCGATCATGGGCCATTCCATGGGCGGACACGGTGCATTGATCATGGCACTGAAAAATCCAGGCCGCTTTGCAGCCGTATCGGCTTTCTCGCCAATCGTTGCACCTTCGCAGGTGCCCTGGGGCCGGAAGGCATTCTCCACCTATCTGGGAGAAGACGAGGCGGAATGGCGCGACTGGGATGCAACCGCTCTCCTGTCAAAGGCGCAGGAGCGTCTGCCTATCCTGATCGACCAAGGCGAAGCGGACGACTTTCTGGAGCCGCAACTGAAACCGTGGGTCTTCGCGCAAGAAGCAGACCGCCTCGGCCACCCGCTCACCCTGCGCCGACATCAAGGCTACGACCACAGCTACTACTTCATCGCGAGTTTCATCGGTGAGCATGTCGCCTGGCATGCAAAAGCCCTGATGGCGTGAAACCTCCCTGCGCGAAATGGCAGGGCGATGGTGAAAATACTCCTTGCTCCTGTAGCATCCATCGGACCTAATCCTTCCTGATTTCTCGCGAAAGGACATGAAGTGAGGATTCCTCCACTTGCCTTGCTGGCGCTATGCGCAGCCCTGGCCGCTGCTCTTGCCGGCTTTCTTCCCGTCATGCATCTTGATGTGCCGGGCTGGGTGGTGCTCCTGGTGGCGGGGGCGGGAGCGCTTTTCCTTCTGCCTGCCGTGACCAGCTTCGTAAGGCACAAGACAACGGTCTCTCCGCTGACGCCGAGTGCTGCCACGACCCTAGTTCGATCCGGAGTTTTCGCCGTAACGCGCAATCCGATGTATTTGGGCATGCTGATCGTGTTGCTGGCAGTGGTTCTGTATCTGGGCGCACTCAGTGGCTTCGCCGCGCTCGTGCTGTTCTTCGTCCTCATCGATCGATTTCAGATCAGGTTCGAGGAAAAGCAACTTCTGGAGACCTTCGGGGCCGCCTATCGTGACTACGCCCGGGATATCCCGCGTTGGCTGTTCTTCGGTCGCGGGCTCGGGGAAGAGTGATCGGTGCAAGTGCGGGCTTTCAAGATCACGTCTCTCACGCGCTCTCGGTACCGCATCAAACAGTTCCATAATGCAGATTATCTGACTGGATGTTCTCCTACACTGGGCGTCCGTCCGCCGCTAATCTTCACAACGGCTCGAGTTGCGCCATTCTCTGCTCCAGAAATCGTCGGCTCGCCTCGTGTGGTGCGCTTCTCAGCGCAGCCTCATAGGCGCAGCGCGCCTCCTGCCTGCGGTTGAGCCGCGCCAGAAATTCGGCGCGGGCGGCATGAAAGGGCTGGAACGCGGCGAGCGGTTCGTGCAGCATTTCGAGCCGTTGCAGCGCTTCCTCAACCCGTCCGCACTCGGCCACCGCGACGCACCAGTTGAGCATGATGACCGGTGTCGGTTCATGCTGCCAAAGCTGGTGATAGAGTAGCGCGATCTGTTTCCAGTCCGCACCACCTTCCTGCATCTGGGCCGCTGCGATTGCGGCCTTGAGCTGGAAAGGGCCAGGCGTGTTGGCTTCGAGTGCACCAGTGAGCAGACGTTCTCCCTCCTCGATCTCGGCGATCTGCCACAGCTTCCTGTCCTGTTCGCCAATCGGGACCGAAGCGCCTGCCTTGTTGATGCGGGCTTTTCTGCGCGCGTGGGTGAAGAGCATCAGTGCGAGTGCGCCTTCGATCTCCGCATCAGCCGGATGCAACTCCTGCACAAGGCGCATCAGGAACAGCGCCTCGAGGCATAGGTCGCGGGTCGAACAATCCTCGTTCACATAGCCAGCGGTGAAGATCAGATAGATGCTGGAAAGAACGGCTGGAAGCCGGTCGGGCCATGCCTGCCGGTCAGGCACGTCAAAGGTGATGCCCTTGGCCTTTATCTTTTGCTTGGTGCGGGAAATGCGCTGACCGACTGCTGCTTCCGGATCAAGAAAGACGGCCGCAATTTCGCGGGTGGTCAGTCCACAGACCACGCGCAGTGTCAGAGCGATGCGCGATTTCTCTTCCAACGCCGGATGACAGCAGGCGAAAATGAGGCGCAGGCGCTCGTCGGGAATTTCCGCTGCCTCGTCAAAGATGTCCTGATCCTCGCGCAGCTGTGCGAAGGCATCGGTCTTATAGCCCTCGCGCGCGCGTGCCCTGAAGCGGTCTATGCTCTTGTTGATTGCAGCACGCATCAACCAGGCCTCGGGTGAGGCCGGTATGCCGCTGCGACCCCAGTGAGCGAGCGCGGAGACGCTCGCCTCCTGCAGCACATCCTCGGCAAACGCGAGATCGCCAAGTCTGGTCGAAAGGCTAGCCAGAAGTTTGGCCTGCGAGCGGCGAAGCACCGCATCCAATGCGTTGGAGACGGCAATGGTACGCGGTGCAATGCCGGTCACTTTCAGCCGCCCGGATTGTAGTCCATGAGCGGGCGCAGTTCGACCGTGCCGAAATGCGCCGAGGGCACAAGCTCGGCATATTTCAGCGCCTCATCAAGTCCCGGCACGTCGATGACATAGTAGCCGCCAAGATGCTCTCGCGTTTCGGCGAAGGGTCCATCCATGGTTTCCACCTTGCCGCCGCGAACGCGCAGTGACGTGGCAGTCTCGACCCCCTTCAGGCCCTCGCCATCCAGCAGAACGCCTTCCGCCTTCATCTGCTCGTTTGCATCCATGAAGCCTTTCATCATCTCGTCGAAGGCTGCAGTGCCAAATTCCGGTTCCCTGGCGGGATCGTTGTAGATCAGAAGCATGTATTTCATTGTTCTTGTTCCCCTCAGAAGCCGGCGAGATTGGCGGCAATGCAGATCATTGCAGTGAGTGCTGCCAGAATGTTCGTGCCATTGCCCACATAACGCAGGACATGGCCGGCATTGTCGGCCTTGAGGCCGAACGGATGAGTTATGCGCCCAACCAGGAGCAGCGCGCCCGTCAGGTGCAGGTAGAGATCAGGTGCATCCATGCCCTCGGCAAGCAGCATCAGGATGAGGATGAAGGTCGACCACTCCGCGCAGTTGCCGTGCTGACGGATACGCAGAAGCAGGTCCCGGTTCTCCCCGTCACCGATGGAGATACCCCCCCCGCCCCGCATGGCGGTGACGCGAAACCAGAGGATGAGATAGATCACGCTGACGCCCAGCGCATAAATGGGTGTGACTGTAAAAATCATGGTTGCATGCCCTACAAGTGTGAGTTGACACTTGCATGACGTCTGCCGCCAGCGTTTTTTCGCTTAGGTGCCGAAAAAAATGTCAGCCCAGCACATGCATCGCCTTCACCGCGGCAGAGGCGCGGTTTTCGACGGCGAGCTTGATGTAGATCTGCTCCAGATGCTTGTTCACCGTGCGCGGGCTCAGTTCCAGGAGTTCGGCGATGTCACGATTGGCCTTGCCGCGCGCGATCCAGAACAGGACTTCCGCCTCCCGCGGTGTCAGATCGAAATGCTGGCGCAATGTCTCCTGCTGGCCGCTGCTGGTTTCGAAGATCAGGCGGAAGAGATATTCACCCTCGGCAACATGGCCCAGATAGATGAGCTGGAATTCCGGCAGTCTTTCGGGCAGCGGCAGGATTGTCGCGCCTGCGGCCAGTGTGGCGCGCTCGATGCGGGTGCGGATGGTTTCGGTAATCGCCGCTTCGAGTGTTTGGCGGTTGGGAGCATTGGCGAGCAATTTTTCCGCCTGCGGTGTCATCCAGCGCCTTTCACCGGCGGTATCGAGCGCAAGCAGATGCCGGCCTGCCGCGTCGAGCGCCACCTGTGCGCTCTGCGCGCGCCGTGCGTTGGCCAGATGCACCCGCATTCTTGCGCGCAGTTCTTCAAGATCGATGGGCTTGGTAAGAAAATCCACGCCACCGCTTTCCAGCGCATGCACCACGTGCTCGGTCTCGCTGAGTGCGGTCATGAAGATCACTGGCACATGAGCCAGATGCGAAAGCGCCTTTAGTCTTTTGCAGGTCTCAAAACCGTCGAGACCGGGCATGACGCCGTCCATCAGGATGACGTCCGGCGTAACCTCCTTCACGACATTGAGCGCGGCATCGCCGCTGGTTGCCACGAGAACGGTGACGCCTGCCTCTTCCAGCGCGCGGGTGAGAAAGCCCAGTGCTTCCGGCGAGTCGTCGACGACAAGAACGATATCGCCTGTCGGTGCTGCTTCACTCATCACCACGGACACTCTCCAGAAGTTTCGCATAGCCCTCGAAGTCGTAGACATCCATATGCGCGCGCAACCGCTCGACCAGAACCTGGTTGTCCGGCTCCTGGCTGAGCTCGGTCAGCTTGCGGTCTATGCCGCGCACATGGCCAATGCGTCCAAGCCGCAGAAGCTCGGCAACATGGTTGGAGCCGGGTGAGGAGAGCAAGGTTGTGGCTTGCGCGGCGGCAGATGACCTTTCCGCGCCCTCCCCTTCTTCCGTCCATTCCAGTTTCAGCTGTGCCCCCATCACCTGCAGAAGCTGGCGCAGGTCGAAAGGCTTGGCCATCACGGCGTCATGGCCCGCATCGCGCGCGGGCTTGCCCACACCGTCGCCGATATTGGCGGAAAGCATGACGATGGGCGCGGCAAGTCCGCGTTCGCGCAGGCGCTCGACCAGCGTCCAACCACTCATGCCGGGCATCTGGATGTCCACGAAAAACAGATCCGGCTTTGCCGTGGTGGTGAGCGCGAGACATTCCGCACCGTCCGCGGCGGTCAGCATCGTGAAGCCCAGCGGCTGCAGCATCTGGCGCATCATATCGCGGTGGTCGGCATTGTCATCCACCACCATCACCACGCGCCGTTCGCCGCGATAGCCTGTGACATGTCTGTTGGCCGTGCCAAGCGCTGCCGGCCGGTCGATCTTTGCAAGCATTAGCCGGACAGTGAACAGAGCGCCCTCGCCGGGTTTGGACTCGACACGAATTTCCCCGCCCAGGGTCTCGGTGAGAAGCCGGGTGATGGTGAGACCTAGGCCCAGACCCGGGGTCAGTCGCTCGCGCTCTGCCGCTCCCCGCGCAAAGGGCTCGAATATGCGTTCAAGATCGTCGGGGGCGATGCCGGGTCCGGTATCGCGTATGCTGAAAGTCGCAACTTCCGACCGGTAGCTGACGGTGAAGCTTATGCCGCCCTCGCCCGTATATTTGATGGCGTTGGAAAGCAGATTGACGAGGATCTGGCGCAGGCGCTTTTCATCCGTGCGAACATAGTTCGGCAGTGCCGGGTCACGCGCGTGGTGAAAGGTAAGCCCCTTCGCCTCTGCCTGCAGCCGGAACATGTCGACAAGCTGGTCGAGAAAATCCGGCAGGCTGATCTCGTTGGAATAGACCTGCAGGCGCCCGGCCTCGATCTTCGAGATGTCCAGCAGACCGTCGATGAGGCCGGACAGGTGATCGGCGCTGCGGCGGATGACACTGACAGCACTTTTCTGGTCCTTCGGCAGCTCGCGGTCGCGCTCCAGTATCTGCGCATAGCCCAGCACGGCATTGAGCGGGGTGCGAAGCTCGTGGCTGAGGCCGACGACATAGCGGCTTTTCGCCTGGTTCGCCGCCTCGGCCTTCTCCTTGGCTTCCTGCAGCGCGGCGTCGGTTTTACGGTGGGCCGCGATCTCGCGCATCAGGGCCCGGTTCTGGCGCGCGCTTTCCTCTTCCGCCATGTGACGGCTGTCATTGGCCAGAACCAGGAACCAGCAGACGACCCCGGCCACGACGCAAAGCACGAAGAAGACGACGAGAATGGTACCGCCCACCACATCCGCCGTCTGCGGTGCGGCGGCAATGGCAAAGACATGGACTAGCGCTAGAATTGCGGCAAGCAGCAGCACTGCAAAGCTCATCGTCAGGCCGAAGCGTCCAAGCCTTGTTTGAAGTTGAACCACGAACCGCTTGGGCAGGAGGCGGGTTGCAAGCGCAAATGTCTGCGCCCGCGCGCTTGCCTTCGGCTTGCACAGATCATGGCAACGCGCATCCAGAGAACAGCAAAGCGAGCAGATCGGTGCGGCATAGGCCGGGCACCATGCCATGTCCTCCGGCTCGAAGGGGTTTTCGCAGATGGAGCAGGTAATGGAATGCTCATGCGCCCAGTCGGCGCGCTGCCGACGCGCGATATAGTAGCGGCCGCCCGTCTTCCACGCGATGAGTGGAGCGAAGACGAAGGCGCATATGAGGGCGACAAAAGGGGCAAGGGCTGCGGCCTGCGGCCCGAAGGCACCGAAGTGAGCGGCAAGCGCAATCACGGTAGACAAGACCATCGACCCCGTGCCGACCGGGTTCACGTCGAACAGATGCGCGCGCTTGAACTCGATACCGGGCGGAGCGAGGCCGAGCGGTTTGTTGACGAACAGATCCGCCGAGATGGTGCAGAGCCACGCCATCGCGATGATGGAGAAGATCGCCAGCGTCTGTTCAAGCAGCTGATAGATGCCAAGCTCCATCAGGAGCAGCGCGATGGCGACATTGAAGACGAGCCACACCACCCGGCCGGGATGGCTGTGCGTCAGGCGCGAGAAGAAATTTGACCAGGCGAGCGAACCCGCATAGGCGTTCATCACATTGATCTTGAGCTGGCTCACCACCACGAAGACCGCCATCAGGAGGAGCGCAAGCTGCTCATCGGGGATCATGTAGCCGAAGGCGGCTGCATACATTTCGGCAGGCTCCGCGGCATGTTCCGGTATCACGCCGAGCGACAATACGAGCACGGCAAGAAACGAGCCCGCGGCAAGCTTCGGCGCGCCGAGCAGCACCCAGCCGGGACCTGCCAGAAAGACGCCAAGGCGATGGCGTCGTCCGCCTTTCTTTTCGGGCGGCAGAAAGCGCAGGAAATCCACCTGCTCTCCGATCTGCGTCATCAGCGCAAGGATGACAGCACTGGCCGCGCCGATCTGCACAAGCTGCAATCCACCTGCATCGGCATGGATGCCGGGGAAGGAAAGCCAGAGATCGATCTTTTCCCAATCGAGCCATGCGATGAAGAAGAAGGGCAGGATGTTGAGCACGATCCATACCGGCTGGGTGAGGATCTGGAAGCGGGAGATGAGCCGCACGCCATGGGTTACAAGCGGGATTACCGCCACCGCACTCACGATATAACCGATCCACAGCGGCAGGCCGAAGGCAAGCTTCAGCGCGCTGGACATGATCGAGGCTTCGATGGCGAAGAGGATGAAGGTGAAGGCTGCATAGATGAGCGAGGTCACCGTCGAGCCGATATAGCCGAAGCCTGCCCCGCGCGTCAGCAGGTCGATGTCGAGCCCGTGGCGCGCGGCGTAGCGTGCAATGGGTATGCCAACGGCAAGAATGACGATGCTCGCGGCCACGATGGCGACAAGGGCGTTCTTCGTTCCATGGGAGAGCGTGATCGCGCCGCCTATCGCCTCCAGTGCGAGGAAGGAAATGGCACCGATTGCCGTCTGCGAGATGCGCTGACTGGAATAGCGGCGCGCGCTCTTGGCGGTAAACCGCAGCGCGTAATCCTCAAGGGTCTCGTTGGCGACCCACCGGTTATATTCCCGCCGGATCGGCAGGATTCGCTGTCGCGCCATCGGCTCTGCGTGCCGCCTTCTTCCCTGTGACAGCACTTAATTGACTACTTTTTGAACATAAAATCAAATTGCCTATAAATTATGCATATTGCCTGTAATTGCGGCAGGCTGAACCTACGCAATTTGACGTATAGGCCCCGCGGCTGAACTGGCTGCACAGTTCCCCCCGGCCCTGCTCCTCCCGGACTTGCCAAGGCCCAACCTAACAGAGGGGAACACTTAGATGACCAGCACTTTCACCCGCCGCGGCGTGCTTGCAACGGCTCTAGCCGGCGCAATCAGCCTGTCGGCCAATATCTCTTATGCGCAGGAAGAGACGATCAAGGTCGGCGTTCTGCACTCGCTTTCCGGAACCATGGCGATTTCGGAAACCACGCTTAAAGACACGATGCTCTTCCTCATCGACGAGCAGAACAAGAAGGGCGGACTTCTGGGCAAGAAGCTCGAAGCTGTCGTCGTCGATCCGGCCTCCGACTGGCCGCTTTTTGCCGAGAAGGCACGCGAGCTGATCTCGGCGAACAAGGTCGCTGCCGTATTCGGCTGCTGGACTTCGGTCAGCCGCAAATCCGTTCTGCCGGTCTTCGAGGAACTCAACTCGATCCTGTTCTACCCCGTCCAGTATGAGGGCGAGGAAAGCCAGCGCAATGTCTTCTACACCGGCGCTGCTCCCAACCAGCAGGCCATTCCCGCTGTCGACTACCTGATGAACGAGGAAGGCGTGGAGCGCTGGGTGCTCGCCGGCACCGACTATGTCTATCCGCGCACGACCAACAAGATCCTCGAGCAGTATCTCAAGGACAAGGGCGTTGCCGCCGAAGACATCATGATCAACTATACGCCTTTCGGTCATTCCGACTGGCAGACCATCGTCTCCGACATCAAGTCCTTCGGCTCTGCAGGCAAGAAGACGGCAGTTGTTTCCACCATCAATGGTGATGCCAATGTTCCCTTCTACAAGGAGCTTGGCAACCAGGGCATTTCGGCCACCGACATTCCTGTCGTCGCCTTCTCCGTGGGTGAAGAGGAACTGGCCGGCATCGATACCGAGCCGCTCGTCGGGCACCTTGCCGCCTGGAACTATTTCCAGTCTGTCGACACGGAAGAGAATGCGGAATTTATCGCCAAGTGGCGCGAATTCATCGGTGATGAGGAGCGTGTGACCAATGATCCGATGGAAGCACATGTGATCGGCTTCAATCTCTGGGTTCAGGCGGTCGAAAAGGCCGGAACCACGGACACGGATGCGGTTCTCGACGCCATCATCGGTCTTGAGACGCCGAACCTGACCGGCGGCATCGCCAAGATGCTCCCCAACCACCACATCACCAAGCCGGTTCTGATTGGCGAGATCCAGGATGATGGCCAGTTCGAGGTGGTCTACGAAACCGAAGGCACGGTGCCGGGTGATGCGTGGTCCGACTTCCTGCCCGAATCCAAGATGATCGAGGCCGACTGGACCGCGCCGATCAATTGCGGGAACTACAACACGCAGACCGAGAGCTGCGGCGGCGCAAGCTGATCCCTCGGGGCGCGGGCCTCCGGTCTGCGCCCCTGTCACCCCCCTCTGCCCTGCCGGGCATCTCCCCCACAAGGGGGGAGATCAATCGTTGATGTGACGGCAGAACAGAGGGGGTGATCCTGGCCTCAACCTCCAACCAGATCGCTCAAGGCCCATGTCTCCCACTCGCACTCTGCGCATCATCCTTCTGGCGCTCCTCCTGCCCTTTGCCACGTCGAGCCTCGCTCAAAGTGTCGAAGCGCTTGTGAAGGCCCTGCCCGATGGCGGCTATTCCGAACGCGAACAGGTGATCTTCGATCTTGCCGCCACGGGTGATCCACGCGTGGCAGGTCTGCTCGAGACGCTAGGCGAAGGTGATCTTTATCTTCACGAGGAAACCGGCACGGTTGTCGCAGCAACCCGCGAGGGCAAGACCTACCGGCTGAGCGACCCGATTTCGGGTGATGATCTCGGCACGGCGGCAAAAGGCGTCCTGGACAAGATCCGCGTCAACAATCGCCTGCGCCGCGCCATTGATGGCGCAATCGGCCAGTTGACGCTGATGAGCGACGACCCGGCGGTGCGGCAGTCGGCGGCAAGGAATGTGCTTGCCACTGCAGATCCCGATGCCCTTCCCCTGATTGACGAGGCGCTGGCGCAGGAAGATGTCGCATCTATTCGTCAGACGCTGGAAATCGCGCGCGCTGCAATCATTCTGAAAACGGAAGCTTCGGCGGAAGAAAAGGAAGCGGCTGTTGCGACCATTGCCGCCAAGGGCGACCGCGAGGCCCTGACCATGCTCACCGGCGCGCGGGCTGTCGCTTCGCAGGAGCTTCTTCCCGCCATCGAAAACGGCATACGCAAGATTGAGCGCAGCCTTGCCATGTGGAGCGCGGGCCAGAACATCTGGTACGGGCTTTCGCTCGGTTCGGTCCTGCTGCTTGCTGCCATCGGCCTTGCCATCACCTTCGGCGTCATGGGCGTCATCAACATGGCGCATGGCGAGATCGTGATGCTGGGCGCCTACACCACATTCGTGGTGCAGGAAGTCATTCGTACGAGCTTTCCCGGCCTCTTCGATTATTCGCTTGCTATCGCCCTGCCGCTTGCCTTCCTCGTCGCAGGTGGCGTGGGTGTTGCCATGGAGCGCGGCATCATTCGCTGGCTCTATGGTCGACCGCTGGAAACGCTGCTTGCCACATGGGGTGTCAGCCTCATCCTGCAGCAGCTTGTCCGCACCATTTTCGGGCCCAACAACCGCGAGGTCGGCAATCCGTCCTGGATGTCCGGCGCGTTCGAGCTTGGTGGTCTGGCCATCACCTGGAACAGGCTCTGGATCGTCTTTTTCGCGATGGCCGTCTTCGCGATCCTGTTACTCGTACTCAACCGCACCCCGCTCGGCCTTCAGATGCGCGCGGTGACGCAGAACCGCCGTATGGCGTCTTCCATGGGCATTCGCACGCCATGGGTGGACGCGCTTACCTTCGGCCTTGGTTCGGGCATTGCGGGCATCGCCGGGGTGGCGCTGAGCCAGATCGACAATGTCTCACCCAATCTCGGCCAGGGCTACATCATCGACAGCTTCATGGTCGTGGTCTTTGGCGGTGTGGGCAATCTGTGGGGCACGCTTGTCGGCGCGCTGACACTGGGTGTCGCGAACAAGTTTCTCGAACCCTATGCGGGCGCGGTTCTCGGCAAGATCCTCATCCTCGTCTTCATCATTCTCTTCATTCAAAGGCGGCCGCGCGGGCTCTTCGCGCTCAAGGGCCGGGCGGTGGACGCATGATCACAGCAACTCTCATCCGCGCACTCGACAGGAAGGCGATCTTTGTGGTGATGGCGCTGGTGCTGCTTGCAATTGCAGTGCCTGCCTCCAACCTGCTCCTGTCTCCCGATCACCCGCTTCACGTGCCGGGACATTCGGTGCCGCTGTTCGGCAAGTATCTTACCTATGCGATGCTTGCGCTGGCGCTGGATCTGGTGTGGGGATATTGCGGCATCCTCTCGCTTGGCCATGGCGCATTCTTCGCGCTCGGCGGCTATGCGATGGGCATGTATCTGATGCGCCAGATCGGCGACCGGGGCGTCTATGCCAATCCGATCCTGCCCGATTTCATGGTCTTCCTGAACTACAAAGAATTGCCCTGGTTCTGGTACGGCTTCGACATGTTCTGGTTCGCCGCCCTCATGGTGGTGGTGGTGCCGGCCGTGCTTGCCTTCGTCTTCGGCTGGTTTGCCTTCAGAAGCCGCGTGACCGGTGTCTATCTCTCCATCATAACGCAGGCCATGACCTATGCGCTCCTTCTGGCCTTCTTCCGCAATGATATGGGTTTTGGCGGCAATAACGGGCTGACCGATTTCAAGGATATTCTGGGCTTCTCGCTGCAGGCACCGGGAACGCGCGCGAGCCTGTTTGCCGCTTCGGCCATTGCGCTCGCCCTGTCCTTCCTCGTCTGCTCGGCCATCGTGCGCTCCAAGCTTGGCAAGGTACTGGTCGCCGTTCGTGACGCAGAAAGCCGCACGCGCTTTCTGGGTTACCGGGTGGACCGCTACAAGCTCTTCGCCTTCACCGCCTCGGCCATCATTGCGGGCATTGCGGGCGCGCTTTACGTGCCGCAGGTCGGCATCATCAATCCGGGCGAATTCGCGCCGGCCAACTCCATCGAAATCGTCATCTGGACGGCAGTGGGCGGGCGCGGAACGCTGATCGGCCCGATCATCGGCGCGGTGCTCGTCAATGCGGGCAAGTCATGGTTTACCGGCGTTTTCCCCGAATTCTGGCTGTTTGCGCTCGGTGGGCTGTTCGTCGCCGTCACCATCTTCCTGCCCAAGGGCATTGTCGGCGCCTTCACCAGCGGCTGGAGCGCCCTGCAAGCGCGGCGCATTTCTGCCCGCGCGGAACAAGGCGCAGGCCCTCGGCCCGGCAAACCACAATCGGCGGCCGCTCCGGCCAATCTCGAAACAGCCCCGGCGGAGTGAGAGCATGATGCACAACCAAATCCACATCAGCGTCATCCCGGAATTGCGCAGCAATATCCGGGACCCATTGGCCGCCAACCATGGAGCAAGGCCCGGCCCTCGCCCGGGCGCGCGTCAGCAAGGTCGATCATCACCATTCAAACCGGCCGCGCCTCTCAATGGGTCCCGGCTCTCGCTTCGCTCGGCCGGGATGACGGTGGGGGTGACGGCATGACAAAAAACAAGGCGCTTCTCTATCTTGACGGCGTTTCCGTCTCCTTTGACGGCTTCAGGGCCATCAACAATCTGTCGCTGATCGTTGGCCATAACGAGCTGCAGGCGATCATCGGGCCGAATGGTGCGGGCAAGACGACGATGATGGACATCATCACAGGCAAGACGAGGCCGGATGAAGGTGATGTCTATTTCGGCGGCGAAGCCGACCTGACAACCATGGACGAGGCCGAGATCGCCGAACTTGGCATCGGACGGAAATTCCAGAAGCCGACGGTCTTCGAAAGCCACACGGTGCGCGACAATCTGGAGCTTGCGCTGAAAAAGCCGCGCGGGGTCTTCTCCGCCTGGTTCTATCATGCCGACGCCGACGACGAGGCGCGCATTGACGAGATCCTCGAAACGGTTCGCCTAACCGAGCGGGCCGACGAGCTGGCCGCCAATCTGAGCCATGGCCAGAAGCAATGGCTGGAGATTGGCATGCTCCTTGCACAGGATCCAAAGCTGCTCCTGGTTGATGAGCCGGTGGCGGGCATGACGGATGCTGAAACGGTGGAAACGGCGATCTTGCTGAAGAAAATTGCTCAGACACGGTCGGTGGTGGTGGTGGAGCACGACATGAGCTTCATCCGCGATCTTGCTGCGCGGGTGACGGTTCTGGCGGAAGGCTCGGTCCTCGCACAAGGCAGCCTCGACCATGTCAGCGCCGATCCGCGGGTCATCGAGAGCTATCTCGGGAGGTGAAATTATGGGCACTTCGCTCAATATAGAGGCAATCGACCTGCATTATGGTGCCGCACAGGCGCTGCGCGGCGTCAGTGTTTGCGCCCATCCGGCAAAGATCACCGCGGTTCTCGGCCGCAACGGTGTCGGCAAATCCTCCCTTCTTCGCGCGATCGCCGGTGTGCATCCTGTGTCCCGCGGGGAAATCCGTGTCGGCGATGCGGCATTCGGCAAGACTCCCCCCTATGCCCGTGCGCGCCACGGGCTTGGCTATGTGCCGCAGGGACGCGACATCTTTCCGCTTCTGAGTGTGAAGGAAAATCTGCAGACGGGTTTCGCGCCGCTGAAGGCATCCGAACGCACCATTCCCGACACGGTGTTCGAGCTTTTCCCGGTGCTGAAAGACATGTTGATGCGCCGTGGTGGCGATCTTTCCGGCGGACAGCAGCAGCAGCTTGCCATTGGCCGCGCATTGGTCACGCGCCCCAGGGTGCTCATTCTGGATGAGCCGACCGAAGGCATCCAGCCGTCCATCATCAAGGATATCGGCCGCGCGCTTCAGTTCCTGCGCGACGAGCTTGGCATGACGATCCTGATCGTCGAACAATATCTCGATTTCTGCCGCGAGATTGCCGATCACATCTACATCATGGATCGCGGGGAGATCATGCATGAGGGTCCGGCAAGTGATCTCGACCTTCCCGAGGTCAAGCGGCACCTGATGGTCTGATCCCCGAATGAATGTTGCCGCCTCCATAGCCGATTTTGAGACGCTGCCGCGCATGCAGCGCGCGCGGGGTGTGGGGCGGATTGCGGTCGGACAGGTGGCAGGTCGTACGAGACTGCGCACGCTCTTTCAGGAGGGTTGCGCGAAGATCCGCCTGCCGCGCCCGACAGGAACTGCGGTAGAGGCGGTTCTCATCAACACGTCCGGCGGGTTGACCGGCGGCGATTTGATGGAATGGCAGGCCGAGGCACAAGCCGGAAGCCGGCTCTCGATCACGACCCAGGCCTGCGAACGCATATACAAGTCGTCCGGCGGTGCGGCGCAAGTGACCACAAAGCTGCGGGTTGCTGCAGGCGCGCATCTCGACTGGCTGCCGCAGGAAACCATCTTCTTTGGCCAAAGCCGCCTGAAGCGGTCGCTCGACATCGAACTTGAAGGTGACGCAACGCTTACAGCCCTCGAAGCCATTCTTATCGGGCGTGAGGCCATGGGCGAGGCTGCGCGTGACGCCTGCCTTTCCGATAATTGGCGCATCCGTCGCGACGGCAGGCTGATCCATGCCGAGGCAACGCGGCTGACAGGTGCAGACATCGAGCGCGACGCCTCGTCCCTGCTTGCCGGCTGCAGCGCATTCGCAACACTGGTCGCAATCGCACCGGAGGCCGAGGCGCGGCTGGAAAAGCTGCGCCCGCTTCTGGCCACGCTGCCCCATGCGGGCGTAAGCGCGATGGGCGAGCGCCTCGTGCTGCGCTTCCTCGCGCCGTCCGGCATCGCCCTTCGTCGCTCGCTACAACCGGCCATTGCCGCCCTTTCAGGTGCAGGCCCCGTGCCGCGCCTTTGGAATATCTGATGGAGTTCTTCAAGACATGAACCTGACCCCGCGCGAAAAGGACAAGCTGCTTGTCGCCATGGCCGCAATGGTCGCCCGTCGCAGGCTGGAACGCGGCGTCAAGCTGAACCACCCGGAAGCAATCGCGCTGATTACCGACCATGTTGTCGAAGGCGCACGCGATGGGCGCTCGGTCGCCGACCTCATGGAGGAAGGCGCCCATGTCATCACCCGCGATCAGGTGATGGAGGGCGTGGCCGAGATGATCCACGACATACAGGTCGAAGCGACCTTTCCCGACGGCACCAAGCTGGTGACCGTTCACGAACCGATCCGCTAGGAGGAAATCTCGATGAAGTATCTGAGCCTTTGCGCCTTCGCATTTTTCGCATCCCCTGCTTTTGCGCATGACCTTCCTGCAAGCCAGCACCATCACGGCGGTCTGGTGCTGTTCGACCTGTCACCGGCCGTCACCATTCTGGCCGCCATTGCACTGATCGGCGGGGGCGCATTGCTTGGCCGCTACATCGCCGGAAAGCGCAAGCCATGATCCCCGGTGAAGTGCTGACTGTGGATGGCGAGATCGAGCTCAATGCCGAGCTTGAAAGCCTTGTAGTTGAAGTCGCCAATACCGGCGACCGGCCCATTCAGGTCGGCTCGCACTACCACTTCTTCGAGACCAACAATGCGCTGAGCTTCGACCGGGACAAGGCGCGCGGCATGCGGCTTGATATTGCCGCAGGCACCGCCATCCGCTTCGAGCCAGGGCAGACGCGCGAGGTGCGGCTTGTGCCCCTTGGCGGCGCGCGCAAGGTGTTCGGATTTCAGCAGAAGATCATGGGGGCGCTCTAGATGCCGACACGGATCAGCCGCGCCGCATATGCGGACATGTATGGCCCAACCACGGGCGACCGTGTGCGTCTCGCCGACACGGAACTCTTCATCGAGGTGGAGAAGGATCTCACATCTTACGGCGAGGAAGTGAAATTCGGCGGCGGCAAGGTCATTCGTGATGGCATGGGCCAGTCGCAGGCAACGCGCGCGGAAGGCGCGGTCGATACCGTCATCACCAATGCGCTGATCGTGGATCACACTGGCATCTACAAGGCCGATATCGGCTTGAAGAACGGCGTCATCTCGGCGATCGGCAAGGCGGGCAATCCCGACACGCAGAGCGGCGTCGACATCATCATCGGCCCATCGACCGAAGCCATTGCCGCGGAAGGCAAGATCATCACCGCCGGCGGTTTTGATGCTCATATCCATTTCATCTGCCCGCAGCAGATCGACGAGGCGCTGTCTTCGGGTGTGACGACCATGCTTGGCGGCGGCTCCGGGCCTGCCCACGGCACGCTTGCCACCACCTGTACCGGTGCATGGCATATCGGGCGGATGATCCAGAGCTTCGATGCCTTCCCGATGAATATCGGCCTGGCCGGCAAGGGCAATGCATCGGTTCCAGCGCCGCTGGAAGAGATGGTGCGTGCGGGTGCCTGCGCGCTGAAACTGCATGAGGACTGGGGCACGACACCGGCGGCCATCGACAATTGTCTGTCGGTCGCCGACGAGCATGACGTGCAGGTTATGATCCACACCGACACGCTCAACGAAAGCGGCTTTGTGGAAGACACGGTTGCAGCCATCAAGGGCCGCACGATCCACGCCTACCACACGGAAGGTGCAGGCGGCGGGCACGCGCCCGACATCATCAAGGTGGCGGGGCTGTCCAATGTCATCCCCTCTTCCACCAACCCCACGCGGCCCTATACCGGCAACACGATTGCCGAGCATCTCGACATGCTGATGGTCTGCCACCATCTCGACACCGCCATTCCCGAAGATGTGGCCTTTGCGGAAAGCCGTATCCGCAAGGAGACGATTGCGGCTGAAGACATTCTTCACGACATGGGCGCCTTCTCCGTCATCTCGTCGGACAGCCAGGCCATGGGCCGTGTCGGTGAGGTGATCATCCGCACCTGGCAGACAGCGCACAAGATGAAGGTGCAGCGCGGCGCATTGCCGGAGGAGACGGGCGACAACGACAATTTCCGCGTGAGGCGCTATATCGCCAAATACACGATCAACCCGGCCATCGCCCACGGCATTTCGCGCCATATCGGCTCGGTCGAAGTGGGCAAGCGGGCCGATCTCGTGATGTGGAGCCCCGCCTTTTTTGGCGTGAAGCCGGATATGGTGCTGATGGGCGGCACGATTGTTGCCGCGCCCATGGGCGACCCGAATGCATCCATCCCCACACCCCAGCCCATGCATTACCGCCCGATGTTCGGCGCCTTCGGCAAGTCGGTCACCGCCTCAAGCGTCACCTTCACATCCGCAGCCGCGATTGGGGAAGATGTGCGAGGCAGGCTTGGCGTGGAGAAGCAGTTGCTGGCGGTGGAGAACACACGCGGCGGCATCGGCAAGCACTCCATGATCCACAACAGTGCGACACCGGAAATCGAGGTCGATCCGGAGACCTATGAAGTGCGTGCCAATGGCGAGCTTTTGACCTGCGAGCCGGCGGAAAGCCTGCCGATGGCGCAGCGCTATTTCCTGTTTTGAGAGGCATCACCATGATCCGCGCCGCAACCGTCACCCGCGTCTTCGAACAGGCTATAGACACGATCACGCTCGACGAGACCGAGCGTCACCGCCGGCGCATGGCGATGCGGTCCGACGGTGGCATCGACTTCTTGCTCGACCTTTCCGAAGCGAAATTGCTGTCTGACGGGGATGGGCTCGAACTGGAAGACGGGCGTGTGATTGCCGTGCGCGAGAAAGCCGAGGCGCTTTATGAGGTGCGCTCGCGGGATGCGAAACATCTGCTGGTTCTGGCCTGGCAGATCGGCAACCGCCATCTGCCCGCGGAGGTGCATGAGGACCGCATTTATATCCGCCGCGACCATGTGATCCGCGACATGCTGATCGGCCTTGGCGCGACCGTCCTTGATGTAGAACGTGCGTTCGTGCCGGAAAAAGGCGCCTATCACTCCGGAATGCCCGGCGGGCACGCGCATCATCACCATCGTCATCACGGTCACACGCACCACCATGACTGATCGCCTCGCCCTGCAGCGCCTCATCATCTGGGCGTCACCCGCTTTTCCCACCGGAGCCTTCGGATATTCGGCAGGGCTTGAGACCGCGATTGCCGACGGGCGGGTCCGCAACCGGATACAGGTGCAGGAATGGGTGCGCGGCAGCCTGCTGGCCGGTTCCATGCGCAATGATGCGATCATCCTGGGAAGCGCGTTGGGTGAGCACGAAGATGCACGCGCGATACAGGGGCTGGCCGATCTCGTTGAAGCCCTGCAATGCGCCTCCCAACGCCTGAAAGAGCTTCACGTGACCGGCAACGCCTTCGTGGCGGCTGCGCGCGCATGGAAGCTGGAGCTGGTGGAGGATCTGCCCTCCCCCTCCCCCTACCCGGTTGCCTTTGGTGCGGTTTGTGGCAGGTCGGGCATCGGCGCCTGCGACGCAATCGCAGCCTATCTCACCGCGCTAGTGCAAACGCAGGTCTCCGTGGCCGTGCGCCTCGTGCCCATCGGCCAGACGCAGGCGCTGGAAATCCAATCCGCGCTGGAAGGCGAGATTTCGCGGCTCGCCGAAGAATATGCCGCGCTCGATCTTGATAATCTGGGCGCAATCTCGATCGCCGCCGATATCGCCGCACAGCGACATGAAACACTGGAAACGAGGATCTTCCGCTCATGATTTCTCCCAACGGACCCTTGCGCATCGGCATTGGCGGACCTGTCGGTTCCGGCAAGACCACGCTTTGCGAGATGCTTCTGAAGGCGATGCGTGAGCGCTATTCCATGGCGGTTGTCACAAACGACATCTACACCAAGGAAGACGCGCTCATTCTTGCGCGACTACAGGCGATTTCGGAAGACCGGATCGTGGGTGTCGAAACCGGCGGTTGTCCCCATACGGCCATTCGCGAGGATGCCTCGCTGAACCTTGCAGCCATTGCCGATCTAAACCAGCGCTTTCCCGATCTCGACGTGGTGCTGATCGAAAGCGGCGGCGACAATCTGGCGGCCACCTTTTCACCGGACCTTGCCGATCTGACGCTCTATGTCATCTCGGTCGCGCAGGGTGAGAAGATTCCGCGCAAGGGTGGACCCGCCATCACGCGCTCCGATCTCCTCATCATCAACAAGACCGATCTCGCACCCCATGTGGGGGCCAATCTCGACGTGATGCAATCGGATGCCGAACGCGTGCGCGAGGGGCGGCCCTTCGTCATGAGCGATCTGTTACGGCGTAACGGCCTCGACGAGATCATCGCTTTCATCGAAACGGCGGGTGGGCTGTCCTCCTCACAGGACGAACGGCTGGCGAGCTGACGCGGCAACGGGCGATTATGGGACACTAAGCGCGCATCTCTGGCATCACCGATCAAGCTCTGATCCGGAGATGTGCCCCATGACCATACCGCCCGACTGGATGCCCGATGTTCCCATGGAGCGGATCATCTGCCACTGGACCGGCGGCACGCATCACGCCTGTGAGGCGGACTGCCGATGCTACCACATCCTGATCGAGGGCGATGGCAAGCTGGTGCGCGGCAAGGCTTCCATCGAGCGCAATTCCGGCGAGGCAAAGAGGGGTTACGCGGCGCATACGCGCAACTGCAATTCGGGCTCCATCGGTGTGGCCTTGTGCGGCATGAAGGGCGCGCGCCAACAGCCTTTTCGTTCCGGCCGCTATCCCCTGAAACAGGCACAGTGGAACAAGCTGGTCAGGGTCTGCGCAGAGCTTTCGCAGCGCTACCGCATTCCAATCTCGCCTGAGACTCTGCTCACTCATGCGGAAGTGCAGGGCAATCTTGGCATCGCCCAGAAAGGCAAATGGGATATCTCCCGCCTGCCCTTCGACAAGAGCGTGAAAGGAGCCGGCGCTTGCGGGGAGCGGCTGCGCGAGGAAGTACAGGCACTGCTGGATCGTGGCGGTGTGTTGATCGACCCGGTTTCCCGCGAAAGCCCGATCGCGCTTTATGCGCGCAAGATCGGCGAGGCCATGGGCAAGGCATTGGCAGCAGGGCTGAAGACTGCGCTGCGCGAGATCATGAAGCGGATCACGTGAGGTTCAGGCCAGCGGCTTGGCGTGCTTCCACTTGCCCTTGAACAAGCGCAGATGAAAGGGGACGAACTTCACGAATTCCTCGAAGAGGAGCAGCGAGAAAACCCAGGTCACCGACATGTCCAGCCAGACAACCATGATCCAGGTTGCCGGTATGCGAAAGGCCCATTGGGACCAGAGGAAGATATGCATCACATAGACCGTCTCGCCCGCAGCCCTGAGCGTGTTGCCGCAGATGGCGTTCGAGCCCTTGGGAAAGGGCAGGAGGATCAGAACCGGCAAGAAGCTCATCAGGGCGGCGACGGTCGCGGCTTCGAGACCGGTGTAAATATGTTCGGCTGACAGGATGGCGCCGACATAGACGATCGCGACGAGTGCGGCAGCGACGAATGCCCCGCGCCATGCGGTTGCCAGAAATCGGTCCAGTGCGGTGCTGGAACGTCCCTGCCCCAGTAGCTGGCCCACCAAAATTCCGGTCGACTGCGCCCAGGCCATGCCAAAGGTTCCTACCACCTGAACCCAGGGTTTGATGAGTGTCATCGCCGCGAAGTCGTTCACGCTCATGGAGGCATAGATGAAGGTTGCGACACTGGCACCAAGATGGGTGGAGATGAATGTCGTCGCGATTGGCAAAGCGAAGAGGAAATGTTTGACGAAAGAGGCTGCGAGCGTGCCATGCAACCAGCCAGAAATGTCGAGATAGAAGCGGCTTTCACGCCAGATGGCCCAGATGAGGAATCCTGCACGCAAGGCAGCCGACACCGCACTGCCAACCGCAGCGCCCGTGACACCCATTGCAGGCAGACCGAACAGGCCGTGGATGAGGACGTAGCTGACACCAATATTGACGGGCAGCGCGATCAGATAGGAGTAGAATGGCAGCCGCGTCTCGCCGCAGCCGTTGAAGTGTCCTGAAAGCGCCTGCCCGAACACCTCCGCGATGATGACCACCGCGAAGACCGCAAGGTAACTGCGCGCCTCCGCAGCGATTTCGGGAGAGTGGGCGAAGCCGTCCATCAGCCCGCCGGCGAAAATCCACATGCCGCCAAGGCACAGCAGGGCGGCGGCGGCGTTGATGAAGAGCCCGCTGTAGAACGCCGTTTTCAGCGAGACGGGCTTTCCCGATCCGTATGCCTGCGCGACCAGGATCTGCGTCGCAGTTGAAAAGGAATGAAGCACCCCAAGCATCAGGCTGCTGACCGCTGTCGCAAGCCCCATGGCCGCGATGGCACCTTCACCAAGCACGGCAACCAGATAAGCGTCGATCACCACGATTCCGTGCAGCATCATCGCGCGCAGCATCATGGGCCATGCCATCTGGAAAATGGCCGAATTGTCTGGGAGGGCGGCGTGCTTGGCGGAAGTCATGTCTGGTACCGAACAGATGCCATCAAGGCGCTGACCGGACCGCAAGTCGCGTCTGAAGGGTGTCGTCTTGGTTCTTCTTGCATTTGCAGCGCGGTCCGCACTGCCGTCAGAGTCGGGCCGCGCCAGGAAGGAGAGGCGCGGCCCGTTGGCGATTTCTTCCTACGAGAAGAGAATGCCGCCATTGATGTCGTAATTGGCGCCGGTGATGAAGGAGGCTTCGTCACTGGCCAGGAAGACGGCGAGATTGGCCACTTCTTCCGAGGTGCCTTCACGCTTCAGCGGCGTGTTTCCGGCTACCATCTTGCGCACTTCCGGCTTGGTGAAGATGTTGTGGAAGTCCGTGTCGATGAGACCCGGGCAGAGCGCGTTGACGCGGATATTCTTCGGCGCAAGCTCCTTGGCCATGCCGCGGGTCATGGTTACGACCGCGCCCTTGGCCGCGCCATAGGCAAGCGCACCGCCGCCGCCGCCGTCACGGCCGGCCTGGGACGCCATGTTCACGATCGCGCCGCCTTCGGTCATGTGCGGCAGGGCGGCCTGCACCAGAAGCAGTGCGGAAGTGACATTGAGGTCCATCACCGCCTGCCAATGTTCCAGCGTGATTTCCGGGATCGTCTTGCGGGCAACGAGGCCACCGGTAACCGGCATAAGCACGTGGATCGTGCCAAATTCCTTGGCCGTGCGCTCCACAAGCGCTTTTACCTCGTCCGGCTTGGTCATGTCGCCCTGCATGGCAAATGCGCGACCGCCAGCAGCTTCAATCTCCTTGACCGCGCTCTCCGCACCATCGGCACTCTTGTAGTAGTTGATCGCGACATTGGCGCCGGCCTTGGCCAGACGCATCGCGCAGGCGCGGCCGATGTCACGACCCCCGCCGGTAACAATGGCGGTTTTGCCTTCGAGATTCATGTTCTTCTCCAGTTTCATGCGATGGTGGTTCTTGCGAGCTTCTTGACCACGACCTTGAACGAACGCTCCTGTGCGTCCGTGAAGTAGAGGTCGCAGTCATATCCCTGGTCGTCCAGGAAGTGGAAAATCCGTTTCGGCTCCTCAAGGCTGTAAGGCACCAGAAGCGTGACGATGCGGTGCCGGGTGGCGGCAGGATAGGTGGCGGTCAAGCAGGTACTGACCGGCAGACCTTCATACTCCTTCGGGTCCACACCGGGAAAGCCCGTCTCCTGCGTGATCCGTGCGTCACCTGCTTCCGACCAGACGATCTGGCCGTAAAAACCTGCCTTTTCTCCGGTATTGCGGAAGGCGCCCTTTCCGATCTCGAAGGGATTGTTGGCGTGCAGGAGCCATTGCAACTCCACGGGCTCGTCCGCATCGACGCTGTCGACGATGACGAAGAACTCGTCATTGACGAAATAGACCTCGCGTTCGACCAGTGAAACCTCGGGCGAATTGATGCGGTAGGCCGCTGTCGCATCGCCCTTGATATAGACGTGGTCGCCGCGATCCTCGGCGCTGACGATGCGGCCGGCAGAGGCCATGGCCTTTGCCTTGTCGCGGTCGGCATACTGGCCCTTGCCATTGATGAGGATCGCGTTTTTCGACTTCGTCTGTCGCCGCCAGGCCTGATGCATGGTGGAATTGAAGGCCACATAGTGACCTGACTGGATCGCCAGATCCTCGCCATAGGCGGCCAGACAGAACGCGTTCTGGTCACCGTGGCTGTGGCTGATCGAGCCAAAAGGCGAGGACTTCATGACGAAGTGAACGTGGCGCTTCGGGTCGTCCATATGCGTCTGTATCGCAGCCCAGCCGATGCCCTTGAACCAGCGCAGGCGATCTTCGTGGGCAGGCGGGGCGGCTTCCAGCAGCGGGTAATCGTGGCGGTACATCAGTTCGTCGAAATTCAGGTCCCACCACCCGTAATTGTAAAACGCCATCTCCGTGCCCGGATCATTGCGCTTCACTTCCTCGAAGTACCACTGATAGGCCGGATTTCCCGTCACGCCCGCGAACTGGCGCAGATTGTAGCCGACCTTCAGGCATACGAGATCGCCCATGGTCGAGTCGTCGCCGAATGTGGCGCGGCGCGTGTCCGGTGCCTTGGTGTAGAGCGGAAAATCTCCCGTCTTCTGGAAGAATGGGCGCTGATAGAGATCAAGCCCCGTGAAGTTCTTCAAAAGATTGGCGGCCTCCGTCAGATAGGCCATGCCCGTCATCCAGTAATGCGGACCTTCGGCCCACCCACCATCACTGTCACCCCAGGGCGAATAGACGGTGAAGAGGAACTCGATGGAATAGTTGAGCCACTCGCGGGCCTCGTCTTCCTCGCCCAGAAGCGCGATGCAGCATGGAATGAGAACGGCCGAGACCGAGCGCACCGCATGGCTGTCATAGGGGAAGAGATGGATGTTGGCGTGACGGATGACATGATGCGCCACTTCGCGAGTGCGCACCAGAAGCGCTTCGCGCACCTTTGCGCGCTCTTCATCGTCCAGACGGTCGTGGAGCCAGTCATAACCCCAGGCAAGCGCCACGGCCACGCGGAACGCCCACTCGTCCGTATAGGAACGTGACGTTGTTCCGGCCGGGTCCCATTCCGCGACCGAAAGCAGCCACTCCTTGCCGCGCGCCAGCATTTTCTCGTCATCGAGAACCTTGCCAGCAATCGCAAGATGGCGGATCGCGTAGATCAGTTCCTGACAGTCGATATAGGTCTGGCGCCAGATATGAGCGACGCGTGTGTTGTTGGGATAGGGCGCCGGTTCCGGCGTGATGTCGCGATCAAGCCACGGCTTCACCGATTTTTCGAAGAAGGCATCCCAGCCGCAATGGGTCGGGTCTTTCCGCAGATCGGCCGCGAATTTCTTCAGCTCCTTCGGTCCAAGCCACAGGCGCGGATGACCCATGTCGCTGGCAGAATATCGGGTGTCGCGGGAGGCAAGGGGCACCTCCGGTACATCTGCGGGAATTTCGAAGCTTCGCTCGCTGCTCCAATTGGTGGCCACTGCTCCGGCTTCGCTGTCCCAGACGGCGTAGTCCCAGAGATACTGGCCTGCCGGGAGCGCTTCTGGTGGCGTGAAGAAATTCAGCGGAAGGTCCGTGTAGATCCATTCGCGTTCCGCGTCGTTTTCATCACGCACGCGCACCACATAGCGCGCATCATCCTCGATGACCGGAAGCCAGGAGAAACGTGGCGGATTCTCCGTCAGCACCTCACCATTGGCAGGTGCATAGGAGATATTGAGACGGCCCGCCGGGGGCTCATCCAGCCGCGCGGGCTTGGCTGTGGTCGCAGAACTGACAGACATGAAACTGCCTTCCCGTAGCAAGTATTCTGGAAGAAGTGGTCAGGGGTGCCGCCCGCCTGCAAAGACAAGGCGGGCGGCATTGGGAGGAATTATTCCCCGTACTGGCGGTCATAGGCGGTGTTCATCACCTCCATGACCTTGTCGTAGCCAAGACGCTCGAGCTGGGCGTTGTAGCTGTCCCATTCGGCCTCGACATCGCCGGAACCGAGGATCCATGCCTGCTGCTTTTCCAGCATGTAGGTCAGGATCGAGCTCCAGTAGCGATCATAGACTTCCTGCTCTTCGGGCGTCATCGACACGCCGAGGAACTCAGGGATCAGCAGGTCTTCGCTCTCATAAAGCTTGATGCCTTCAAGTGCGATTTCGTTTGTCCACTGCTCCTCGTAGGAGTAATCCATGAAGAAGCCGCGCGGGATCTGTGCGCCGATGGCCCAGAGCTGCGCATTGACGGGGCTGTCGGAGTTCAGGACCTCGTCCTTGAACTGGGGCTTTCCGTCCACGAGATCGTACTGCTCGCCCTCCAGTCCGAAATTGGCGAGCCTGCGACCTTCCTCGGTAAACCAGAAGTCGAAATACTTGATCGTCTCAATCGGGTTCTCATTGGTGTGGCCGATTGCCCATCCATCAGGCTTCAGAAGCGTGCGGCGGTTTTCCTCGATGCGCTTGCCCGATACGCTCTTTGGCGGAAGGAACGCGCGGAAGTCGATGCCTGGCACTTCATCGGCGAGCGAGACATTGTAGCCCGATGTCGAGGCGAACCAGTCGTGGGTCATGCCGCCGACATTGTTGCCGAGAAGCTCTTCGCGCGTGCGCGCTCCGCGGGTGAAGACCTCGGGATCGATCAGGCCTTCCTTGTACCATTTGGCGATGTTGGAGATGCCGATCTTGTAGTTCTCACCCGTATAAGGGTGCTTGACCTCACCATCTTCGACATAGAAGCCGTGGGCGGCATCGGTGCCGGTGGAGCGGCCGTCCCACAGGACGAGCAGACGCAGGAGTTCCGGCCACTGGCGGGCGAAATATGGAATCTCGTCCTTCTTGCCATTGCCGTTCGGGTCCTGATTGCGGAAGGCTGTCAGAACCTCATAAAGCTCGTCGACATTGTCGGGTGCTTCAAGCCCCAGCTTGTCGAGCCAATCCTGGCGAACGAACCATGCGCGAGCAAACTTCCCGTCCGGCAGATAGGGGATATAGTAGAGGTTGCCGTCAGCCGCCTGAGCCGCTTTCAGAAGATCCGGATTCTCGTCAAAGAATGCCTTGATGTTCGGCGCATGCTCCTCGATCAGCTCGTTCAGCGGCAGAAAGGCGCCCTGCGGACCGTAGAGATTGAACTTGTCCTTCAGGCTGTCGCCGCCGACGATATCCGGGATGTCACCGGATGCGATCAACAGGTTGAAGGCTTCCTGGCTGCTGGTGGAAGCAAGTGAAGCGACATTGTTGAGGCTGACGCCCGTCAGCTCTGCCGCCCGCTTCTCGACCGGCCAGTTGTTGTCATAGACAACGCGGTCACGGAAGTGGAAGTGGATGTCGAGCGTCAGCGGCTCGTCGGTCACCTTCAGATGTTCGTCGGCAAAGACCGGGGTGGTGAAAGCCACCGTGGCGGCCAGAAGTGCCGATATGCTACGCAGATTTCGCATGTTCTCCTCCATGATGATGCGAATTCTCATTCCTTGACGCCGCCCAGAAGGATGCCCTTGTTGAAGTATTTCTGGACGAAGGGGTAAATCAGCAGGACCGGGATGATCGAGCAGATCATGATCGCCGCGCTCACCGTCTCGAACGAGTAGTCGGCATTGAGCAGGGTGACGGCGAACTCGTCGTCGGCGGTCAGTTCGATGATGGTTTGGCGCAGATAGACCTGCAGCGGGATCTTGTCTTCCGAGCGTAAGAGAACCATGGCCCAGAAGTAGCCGTTCCAGCGTGAGACGATGCAGAACAGCGTGATTGTTGCGAGCGCGGGCTTGGATAGCGGGATGAACACCTTCCACAGCACCTGGAACTCGTTCGCCCCGTCCATGCGCGCGGCTTCCTCGAAGGACTTGGGAATGCTCTCGAAGAAGTTGCGCAACAGGATGATGTTGAAGCCATTCACCGCGAAGGCGATGATGATGCCGAAATAGCTGTCGAGAAGGCCAAGATCGCGCATGTTCAGGAAGAACGGGATCAGGCCGGCATTGAACCACATGGTGAAGGCCACGAAGAGGTTCCAGAACCGGCGGCCGATCAGCTGCGGCCGCGACAGCGCATAGGCACCCGGTACAATCAGAAGCAGGCTCATCAGCGTGCCGCCGAAAGTGTAGATGAAGGTGTTGCCGTAGGAGGTCCAGAACATGGGCTCCGAAAGCACCTTCTCATAAGCCGCCAGCGTCAGCTGCACCGGATAGAGAAAGACCTGTCCGGACGTCACCGCAAAGCCCGATGAAAACGACACCGCAAGGATGTAGAGAAACGGGTAGAGCGTGGAGATGGTGAAGAGGCCCACCAGAACCATGTTTGCTATGACGAACAGACGGTCGCCGCGCGAATACAGATTGGTCATGACGCCCTCCTCACCACAGCGACGTTTTCGAGACACGGCGGCTGATCGTGTTGGCCGCCATCACCAGGATGAAGGCAACAACCGCGTTGAAGAGACCGGCAGCGGCGGCGAGATCGTATTGCGCCCCCTGCAGGCCCTGCCTGTAGATGAAGGAATTGATCACATCACCCGTCTGGTAGGTCGCCGGCTGGTAGAGCAGGATGATGAGCTCGAAACCCACTTCCAGCAGATTGCCGATGCGGATGATCAGCATGATGATGATGGTTGGCAGAATGGATGGAAGCGTGATCTTCCACATCATCTGCCAGCGGCTGGCGCCATCGACCACGGCACTTTCATAGAGTGACGGGTTAACGCCGGCGATTGCTGCCAGATAGACGATCGACTGGAAGCCTGCCTCCTGCCAGATGCCGGTGCCGATGAAGATCGGCCTGAACCATTCCGGTCTCGTCAGGAAGTAGATCGGCTCGAAGCCAAGCTTTTGAAGCGCCAGATTGATCACGCCCGTGGATGGCGAGAACACCGAAATGACGATACCGGCGATGATCACGAGCGAAATGAAGTGCGGCAGGTAGACGATGGTCTGCGCAGTGCGCTTGTAGCGCTCATTGCGTATCTCGTTGAACATCAGCGCCAGGATGATCGGCACGGGAAAGCCCACCAGCAGGCTGAGGCTGGAAATGATGAAGGTATTCTTGATCGCGCGCAGGAACTGGTCGTTTCCAAACAGCGTCTGGAAATGCTCGAAGCCGATCCAGGGGCTGCCTGCGACGCCGCGGAAAATGGAGTAGTCCTTGAAGGCGATCTGCAGGCCGTACATCGGTTTGTAGAGAAATACCACGAACCAGATCAGGACCGGCAGCAGCATCAGATAGATCTGCCATTCGCGGCGCATGTGGTCGCCAAGCCAGACCGCGCGACGGCGGAAACGATCACGTTGGGATTCCTTGGCCTCTGCGACGAGCTCCTCTGTCGCAGGACCGACAGTCTCGCGCATGCTCATGCCGCCATCTCCGTGAGCTGCGACTGCAGAATGCGTCCGCTTTCCAGGTCGAAGATCTTGATGTCGCGCGGCATGACATAGACGGTCTCGACCGACTGAAGGTGATCCGTGCGTCCGCCCGTCTCGGTCTTCACGACGAATGGGGTGTCGCCAACCGTCGTATGCAGAAGCGCTTCCGATCCCAGTGTTTCGACAAGGTCGAGTTCGACGGGGATCGCGGTTGCGCCTTCAACGGGTTTCACCGAGGTGTGTTCTGGACGGATACCGACAATGATCCGACGTCCGCTATGGCCAAGAAGCTCCTTGGCGGCAGGAAGGCGGATGCGCGCATTCTGCGTGATGGCGACCATGCCGCCATCTTCCGCGGCGATTTCCGCCTCGAACTGGTTCATGGGCGGGGAGCCGATGAAGCCGGCAACAAAGGTGTTCACCGGATTGTTGAACAGGTCCATCGGCGCGCCGATCTGTTCGATCCGACCATCCCTCATCACCACGATACGGTCGGCCAAGGTCATGGCTTCCACCTGGTCGTGGGTCACGTAGATCGAGGTCACGCCAAGGCGCTTGTGAAGCCGCTTGATCTCCGAGCGCATCTGCGTGCGCAGCTTGGCATCGAGGTTGGACAGCGGCTCATCGAAAAGGAAGACCTTGGGATGACGCACGATGGCGCGACCCATGGCAACGCGCTGGCGCTGACCGCCGGAAAGGTCGGACGGCTTGCGGTCGAGATATTCCGTCAGGCCGAGGATCTTGGCGACTTCCTCAACGGACTGCGCGATTTCCTGCTTTGGAACGCGGCGAATGCGAAGACCAAACGCAATATTGTCGGCCACATTGAGGTGGGGATAGAGCGCGTAGTTCTGGAACACCATCGCCACATCGCGATCCTTTGGCGCCACGCGATTGACCACGCGGTCACCGATGGAAAGCGTGCCGGAGGTGATCTCCTCAAGGCCTGCTATCATGCGCAGGGTCGTCGACTTCCCGCAGCCCGAAGGCCCGACCAGCACAACGAATTCCTGCGGATTTACCTGCAGATCAATTCCGTGGACGACTTCAAGCGAGCCGTAATTCTTTACAATCCTGTTCAGATTGACGCCTGACATTCCATCCTCCCGGCGAAGCCGCTTGCGCGGTACTCAATCTCCCATGCCGCGTTGTTCTGCGGCAGGTGGAAAGGGATATGCCATATCTGCACAAATTACAATACAAATATTGACAACTTTGCGACGGGATTGCACAACTGCCGCCCAAGGGAGGATTTTGGATGCAGATACAATCAGTGCGCGTTACGCCGATCGCTGTGCCGGATGTGCCGATCCGGAATTTGAAAGGCACGCATCAGCAGGTATTCCTGCGATCAATCATAGAGGTCGAGTGTTCGGATGGCAGCGTGGGTCTTTCCGAAACATACGGCGCGAAGCGCACACTTTCCGGCCTTCAAAAGGTAGCGTCAAGCCTTGTTGGCTTAGACATCTTCGACCTCAATCGCCTGGCCCGCATCATTCGTGAAGCCCTGCCTGCGACTGCAGGTGTCAACGCGCCGACAGCCCTCGCCGACCACAAACTCTCAGATGTGGTCTATAGCGCCTATGAAGTTGCGCTTCTCGACCTGCAGGGGAAATATTTAAAGCGCCCGGTCTGCGATCTGCTCGGTGGTGCGGTCCGCGACCGCGTGCCGTTCGGCGGATACCTGTTTTACAAATTTGCGAAGCCGGAAGAACAAGTTGGCACGGATTTGTTCGGGGAGGTGCTGACTCCCGATGCTCTTGTCGAACAGGCGCAGCATTTCGTGGATGAACACGGCTTCAAGTCGCTCAAGCTCAAGGGTGGAGTATTGGAGCCGGAGCTGGAAGTCGAGACCCTGTTGAAACTCAAGGAGCGCTTTCCCGGTCACCCGCTGCGCATCGACCCGATGGGCGCGTGGACGCCGGAGACAGCCCTGAAGCTGGCCAATCGGCTTGAACATGTGCTCGAATATCTGGAGGACCCCTCCCCCGGTATGGACGGCATGGCCGCGGTCGGACCGAAATGCCCGATCCCGCTGGCGACCAATCTGGTCGTGGTCGAATATCCGCAAATATTCGAGGCCGTGCAGCGCAATGCGGTCCAGATCATCCTGTCCGACCATCATTACTGGCGAGGCATGACAGGCGCCATTACCCTCGGACGGATCTGTGATGCAGCCGGTCTCGGCGTCGCCATGCACTCCAATTCGCACCTCGGCATCTCGCTTGCCGCGATGGTTCATGTGGCCGCTGCAACGCCTAACCTCACCTATGACTGCGACACGCATTATCCGTGGGTGCAGGATGAGGTGATCAAGGGTGGCACGTGGAAGTTCAAGGATGGCAGCCTGCCCGTTCCAACCGCGCCCGGTCTGGGCGTCGAGTTGGACCATGAGGCGCTTTCGCGCCTGCATGCGCTTTATCAGGAATGCGGTGTCGATGATCGCGACGACCTCGCGGAGATCCGCAAATATATCCCGGATTTCGAGCGGCTTGTGCCGCGTTGGTGAGCTACGAAGAGGAGTAGAGAAATGGATGTAAGAAAGGACGCGCCGGAGGAGTGGCGTGTATCGGGACCGGGCGCAAAGCGGCGGATCCTGTGCCAGAACCCGGAACTGATGATGGTTGCATTTCACTTCGAAAAGGGTGGCGAAGGCCTGCCGCACAGCCATCCGCATGTGCAGACCACCTATGTGACTTCCGGAAGATTTCGCTTCACTGTCTCCGGAGATACGCAGGATCTGGGGCCGGGTGACGCGATGCTGATCCCCTCCAATGCAGAGCACTCCTGTCTCTGCCTGGAGGAAGGCGAACTGATCGATGCCTTCACCCCGCGCAGGGATGACTTCATGGAAGCGCACGAACTGCCGCTTTGAAGTGGCACGTTCAAGCAGCCAAGAGCGCCGGCACCGTTGCCGGCGCCTTTTGCGTCAGTCGCCCTGGAAGACGCGATGGCGCGCATTCTCGATATGACGACGCATGGCGGTGCGGGCGGCGTCCGGCTTCTTTTCCTGGATCGCGGAAAAGATCACGTCATGCTCTGCCTGCACCAGCGCCAGCCGCTCTTGTGACTTTGTCAGCGAGAGATTGCGCGTCAGATTGAGGCCCATCAGAATATTGGCCTGCATCGAGGATCGGGCGGCGACGAAATAGTGGTTGTCCGAAGCTGCACAGACCAGCGCGTGAAAGGTCTCGTCCGCATCCACGCCAAGCTCACCCTCGGCCACGCAGCGTGCCAGTTCGTCCAAAGCGGCCTGAAGCTGGGAGAGCTGCTTTTCCGTGCGTCGTTCGGCTGCCAGATATGCGGCCTCACCTTCAATCGCTGCACGGAACTCGAAGGTGCGCTGAATATCTGCAATGGAGCCGATGGGAGCGAAATCGAGAACTGCCGTATCCGGCTTGCGCGTGACATAGGACCCCGAGCCCTGCCGCGAGACGATGACCTGATCCTCCCGAAGCTGGCGCAGGGCCTGGCGGAGAACGGGGCGCGAGACCCCGAACTCGTCACATAATTCATGCTCGGTCGGAAGTTTTCCGCCCACAGGTATCTCGCCATTGACGATCTTGGCGAGCACCCGCTCATAAACCGAGTCTGCAAGTGTACGGTCTCCGGACGCTTCCGGAGTGCCGATGATGGCCAAGTGGGTTATCCCGCTAGCGCCTGGCTTCCGTTTGCTACTCTCCATGCGTTGTATTTCTCTTTCGTCAGCGGATCCGTCGGCGGGTAGAGACCGAATGTCGAGGCGCCTTCCTGGACCATTTCGAGGACGAAATCCTCAAAGTCCGTCATGGATACGGCTTCGTCGGCCACGTCATCGGCTATCTCCCGCGGAATACATACAACACCCTCATTGTCGCCGACAATCACGTCACCGGGGAAAACGGAGATGCCGCCGCACGCAATCGGCTCGTTGATGCCCACGGCATGGTGTTTTGTCAGATTGGTCGGGGCGCTGGGACGCGTGTGGTAAGCCGGCATCTCAAGTTCCGCGATTTCCGGCGTGTCGCGAAAACCGCCATCAGTCACGATACCCGCGCAGCCAAGGCGCATGAGGCGGGTGGCGAGAATGCAGCCGGCGGATGCAGCCGTGGCATCCCCCCGGGAATCAATCACGAAGACCGCGCCATCAGGGCACTCCTCGACACCTTTGCGCTGCGCGTTTTCGCGGTCTGCAAAAGACTCCAGAACGTCGATATCTTCGCGAGCTGGAATATAGCGCAGCGTATAGGCAAAGCCGACCATGTTGGCGCCCTTGTTGATGCGCTGCGGCCCCTGCATGAACTGGTTGCGGAAACCCCGCTTGAAAAGCGCAGTGGTCAGCGTGGCCGTGCTGACCTTCGACAATTTGCGCTTCGTTTCGGGATTAAGAGGGGTCATGACAGCGCTCCAGGCGGTTCAACGTGAATTTGTCATGATAATGACCGGCTCGATCCAGCTTGTCAATATTTGTAATTTTTTGTCACGACAAATTACGGTTGGCCCGGAGTACCCTCTTGTGCTCTCAGGATGCGCAAGGCTGCACATGCTGCCCCGAAACCATTGTCGATATTGACGACACTCAGACCCGCCGCACAGCTTGCCAGCATGGACGACAAAGCTGTCTCGCCGCCGCGCGCAACGCCGTAACCCGTGGATGTGGGGACTCCGATTACCGGTCGCGAGACTTGGCCGGCAACAACGCTCGCAAGCGCGGCATCCATGCCTGCAACCGCGATGACCACCTTGTGACGCTCGATTTCTTCCAGCCTTGCCAGCAAGCGGTGAAGGCCTGCAACGCCGACATCGAAGATCATGCTCGCGTCATGGCCATGAAATGCCAGTGTCCGTTGCGCCTCCCAGGCGGCTGGCGCATCGGACGTGCCCGCCGTGACAATGGCAACCGTTCCCGTTTCACGCTTGGAAGGGAGCGACCCGATCACACCGGTCCGTGAGGGCGCGTGATATTCCATCCCGGGAAGCTTGGCCGCCAGATCGGGATCGAGCCGCGTAAAGAGCACCGAGGCATCGCGTTCGATTGCGGATGCGGCAATGGCGGCAAGCTGTTCGAAGGACTTGCCTTTGGCCAGAACGGCTTCGCCGATGCCGATGCGTTGGCGCCGACCCCAGTCGAAGTTCACTTCATCGCCGATCGTGCTCACTTGGCACCCCGCAGAAAGGCGCTGCCACGTTTGTAGGCTGCAAGCTGCACCGTTTCATCGGCGAGCACACTGGCTTCGGCTGCCAGTTCCAATCGTTGCGAGGCAGTGAGGCTGTCGAGGCGATCCGGGTCGATTTCAAGTACGAAGCCTCCGGCACGCTTGCGGCAGCGCAGGGTGTGATAGCCGTGGCGACGGCGCAATTCGCTTTCGACACGGTCTATGCGCTGCAGCGTGGCCGGATCGATGGTGATGCCGGTCTCAACGCGACTTGATAGGCAAGGCGAAGCCGGCAACTCCGACAATGCCTGCAAACCCATTCCGGAAGCCAGCGCCCTCACATCCTGCTTGGCGAAACTGGCTTCGACGAACGGATGGCGGACGCCATGTTGTCTGGCGGCCTCAAGGCCCGGGCGCCAGTCGTCCAGATCATCCAGATTGGTGCCGGAAAGAAGCGTGCCTCCGACAGCTTGTGCCATGGTGCCATAAAGGTTCGTCTTGCAGAAAAAGCAGCGATTGGCCGGATTGGCGATGTAATCGGGATCTGCGAATTCCCGAGCATCAATGATTTTCAGATCCCAACCTTCAGCTTCAGCGAGCGTTTTCACGCGCGTTGTCGCTTCGGCCGGCACAGCCGGGGAAACGGCGTGAACCATCGTGCAAGCGATGCCATGACGGTGAGTGACAGCCGCGAGGGTCATCGAGTCCACGCCGCCGCTGACCGCGATTGCAGGAGTTGTAATGCTTCTTAATATCTCTGCGAGTGTGCGCGGGTCAGCCATCATCGCCTTCCAGCCTGCGTCGCAGCGCCTCGCGCTCGGCACGCGTTTGCGCATGCTGCTTCAGGTCATCGAACTCTGCCTTGGCCGTAGTGGCGGTGGGGCGCGTGACCTTTTTCACCCGCACATCGTCGCGCACTATCTCGTCGCGCGGCAAGATGTGGCGCTTCACATGGGCTTCACGAATTCCAAGGGTGGAAGTCTGCTCGAAAATGACCGCGACGACTTCATCAACCTTTCCCGCCTCGCAAAGCACACGTACCGAGGCCGCCATGCGGCCCTTCTTGCCGACAACCGCATATTGCAGCACATCGCGCACCGCCGCGTGCGCGCGGATGATGTCGAGGGCGTGCGCAAGATCTTCGCCCGTCTGATCGTCGACCTCGAAAGACAATTCCACGAGGCTGTCTCTGCGATTGTTCGCGGCTTTCTCCTCAACCGCAATTTCCAGCGCGCGCAGCATGTTGGGGCGGCCCGGCAATACTCGTGAACCAAAACCGGCTCCGCTGCGCGCCAGGGTTCCTTGCGGGGCTACCTTGACGATTACGGGCTGGAGATAAGCCAGAATGGCCGCGCCGGTGGGTGTTACCCGCTCTCCCTCAATGCCGTCATCATGCACCGCAAAGCCGTGCAACAGATGCGTAGTGGCGGGCGCTGGCACTGGCATCATGCCGTGTTCTGTCCTGACCGTGCTTCCTCCCAACGGAAGCGCCCCAATGCTGATGCTATCCGGTTTCAGCCGATCAAGCAGAAAGCCTGCCAAGCCTATGTCGATGATGGAATCCACCGCACCGACTTCATGGAAATGAACCTTTTCCACACTCGTTCCGTGAACGGCGGCTTCCGCTTCGGCAAGTTTCGAGAAGATGCCGCAGGCAATATGGGAGGCATTTGGGGAAAGCAGTGGCGAGGCCGTGATGATCTCGACCACATCCTTCAGATGCCGGTGGTGATGCTGATGCGCGCAGGCGATGTGAAGGCGCAAGCCGGCGAAGCCGCCAAAGGGGCCGCGTTCAAGCGTGACATCTGCCTGTCCCGGCAAGAGCGACGTCGCCATAGCGATTGTCTCCTCCTGCAACTCGGGCGCAAGATGCAGGAGCGCGGCTGCGAACATGTCGCCGGCAATGCCGCCAACCGGATCAAGATGCAGGTGACGCGGCATCAGGCAGCCTTGTGGAAGGGCACCACATAGGGGCCTTCGGGTATAACCGCGATCTCGCGCGCACCCGTCTCGACAAGCACCTCGCGCAGCGCCTCATTGACATCGTCGCGACATGTCACGCCGGTGACGGCACGGTCTTCCTCGCTCAAGGCCGGCGCGACCAGAACGATACGTCCAACCCGCATGGGCTTGAGCTGCATCTCGGTCTGCCACTCGTCGATATCGGCGAAATCCTTCTTCAGCAGCGTTTGCAGGAACGCCTCCGGCCCCAACTCCACAAGACGTTTCTGGGCTTCGCGAAATTCTGCCGAGCCGATCCCCTCCCCGCATTCGGAGACGATTATAAGCGTGCCGTCATCGCCGAGAATATCTATCGGCGTCACCATGCCCTTGACTGTCTGGTAATAGGTCCGATCGAGCGGGTAGCCCGCCGCACTCGTCACGACCACGGGGAATTTGCGCCCGACCTTCACCTCGATGGAATCGCGCACGAATTCCACAGCTGCAGCGTGGCTTTCGATGATCTCGCCAAAGCTGGTGAAGATCAGGTTGCGCTCTTCGTCGAGGACGGTGTTGAGACCATAGATCGTGCCACCCAGCATGCGCACGATCTCAAGCTGGGCCTCGTGCAGCGGATTGCCCTGCAGATTGCAGCTTGTCGCCAGCGGGTCTTCCATGAACCGCGCGGAATGGAATGTGCGGATGGTGGTGTGATGGGCAACACCTGGCGCGATGACCTTGCGCCCGCCCGAATAGCCGGCCATGAAATGCGGCTCGACCAGTCCGGTGGCAATGCGGATATCCGCTTCCACAAAACGGCGATCGATGCCGACGGGCACCTTGCGCGTGGGCGTTTCGCCCAGCATCACATGGTCCTCGTCATTCAGCGCATAGTGGTTGACGCAGGCGACGTTTTTCAGAACCCACGGATCGCCGACAAGTTCGGCAAGCTCCTCGCCCAGATTGGGGCGGTGGAGGCCGGTTGCGACAAGGACGGTGATGCCCGAAAGCGGCACACCCGCACCCGACAGACGCTCGATGATCGGACGCAGGAAAAGGTGGTTGGGCACCGGCCGCGTGATGTCGCATATGAGGATGCAGGCCGACTTCGCTGTCTTCGCAGCCTCTTCCAGGGAAGGCGCTGCAATCGGCGCGTTCAGCGCATTCTCGATTACCTGCGCCGGGTTTCCCGGCACAGGCAGGCTTTCCTTGCGAACAATGGTGGCGCTGACTGTTTCGGGAACCGAAAGCTCAAGACCTGTGCGGCCATAGGCGAGTTCGATCTTCATTTTAACCTCCGGTTCCCGTTTTCGGATCAGCTGTCGGCGATCACGTCCTGGCGCTGGGAGCCAAGACCTTCGATGCCAAGCTCCACGACATCACCAGCTTTCAGATATTGCTGCGGCTTCATGCCCATGCCGACGCCCGGAGGCGTACCGGTGGAGATGATATCGCCTGGATGCAGCGTGAAGAACTGGCTGAGATAGGAGACGACATGTGCGACCCCGTAGACCATCGTATTGGTGGAGCCGTCCTGCATGCGCTTTCCATTGACGTCGAGCCACATGCCAAGATCTTGCGGGTCGGCTACCTCGTCACGGGTCACGAGCCACGGACCGGTCTGGCCGAAATTGTCGCAGGACTTGCCCTTGGTCCACTGGCCTGCACGTTCAGCCTGGAACGCGCGTTCGGACACGTCATTGATGACGCAGTAGCCGGCCACATGGTTGAGCGCATCGGCCTCGGATACATATTTCGCCGACTTGCCGATTACGACGCCGAGCTCGACCTCCCAGTCGGTCTTTTCTGACCCACGCGGAATGATGATCGGGTCATTGGGGCCGCAGATGGCACTGGTGGCCTTCATGAAAATCACAGGCTCCGGCGGCACTTCCGCGCCGGTCTCCGCAGCGTGATCGGAATAGTTGAGGCCGATGCAGATGAACTTGCCCGTGCGGCCAACGCATGCGCCGAGGCGCGGATTGCCGTCAACCACCGGCAGGTCATCCACCTTGATGTCGAGGCTGTCGAGACGGGTCAGAACGTCGCCTGCAATATCATCAACAACGCCGGAAAGGTCACGGATCTTGCCGTCCGCATCCAGAACGCCAGGCTTCTCCGCGCCACGCTCTCCAAAACGTACAAATTTCATGGAAACAAACTCCTTCTACGCGAAAATCAGGTGGTCCAGCCGCCATCGATGGCGTGCAACTGACCAGTTGTGAAGCCAGCCTCGTCGCTGGCGAGGTAGGTGGCGAGTGCCGCGATCTCTTCGGGCTTGCCAAGCCGACCCATGGGCTGGCGTGCAAGGAACGCCTTGCGTGCTGCCTCATAGTCGCCGCCCGCCCGCATGCGATCATCCAGCGAGGGGCTTTCGACCGTGCCGGGGCAGATCGCGTTGCAGCGAATGCCCTTGGCCACGAAATCGGCGGCGACAGACTTTGTAAGGCCCGCAACGGCAGCCTTGGTGGCCGAATAGATGAAGCGGTTCTGCGGTCCGGTGATCGCACCGGCGACCGAAGAAATGTTCACGATCGAACCTGCACCCTTTTCCAGCATGCCCGGCAGCACGGCCTGGATGGTGTGGAACATGGATGTGACATTGAGATCGAAGGCGAAATTCCACTCTTCGTCAGTCGCATCGAGAATGGTGCCGCCATGTACGAAGCCTGCGCAGTTGAACAGCACATCCACCTGACCGATCTCCGCGACAAGCGCCTTGATCGCGCCATTGTCGCGGACGTCGAGACGGCGGCAGGTGATGTTCTCGTGGGAAAGCTCGCCCAGCACCTTCTCGTTAACATCGGTCGCGAAAACCTTTGCGCCTTCCTCAGCCATGCGCAGCGCCGTGGCACGGCCAATACCTTGAGCACTTGCAGTCGCAAGCACCACTTTTCCTTCAAGCCTCTTCATGAACTCTCCCTCAAAAACACCCGTCTCCCAAACCGCTCTGGCCGTGCCGCGAAGTGACAGCACGCAGCGGCGATTGTCGAAAGGACAGACGGATTCAAAAACTCCCGCAACGACACGGACCCCATTTTCGGCTCCGCTTCAAGGTCATCCGGGCCCCAAACCGTACGCTACGGTACGGTAAATGATGGTCCAGACAGACACGCGCCAAATCCAACACCTCACCGATAGAACTGGGTGGGCAGATAAAGTGAGAATGCAGGCACGAATGTTACCAGCAAAAGCACCAGTATGAGCGGCACCAGGAAGGGTGCCGTCGCCTTGAGGCAGCGCTCGAAGCTCACGCCGGAAACCTGCGCCAGCACGTAGAGAACCATCCCGACCGGCGGTGTCAAAAGACCGAGCATCAGGTTCAGGACCACGACAATCCCCAGATGCACCGGATCGATGCCCACTTGCTGTGCGATGGGAAGCAGCACCGGCACGAGGATGGTGATTGCTGCTATCGTCTCCATGAAAAGCCCGAGCGCGAGCACGATCAGCGTGATGAATATCAATATGACCTGCGGGTTCTGCGAGATGGACAGCAGGAATTCGCCCAAACCATTGGCCACCTGGTTTGCGGTCAGTATCCACGCGAAAATCGTGGCTGCCGCGACGATCAGAAGAATCGCGGCAGATGTTTCAATCGTATCGATCGACACACGCAGAATGTGCCGCCATGTCAGCGACCGGTAGACGAATAGGCCGAGGCAAAGCGCATATGCCGCTGCAGCGACCGCAGCTTCGGTAGGTGTGAACAGGCCCGAAACGATGCCACCAACAATGATGACCGGCGTGAGCAACGGCAGGAAGGCTTGCAGAAAGGAGGCAAGCACCAGCGCCGGGCGGAAGACCAGGTCGCGCGGATAGTCGCGCCGCCAAGCATACCACGCCACCATGATCATCAGCGCCACCGCCATCATAAGCCCGGGCACAAGGCCCGCGGCAAAGAGTTCGCCGATGGAGGCGGAGGCCATGACGCCATAGATGACGAGCGGAAGCGAGGGTGGGATGATCGGACCGATGGTCGAACTGGCGGCGGTCACGCCAACTGCGAAATCCGTGTCATAGCCCGCATCACGCATCGCCTTGATCTCGATGGTGCCAAGGCCACCGGCATCGGCAACAGCAGCACCCGACATGCCTGCGAAGATGACCGAGGCGCCTACATTGACATGCCCGAGCCCGCCGGGCGCCCACCCCACCAGCGCACGCGCGAAAGTGAAGATGCGTTCGGTAATGCCGGCCGAATTCATCAGATGGCCAGCAAGAATGAAGAAGGGTATCGCCAATAGAGGAAAGCTGTCGACGCCATTGATCATGTTGTGGACCACCACGACGTTCGGCAGCCCTTCCAGAATGATATAGACGGCGGACGCACTTGCGAGAGACAGCGCAACCGGCATGCCCAGCACGAGGAGCAGGGCGAGCAGAACAAACATTACAAGGAGCGACATCGGGTCAGATCTCGACGGTTGCGGTTGAGTTGACCTCATCCGCCACCTCTTGCGCGCTGCGGGTGAGCGTGCGCCAGAGCTGTTGGAGGCTGATGATGGTCATGATGAAGAGCGACGCTGCAACGAGGCTGTAGAGATAGGCCTTGGAGATGTTGAGCGAGATCATCTTCTGGTGGCTCGTGCGCTGCGCAAGCTCTACGGTGAACCAGGCGGCATAGCCAAGAAAGAGCGATGAACCGGCGTGAACGACGCTTAGCGCCGCCTTCACCTTCGGTGGAGACATACGCTGATGAAGAAAGGTCAGGGCGATGTGGCTGCCTTTTCTCAGGCCCGTGATTGCGCCGACAAAGCAAAGCACCACGAGGAAATAGCGGGCCGCCTCTTCGGTCCAGCCAAGAGAATTGTTCAGAACATAGCGTGTGAAGAACTGGGCCAGCACGATTGCGAATAGCGCCCAGAAGATCAGGAGCGCGGGAATGTCGGCCTTACTGATGTCGCTGATGTCGTCGGACATTTCCGCTTCCGCGAAATCATCCTTCAGCCGTTCGGTGTCGAGGGTCATGAAGTGCCGCCTCAATTGATGGGCGCCGGGCCGCAAGTATGCGGCCCGGGCTGCTGATCACTCTGCGTCCGGGATCGCCTGAAGGCGCTCATAGATGGACGGTTCCCAAGGCATGTCGTCGCCCACCAGTGCCGGTTCGACCATTTCCTGGAAGGGCTTGCGATCAACCTCGTGAACGTTCAGGCCTTCGCCGCGGAACCAGTCTGCAAGGCTTTCTTCCTGGGACAGGATTTCCTGCGACGCCCAATCGGCAGCGTCCTGCAGCACTTCAGTCAGCGTGGCGAGATCTTCTTCAGCAAGGCTTGCCATTCGCATACCCGAGATGACGGTAACCAGCGAATTCACCACATGACCGGTGAGGCTGATATCGGACTGAACCTCGTAGAATTTCTTGAATTTGATTGTTGGCAGCGGGTTTTCCTGAGCATCGACAACACCCTGCTGCAGTGCCAGGTAGACTTCCGAGAAAGCCATCGGCGTCGGGTTCGCACCCGTTGCCTGGGGGAAGAGCATATAGGCCGGTGCGTTGGGAACGCGGATTTTCAGACCCTTCATGTCTTCCGGTGTCTTGATGGCCTTGTTGGCGGTCACGTGGCGCGCACCGTAATAGGTGAGTGCGACGATGGAATTGCCTGAGGCGTTCTTGTAGCCCTCGGAGAGCTCCTTGAAGAGATCGCTCTGGCCATAGGCTTTCCAGTGGGCATAGCCGCGCAGCGTGAAGGGAAAGTCGGAAATGGCCAGAGGGCCATAAACCGCCGATGCAAAGCCTGCGCCGGTGTAGATGATGTCCACCGTGCCCAACGACAGCCCTTCATTCAGCGCATCTTCCTTTCCGAGAGAAGAGGCGGGAAAGACCTCGATCTGATAGCGTCCGTCAGTGCGTTCTTCGAACGCTTCGGCGGCCTTCAAGGCAGCTTCATGATAGGGTGTGCCTACCTCGTAGACATGAGCATATTTGAGCTTTTCGGCCGCATTGGCGCCGAATGCCACGAGTGTCACGGCCACAGTCGCGGCTAGTCGAGTGAAAGATTTCATCTTGCTCCTCCGGTTTCAAATTCGATCTTTTCGGGATCAGGATGCAACGCGGCAGCGGGCATGCCTTGCCCGCTTTCTCGGTGCCACATGACGCATGTTTCCTCCCGCGCCACGTGCTTTGCGCAGTGGCGGCTGAATGTTGCACCGAGTGCGCAGAAGTCCATGCATTCGCGTGCCTGAAAATTGCATTTCTGTGCTATCGCAGCGCGCAAGAGCGCCCCGGTCCCGATCTGCGCCAGTCATTCCTGTTGCTCCTCAAGCCGCCATGCGGTGCGCGGCATCAAGCTTGATCCAATCGAAAGTCACACCGATGCCTGGTGCATCGGGCGCCACGGCGAGACCTTCTTCCAGCACAAGCGGGCGCGTGGTGTATTCGTCGATGGGGAAGGAATGGATTTCGATATAGCCCGCATTTGACTGGGCTGAGACGAGGCTGACATGCAGCTCCTGCATGCCGTGGCTGCAAACGGGAAGCCCATGTTTGCGCGAGAGTTCCGCTACGCGCATGAACCCCGTTACACCGCCGCAATTCGAAGCATCGGGCTGGATGAAGGACAGACCGGCGTCAGCGAAGGCATATTCGAATTCGTGGATCGTGTGCAGGTTCTCGCCCATGGCGAGCGGCACATCGGTCTCCCGCGCTATCCGCGCATATGACTTGTAGTCATCGGGGATGATCGGCTCTTCGAACCAGGTGATGTCATAGGGCTTGAAGGCTTTGGCTGCGGCAATCGCCTCATCGACGCTCATGGAATAATTGGCGTCCACCATGAATTTGACATCGGGTCCGATCAATTCGCGCACGGCCTTCACGCGCGCCACATCATCTGCAAGGTCCGGCTGACCGACCTTGATCTTTACCGCTTTCGCACCACGGGCGAGGTAGGAGCGGATGCTGTCGAGAAGCTTGGGCAGCGGGAAATTGAGATCGATGCCGCCGCAATAGGCACGGCAGCGGTCGGAAGCGCCACCGGCCATCTTCCACAAAGGCAGTCCTTCACGCTTTCCCCGCGCGTCCCAAAGCGCGATATCGACTGCCGAAATGGCGAAGGACGCGATACCGCCCCGGCCGACATAGTGGATATGCCACTGCATCTCGTCATATAGCGCGTCAATATCAGTGCCATCCCGCCCGATAAGCATAGGCTTCAGGTCATGCTCGATCATGGCCAGGATCGAATGGCCACCCTTGCCACCGGTATAGGTATAGCCCGTGCCTTCGCTTCCATCCGAGAACCGCAGCGTCACGGTAATCAACTCGAAATGCGTATGATCGCCATGTTTGGCATCGGTCAGGACTTCAGCCAGAGGCACAGCGAAACGCTGCGCTTCAAGCGACTTGATCTTGGCCATTTCAGTTTTCCTTGGGAGATGCCACAGGACCGCTCATGCGTGACTGCAGCAGAATGACGATGAAGAGGAAGGCGCCGCGGATGACCATCTGCCAGTAGGCGCTGAGGCTGATCGTGCCGCGTCCGTTCTCGAAATTGAGGATGTTGAAGACAAGGCCAAGCAGCAGCGCTCCGGCAATGGTCGCGGGGACCGAGCCAAGGCCGCCGGTCAGAAGCGTGCCGCCAACCACTACCGATGCGATGGCCGAAAGCTCCCAGCCGATCCCTTCCAAAGGCTGCCCCGCTCCGAAACCGGAGGCGAGAAACACACCGGCCAGGCCCGCACAGCCGCCGCTCAGGACATAGACGAAGAACTTGGCGCGGTTGACATTGAGCCCCATCAGTTTCGATGCGTCCTCCGAACCGCCAATGGCAAGCACCGTGCGGCCAAGCGAAGTGTGTTCGAGCACCACCCACAAAATGACGGCCACCAATGCCACGATCACGATGGCCCAAGGGAAGATGCCAAAGGCTTTCTCCATGCCCAGCTTTGTAAAGTTGGACGTCCAGTCGATGGAGACGGTCTGTGCGCCGGAGATGATCAGTGCCCCGCCCTTGGCACCCAGCATGGTGGCAAGGGTTGCGATAAAGGGAGGGATGCGCATGGCGACCACGAAGAAGCCGTTCAGTAGGCCGATCGCGGCACCGGCCAGAATGCCGCCGGGAAGAGCAACTTCGATGCCATAGGGCGAGAGATAGGCCGCAACCACCGAGGTAAAGGCTGCAACAGAACCCACCGACAGGTCGATCCCGCCTGTCATGATGACAAAGCACATGCCGATGGAAATGAGGATGAACATCGCATTGTAATTGAGGAAGGACGCGATGTTGTAGGCGCTGCCGAAATTCTCGTAGCGCAGCAGGCCGAACAGTATGAGCGCGATCAGCGCGACAAAGACGCCCGTGGTCTGGGCATTGCCGGTGAGATAGCGGCGCAGGTCGAAAGCGGATTGGTCGAGCATGATCTATTCCTTCCGGCCCTGCTGCAGATAGACGGCGGCAATGATGATGCCGGCCTTGGCGACGAGTGCCACCTCGTCGGCCACGCCATTGGCTAGCAGCGTGTATTTGACGAGCTGGATGATGACCGCGCCGAGGATCGCACCGAAGATCGGCGCGCGTCCGCCCTGGAGCAGCGCACCGCCCACGACGGCCGCGGCGATCGCATCAAGCTCCATGAGATTGCCGATGCGCGCGGCATCGGAAGCGGAATTGATGGCGACGACGATGAGGCCAGCAATGCCTGCAAGCCCGGCGCAAAGCACATAGGCGCCGATTTTCACCCGCCGGACCGGAGCACCGGCAAGGCGCGCAGCCGTCTCATTCCCGCCAATGGCAAGCAGGTAGCGCCCGAAAAGCGAGCGATGGACGAGCCACCAGATCACGCAGGCAATGGCAATCACCAGCCAACCCTGGAAGGGCAGACCGAGGATCTTGCCCGTGCCCAGATAGCTGAAGCCCTTGTGCGAGAAGGTCTGCAGGTTTCCGTTGGTCAGAACCTGTGCGATGCCGCGACCGGAGATGAACAGGATCAATGTTGCAATGATCGGCTGCACATTGAGGAAGCTGACGAGCGAACCGTTGAACAATCCGCAAAGCAGCGCCACCAGCACCGGCACCACGAAGGCGGCGGCCAGACCGAGCATCGGATAGGCTTCCGCAAAGGATGAAGTGAAGATCAGCGGCGCCAATGCACCGGCCAGCGCCATGACCGCGCCAACGGACAGGTCGATGCCGCCGGTGGCAATGACAAGCGTCATGCCAACCGCCACGACCGCGATGGTCGCGACCTGGCTGATATTCACGAAAAAGGTCTGCGGATGCAGGAAGTTCGGCGTGAAGGCGATGTTGAACAGGATGATGGCGATGAGCGCGATCAGTCCGCCATTGCGTTTAGCGAATCCCATAAGGCTCTCGATCTGCAGAACACCCTTTTCGGCAGGGCTTGCTTCCGTGGCGCTCATGCTGGCCCCCTTTCCTCGTGATGCGCCATGGCGGCGACAAGGGCGTCTTCGGTGATGCCGGGATTGGTGAGCTCTGCCACAGAACGTCCGTCCTGAAGCACGGTGATGCGGTCGGCCCCCTCGACCAGTTCCTCGAACTCCGAGCTGATGAGCAGCACGGCTCCGCCTTCGGCCACGTAATCGCGAATGATGGTCTGGATCTCGAGCTTCGCGCCCACATCGACACCGCGGGTCGGCTCGTCGAGAATGAGAAGTTCAGGTTCGTTGGCGAGCCAACGTGCAAGCAAGACCTTTTGCTGATTGCCGCCCGACAGCTCCTTGATCGGCTGCTCCATCGAGGCGGTCTTGATGCCGAGCGCCTTGATGTAGCGGGCGACGATCTCCCGCTCACGCTTGCGATCAATGCCACCGCCTTTGCGAAGCCGGGGCAGCAAGGCCAGCGTGAGGTTTTCGCGCACGGACATGTCGGGCACGATCCCTTCGGCCTTGCGGTCTTCGGTGAGAAAGCCGATCCCGCCCTTGATCGCATCTGCCGCCGATGCGGGAGCCTTGGCGGACCTGGCGAACCGGATCTCGCCCTTGTCGAGCTTGTCGAGGCCGAAAATCGCGCGCGCGGTTTCGGTTCGCCCTGAGCCCAGAAGCCCGCCCAGCCCGACGATTTCGCCCCGTCTGATTTCCAGTGAAACGTCACGCAGCGCGCGGCCAGAGCCAATCGAATTGGCAACAAGAAGCGCTTCGCCCGGCGCGCGGCTTTCGCCACCAAGGCCGGTCATGCCTGCTGATGCAATTTCATCTGCATTGCGGCCGAGCATGTCTGCGATCAGGCCGAGCTTGGTGCTGTCGGCGATATTTCGAACTGCCACCGTCTGCCCGTCACGCATGACGGTGGCGCGGTCACAGATGGCAAAGAGCTCGTCGAGAAAGTGGGAAATGTAGAGAACGGCAACGCCCTCACGCTTCAATGCGCGCACCACCTCGAAAAGGGTCGCAACTTCGCGGTCATCGAGCGATGATGTCGGCTCGTCCATGATGACAAGGCGCGCATCAAGCGACACCGCACGGGCGATGGCCACAAGCTGCTGGATCGCGGTAGAATAGGAACCAAGCGGCTGCCGGACGTCGATATCGACACCGAAGCGCTGCAGAATTTCGCGTGTGCGGGCATGGGCCTTCGGCCAGTCGATCAGCCCGCCAAAGCGGCGTGGCTCATAGCCCATAACGACATTTTCGGTGACGGAGCGCAACGGGACCAGATTCAATTCCTGATAGATGGTAGCGATGCCTGCGTCCTGGGCCTCGCGCGGACTTCCGGCCGCAAGGTCCTTGCCATCAAACATCACTGTGCCCGCATCGCGGCGATAGACCCCGGTCAGGATCTTCACCAGTGTCGACTTGCCGGCACCATTCTGGCCGATGATCGCGTGGACCTCGCCCGGCTCGATCTCAAGCCCTGCGCCTTTGAGCGCCGCGACACCGGCGAAGGATTTCGAAATGCCGCGCATGCTGACGAGCGGTGTCATCGCTTTTCCCCGACTGGAAGTAAAAAAGGCCCGGGAAGCCGGGAGGGACTGTCCCGGGCCAGCGGAGGATCAGTACGCTTCGTCGATGTGATCGGCGGCGTTGTCCTTGGTGAAGATGCGGTCTTCCACCTGCACCCAATGCTCGATCTCTTCACCCGCGGCGTAGCGCTTCATGACTTCGCAGGCGAGCGGGCCGAAGAAGGGGGAACTCTCGACCGTTACGCCCATCTTGCCGTCGATGATGGCCTGAAGGGCATCCCGCGTGCCGTCGATGGAAACAACCAGAACATCTTCGCCCGGCTTGCGGCCGGCAAGCTCCAGCGCCTGGATTGCGCCGATGGCCATCTCGTCATTGTGGGCATAGACAATGTTCACGTCCGGATGGGCCTGAAGCAGCGTTTCCATGACCTGACGGCCTTGATCGCGCGCAAAGTCACCGGACTGCGAAGCAACGATTTCAAAGCGCTCATCCTGCAGGATGCGGTCGTCGAAGCCCTTCTTGCGATCATTTGCTGGAGAAGAACCCGTGGTGCCTTCGAGTTCAACGATGACGCCCTTGTCGCCGTCGAAATTCTCGATCACCCATTCGGCCACGCGCTTGCCCTGGTCAATGAAGTCGGAGCCAAGGAAGGCAACAAAGTGATCGCCCGGTTTTGCAACGGCCGGATCAACCGAGCGGTCCACGAGGAAGGTCGGGATGCCGGCGGCCTTGGCCTTCATCACTGCCGGAATGAGCGGCTTTTCCTCGCGCGGCGGCAGAAAGAGAACGTCGATGCCCTGTGCGATCATGGAATCCACGTCAGCGACCTGCTTGGCCGCAGAACCGGCAGCATCCGTGGCAACGAGGTCCCAGTTGCAGGATTCGGCCGTGTCGTGGAACGACTTGGTCTCGGCAATGCGCCAGGGATTGTTGCTCTCCATCTGCGCAAAGCCGACCTTGTAGCGCTCTTTCTGTTCAAGCGGCGGTGGCTCCGCACTTGCAGCGCCAAGGCCCAGGAATATCCCGGCAATGGCTGCCGAGCACATGAGAATCCGTCGGTTCATCGTCATTTCCTCCTCCACAAGATGCGGCTCCTTCGCCGCAATAGAGAACCGGGATCAGCCCCAGTTCAGATAGGTTGTCTGCTTGCGCAAATAGCCGTCGAAACCGTATTTCCCGTCCTCACCGCCCAGACCCGACTGGCCCCAGCCGGAATGGAAGGCCTGAACCTGCTCGCCATTTGAACGGTTGAGATAGAGCTCGCCGAATTTGAGCGCGTAGGGGCTCTTCATCAGGCGGCGATGGTCGCGGGTGAAGACGTAAGCCGACAGCCCATAGACCGTGTCATTGGCAAGTCGTGCCGCTTCCTCGAAGCTGTCGACGCGCAATGCGGGTGCGACCGGACCGAACACCTCTTCCTGGATCAGCGGAGAGGTGTTTTCCGTGACTTCCAGAACCGTTGGCGAATACCAGTGTCCCTTGGCAAAATTGCCCTCGCGCAGCGGCCCGCCTTCCAGAAGAAGCTCAGCGCCCGCGCGACGTGCACGGCCGACCATCTCTTCGATCTTGGCAACTTCAACGCCGCTGACCTTCGGCCCCATATCGGGATCGTCCATCGGATTGCCGATGGAGATGGCGCGGGATCGGGCGACGAATTTCTCCAGAAACTCGTCCGCAATGGCACGATGCAGATACATGCGTTCGTTGCAGGTGCAGATCTGGCCGCAATTAGTGTAGCGCGCAGTGACCGCCGCATCGACCGCGCGGTCTATATCGGCGTCATCCATCACGATGAAGGGAGCCTTGCCGCCAAGTTCCAGCCGGAGAACCTTCAACGTGTCGGCAGCGGCTGCATAGATCTGCTTGCCGGCGCGCGTGCTGCCGGTCATGGTCACGAGGCCGGTGTCGCGGCTTTCCACCAGAGCCTGTCCAACCACCGGACCGCGACCGGTGACAACATTGAAGACCCCGTCAGGCAGCCCCGTCTCTTTTGCCAGATGGGCAAGGAAAAGGCCGGAAATTGGCGTGATCTCGTGGGAGAGCAGAACGAATGTGTTGCCTGCCACCAAGGCAGGCGCCAGCTTGCGTGCGGCAAGGGCTGCCGGATAGTTCCACGCCGTCAGGCCAACCACCACGCCATAGGGATGGCGGCGGATATGGATTTCCTCATCCACATTGTCCGACGAAATGATGTCGCCTTCGATGCGGCGCGCAGCACCTGCATGGTGGCGCAGGAACATCAGAACCGCGCCGACTTCGCCGCGCGCCTGACTGATCGGCTTGCCCTGCTCCAGCGTTAGGATACGTGCGAGCGCCTCGGCATGCTCCTCGACCTTGTCTGCAAGTGCCAGTACCGCCTCACCGCGCTTGATCGCAGGCAATGCCGCCCAGGACGGCTGCGCCCGTTTTGCCGCAGCAAGTGCGGCATGTGCGTCCTCTGCGCCGCCCTCGGGAATGGTGGCAATCACCTCCTCGGTCGCGGGGTTCTCGACCGTAATCACAGCCTGTGCGGAACCGGAGGTCCACTGACCGCCGATGAACATGGCGCCACGGATCACACTGCCACTGTCCAGATCAAACCGCAAAGCCCGCTCCTTTTGTCGTACCAAACTTGAGCGCAAAATAGATTTGATGATTTTACAGAGTCAAGCGAAAATCGCTAAAAATGGCGCACTCTGTCGTTTGACTTATGTATTCCGGGCAAGAAACCGGTTGATTTCGCCCGTCAAAACACCGAATATTATGACAGATGGTTCGACCAAAAGGCTGTGTTTGATGGATCAAATTGAGGCGGCACGCCCTGCTTCGGGCGGCAGAGCGGCGGACTGGGTGGTGTCGCAGATCGAGGATGACATCCTCTCTGGTGTGCTGGAAAACGGCACGCCCCTGCCGGCGGAACGCGAATTGATGGAGCGCTTCAAGACCTCCCGCACCGTCGTGCGCGAGGCGATCACCACGCTTTCCAGTCGCGGGCTGATCGACGCGAAGCCCCGCTTTCGGCCCGTCGTGCGCAAGCCCGGCTTTGATACCGCGCTGTCGTCAGTGGGCAGCATCGTGAAGCTTCTGCTTGCAGAGACGCGTGGCGTGAAGACGCTCTACGAAAGCCGCGTTTTCGTGGAGCGCGCGCTGGTGCGTGATGCGGCCCGTGCCGCCACGCGTAAGGACATCGACGACCTGCGCGAAGCGCTCGCGGCGAACCAGAACAGCATCTCCGACTCCGAGGAATTCTATCGCACCGACACTGCCTTTCACGGCGTGCTCTACCGCGTGCCACGCAATCCGATATTCCCGGCAGTCCATGAAGCCTACACCTCGTGGCTCGCGCCGCATTGGGAGCGCATGCCGCGCTCGCCCGAGCGCAACCGCGTGAACTTCATGAGCCACAAGGCCATCTTCGACGCCATTGTTGAACGGGATGCAGATGCCGCAGAGGAGGCTCTCGAAACCCATCTCAAGGCGGCATGGGAATATGTCCGCGTCACCTTCGAGCTTGAGGAATAGGCGGCAGCAACGGATGAGTTACGATTTCATAGTTGTCGGAGGCGGTGCCTCCGGTTGCGTGGCGGCTGCGCGGCTGGCGCGAAGCGGTGCGCGCACCCTTCTTCTGGAGGCTGGGCCCTCCCATCGCCATCCGCTTCTCGACATGCCGCCGGGCATCTTCAAGATGATCAATGGCTGCAAGTTCATGCGCTATCACAAGACGGTGCCGCAGGCGCATCTTGGCGGGCGTTCGCACGAAATCGCGCAGGGGCATGTTCTGGGCGGCGGTTCCTCCGTCAATGCGCAGGTCTATATGCGCGGCCGCCCGTCCGACTATGACGAGTGGCAGCAGCTTCTGGGCAGCAGCAATGACAATCCCGGCTGGGGCTGGAAAGATGTCCTGCCGCATTTCACCGGCATGGAAGCCAACAACCGGCTGGCGAATGATCTTCACGGCACCGACGGCCCCCTGTTGGTGTCCGATCCAGGCCATATCGACCAGACTTCACGCTGGTTCGTGCAGGCTGTCCAGAATGCAGGCGAACCTTTCAATCCGGACTTCAACGGCCCCACCCAACGCGGCGTCGGCTTCTACCAGTTCATGAACCGCAATGGCCGGCGCTCCTCGGCGGCCTATGCCTTCATCGAGCCGGAGCGCAACAATCCGAACCTTGAAGTTCGACTCGGCTGCGAAGCGCTTGAGGTGCTGTTCGAGGGTGACCGCGCGACCGGCGTCGCCTATCGCGATGCGAAGGGGATGCGGCGGGAAGCGCGCTGCAGTGGCGAAGTCGTCCTGGCATCCGGTGCACTCGTGACGCCGAAGCTTCTCATGCTTTCGGGCATTGGCCCGGAATTTCATCTGAAGGAGCACGGCATCGTCACTCGCTGCAATCTGCGCGGCGTTGGCCAGAACCTTATCGATCATCCGGAAGTGCCGGTGACTGCGCGGCTGAAGGGTCCGTACGGATATTATCGTCAGGGGGAAGGCTGGCGCATGATCCGCAACGGGCTTCAGTTCAAACTGTTCGGCTCCGGACCTGTCACTTCAGCAGGCGTCGAGGCAGGTGCATTTGTCAATCCAACCGACCCCGACGGCGTTCCGACAGTTCAGGCGTTCTGCGTGCCGATCGTCTATGTCGACCGCGACAGGCGCGAGTTGGTGGAAGACGGTCACGGCCTCACCGTGACAACGGTGGTCGTGAAACCGCGCTCGCGGGGCGAGGTGCGGCTTGCATCCGCCAATCCGCTCGACATGCCCTCTGTCTCTCCCAATCTCCTGAAGGAGGAGGCTGACATGCGGGAGATGATCGAGGGCGTGCGCTTCTTCATTGAAGCCATGCAGAAGAGCCCGCTTGGAAACAAGATCCAGAAATTTGCCCTGCCCGCCTCGACCGACCTTTCCGATGAAGCGCTGCGCGAGCACTGCAAGGCCTTTGTGAAGACGAATTACCATCCGGCTGGCACGGCAAGAATGGGCGCGGAAGGTGATGAGAACGCGGTTCTGGATGCGCGCATGCGTGTGCGCGGCATTCGTTCCTTGCGCGTCTGCGACATGTCGGCCGTGCCAAACATCAATGCAGGAAACACCAACGCGCCTGCCATGATGCTGGGCGACCGCTGCGCTTCGTTCGTGCTTGAAGAGCATGGGGTTTCGCTGCCGGCAAATGAACGCCTCGAAGCGGCCAGATGAAGGCATGTCTGCCCTTGGCATCCACGGTTCAAATGGCTAAATGGGGCGGGTGAGGACGACCTCCCCCGAATTAGGGACTGGCAGTCGGGACGGCCCGGATCAGCAGCAGGAGATCATCATGCGCCGTCCGGCAGACCGTGTGCGCCACGCAGTAAGCTTCGAGGTTATCGGCCTTTCCATCATTACACCGCTCGCCGCCTGGGTTTTCGACAAGCCCATGAGTGATATCGGTGTCATAGCCATTGTCGGTGCCACCATCGCGACGGTTTGGAACTATCTCTACAATCTTGGCTTCGACCACCTGATGGTCTGGCTGCGCGGCAGCGTGCACAAGACGGTAGGCATTCGCGTGGCGCATGCCATCATCTTCGAGGCAGGGCTGCTCATGATGCTTCTGCCCTTCATTGCCTGGCAATTGGAGATCGGGTTCCTGGAAGCGCTGATAATGGATATTTCCTTCGCGCTTTTCTATCTCGTCTACACCTTCGTCTTCAATTGGCTCTACGATGTCATCTTTCCGATCGAGGAGAGAAGTACGGACGAAGCCAGCGAGGATGGTGAGCGCGAAGGGGTTCGCTAAGCTGGTCCAATGGACGGCTAGTAGCCGCCTTCCAGGACCTTGAGCTGCGCGTAAAGCTGCTCGCCCGCCCCGCTGACATGGCGCTTGATGGTGGCAACCGCACGTTCGGTATCATTGTCGCGGAAGGCCGCGATCAATTCGCGATGCTCCGCGATGATGACCCTGTGGCGCGCCTGCGAAATGGGGACATTGAGCGCCAGCGCATTCAGGATGCGCCGCTGAAGCTCCCAGATGGCGAAGGCCCGCCTGTTGTAATGCTTGCGCGCAATATATTCGTGGAAACGCTTGTCGCATTCGCCGAACGGCCCCTTGTCTTCAACGGGAAGCCGTTCAAGCTCCTCCTGGATCGCCTCCAGCTCCGCGATGTCCTTTGACGTGCAGGTCTTGGCGAAGGTCTCGACAAAATACGGCTCCATCAACTGCAAAAGCTCGAAAATCTCCAGCAATGCGCTGGAATTGAGTTCAGCAACGGCAGCGCCCTTGTTCGGGGTGATGGTGACGATGCCCTCACCCTGCAGCATGCGCAGGGCCTCACGTACCGGAATGATCGACGTGCCGTAGCGATTTGCCAGATCCTGCACCTTCAACCGCGTGCCGCTGGGAAAGACCCCCCGGCCAATATCGGCCAGGATGCGGGAATAACATGACTTTTCGTCTATCTGTTTGCCTTCCACCGTCACCATCCGAAGCAAATTCGACGGCGTCTCACGCGCTGTCATCACCTTGGAAACATATATTAAGCGCCCAATTATCGTTTGACAAATAATGATATAATATATTTTCCTTGGTTAGTCCTATACAAATGCTGATCGATGGAGGAGTGGATGAGCATGCGAAAGACCATATTGGGAGCCACCGCACTGGCCATGGCCTTGCCCGCAGCGGCAATGGCGCAATCCGTGACGCTGGACGTGACAGCCTGGAAAGGCAACGAAACGGAACCGGCGGGCCTTCCCGAACTGATCGAGAAGTTCGAAGCCGAGCATCCCGATATCGATGTGGAGCTTTCCTATATAAGCCGGTTGGACACCGATGTCGTCCTTCCTCCGCGTCTGCAGGGCAACAACGCGCCAGACGTGATGATGACGGATATGCCGCTCGTGGCCGTCTGGGGTCGCGCAGGGCTTCTTCACGACTATGGAACGGACGCCGAATGGTATGGTCGCGTTGATCCGATCGTGCAGAAGGCCATCACCACCGGCGAGGCGGTCAATATCATGCCGCTCGAGATCATCGGCATGGGCAATTTCGTCAATATGGGCCTTTTGAAAAAGGTTGGTATCGACAAGGCTCCGACCACAATCGAGGAGCTTAAAGCCGCTTGTACTGCGCTTGATGCTCAAGGCATCAAACCGATGGTCTTTACGGGAGGCTTCTCCGCCCCGCTTTTCGTTGTGGCTAACGGCCTGCAGCGAGCTGATGTCGCCGCCGCTGAGTTTGGCTCTGGCGATGTGACCTTTGAAGGCAATGAAGCGTTCTCGACAACGCTCGACACTGTTCGCGAACTGGTGGAAGCCAAGTGCTTCGACCCGAAGGCTCAGGCCGGTCTTGATCCGTGGTCGACGGCTCTGACCGAGTTCAAGGCAGGCAATTTCGCGATGATGCCGCAGGGCGCGTGGAACATTGCGGATTTCAAGAAGGTGGAGGGCCTGGACTTTGTCTTTGCTCCGATCCCTGCTCTGAATGAAGGTGGCGTGGCGCTTGATCTATTTGGCATCGGCTGGTCGATCAGTGCCAACAGCGAGCATAAGGAAGCAGCACAGAAATTCGTCGATTTCTTCACCCGAGACGAGAACCTGAACGTGATGCTGACAGCCGAAGCCGCCTACAGTCCGTTTTCGGACGGCACGGCGGGCACGCCGGAACTGGCAGCTCCCTATGACGCAGCCAGACCTGACAACGTCATCATGTTTCCCTTCGCCACGCTGGCATGGCCAAAGCCACTCGAAATGGAGCTGTGGGACAGCCTGACCTCCTTCCTGCTCGACATCGATCAGGACAATGACGCGATCCTTTCGCGCTGGGACGAGACCGTGGAAGACAGTCTCTAGTCGCTCCCAAGACTAGAACCGGCGCCGGCCTGCAACCCTCCACGCGGGCCGGCGCGACCAATCCAGTGAGAATGACATGGGCAGCTCGAAGCGCATCTATCTGTTCACCCTGCCGGCGATCTTCATAATCGGCTGCTTTTTCGTCTATCCCATTTTGCTGTCGGCGCGTCTGAGCTTCACGGACTTCTCCGGCGTGGGACTGGCGGAATGGGTGGGCTGGAAGAACTATGACCGCTTCTTCTCGCGCACGCGCTATCTCTACAGCGTCTGGATCACGATCAAGTTCACGCTTGTCGTGGTGATTGCACAGACACTGATCGGTCTCATCTTTGCGACCATCCTGCACCGGATGCCGGCCATCCGAAATCTCTGCCGCGCGGTGCTCTTCACCCCCGCCATGATGTCATTCGTCATCGTGGGTTATGTGTGGCAGTTCATCTACTCTCCCTATTCCGGTGGCCTCAACGCCCTGTTGGGCATGATCGGGCTGGAAGAGTGGCAACGCGGTTGGCTGGGCGAGCCTTCAACAGCACTCTATGCATTGGCCGCCGCTCATGTCTGGATGTTCATCGGCTACACGACGGCAATCTTCCTGGTGGGATACGCAAATATTCCCCGCGACATCGAGGAGGCCGGACGCCTGGATGGCGCAAGCTCCTGGCAGCGCTTCCGTCACCTCGAACTGCCGCTTCTGGCGCCGAGCTTCACCGTGAACATCATCCTGTCGACGGTCGGCACGCTGAAGACATTCGAGCTGCCCTTCATCATGACCCGCGGCGGGCCTGATCGCGCAACCCAGACGCTTAGCCTCGAGATCGTGAACCAGCTTTTCGGCAGCTACAAATTCGGCTTCGCCAGCGCACTGTCGATCATCATGCTGATCATCGTCATCACTGTCGCCGTGGTTCAGAATGTATGGCTGCGCGGAAGGGAGAACAATCAGTGACCCAGATGCTGCACAAAGTCTTGCGCTATCTTGGCCACGGCGTGGTCGTCATCATAACTTTCGCCATGCTGGCGCCGGTGGTTTACATGGTGGCGATGTCCTTCCGCACGACGCAGGAGATCACCCAGGCTCCGCTCGCCTTGCCGGAGACATTGTATCTCGGCAACTACGCCAATGCGCTGTCGCAGATGAACTATCTGCAAAGTGTGTTGAATTCGCTCGGCATTACCCTGTCAGTCACGGTGATAGTGTCCCTTGTCGGCTCGATGGCGGCCTATCCGCTGGCGCGCCGCACGAACACCTTCACACGCATCATCGTGATGCTCGCAGCACTTGGCCTTGCGACGCCCAATTTCGTGACCATCACCCCGATCTATGTGATCTTCCGCAATCTGGGTCTCCTCGACACCTATGTCGGCATCATCATTGCCTTCTCCGCGCTCAATCTGCCGCTCGCCGTCTTCTTCTACACTAGCTTCATCAGTGCCATTCCGAAGGAGCTGGAAGAGGCAGCAAGGCTCGACAATTGCGGGGACTGGGCGGTGTTCTGGCACGTCATCCGGCCACTCTTGGGACCGGCCACGGCAACGCTCTCACTCTTTGTCATGCTGATGGTGTGGAACGACTTCACCTACCCGCTTCTGCTTCTGACCGATCCAGACAAATACACCGTCATGATCAGCGTCTACCGCTTTGTGGGAAATCTGAACGTAAAGCCGGAAATGCTCTTCCCCGCCGCGGTTCTCGGATCGCTGCCGCTTCTCGTTCTTTTCATCATCTTCCAGCGCCGGATCGTGGCCGGCGTGACAGCCGGAGCCGTGAAATGACAACACTTCTTGATGGCAAGACGGTCGTCGTGACCGGCGCAGGCGCAGGCATTGGCCTTGGCATATTGCGCCAGTGCATCAAGGCTGGTGCGAATACCATTGGCATCGAGCGGGACGAGAGCCGCCTTGCTCGCATCGAAGCCGAGGGGGCGACGGCCGTGCGAGGGGACGTAGGCGATGCAGAGGCATTCCCCGCACTTCTACGCAAGTTATGGGAGACCAACGGCCCCATAAACGGCCTCGTCAACAATGCTGGCATTACCATCGAGAAACCGCTGGAAGAAATGACGCTGGAGGAGATGGAGTTGCTGTGGCGTGTGAACCAGCGCTCCGTGCTCCTGAGCGTACAGGCACTCGCGCCGCTGATGAGCGGCAATGGCGGGGGGGCGGTGGTGAATATCGCCTCGAACCACGCCCGCGCTTCTGGCACGGGCTATGAGGCCTATGCCGGCACCAAGGGGGCCATCGTGGCGATGAGCCGTGCCATGGCCTGGAGCTATGGCAAACAAGCTATCCGCGTGAATGCGCTGTGCCCCGGCCTGACCATGACCGAGACCGTTGCCGACGCCGCACGCGACCCCGCCCTGGCGGCACGCTTCAGGGAGTGGCACGCCAATCATCGCGTCAATACCGTGGACGAGATCGGACAGGCCGCTGCCTTCCTGCTCAGCGATGCTGCAAGCGCCTTTACCGGAGCAGATCTCGTCGCCGACCAGGGCATGTCATCGCGGCTGGGAGACATCTGAACCATGAACACGAACTGCGAATATCAGGTGGCAGCATGGCTGACGTAAAGCTTCAGGACGTACGCAAGAATTTCAGCGGGCTTGAGGTCATCCACGGCGTTGATCTTCAGGTAGAAAGCGGCGAGTTCTGCGTCTTTGTCGGCCCCTCTGGCTGCGGCAAGTCCACGCTGTTGCGCATGATTGCAGGCCTTGAGGAAACGAGCTCCGGGCGCATCAGCATCGGCGCCCGTGATGTCACCAATGTCGATCCGGCAAAGCGCGGTGTGGCGATGGTTTTCCAGTCCTACGCGCTTTATCCGCACATGACCGTGCGCGACAATATGGGCTTCGGCCTGAAAATGGGCGGCACGCCAAAGGATGAGGTCAAGCGCAAGGTCGACGAGGCTGCCCGCATTCTCAAGCTTGACGCCCTGATGGACCGCAAGCCCAAGGCTCTCTCGGGTGGGCAGCGTCAGCGCGTGGCGATCGGCCGGGCGATCGTGCGCGGGCCGGACGTGTTTCTGTTCGATGAGCCGCTGTCCAATCTGGACGCAGAGCTGCGCGTGGAAATGCGCATCGAGCTTGCACGCCTGCACCGCGATATCGGCGCGACGATGATCTATGTCACCCATGATCAGGTCGAGGCGATGACATTGGCGGACAAGATCGTCGTGCTGCGTTCCGGCCGTGTCGAGCAGGTCGGCGCGCCCATGGAGCTCTATGAGAATCCGGCAAATCGCTTTGTAGCCGGGTTCATCGGCAGCCCGGCCATGAATTTCATGAAGGCGGATGGCACGGCTGGTGATCGTGTTCGCGTGGCCGCACTTCAAGAAGAGATCACCCTGCCGCTGGAGACCGACCTGATGGATCGCGCCACCACCCTGGGCATTCGGCCGGAACATCTTCAACTGGTGCCCTCGCCCGAAGGCTTCGCGATCGACATGGTCGAAGCCCTCGGGGGTGTTTCCTATGCCTATATCCGAGGAGCGGACGGGACACAGATCGTGGCCGAGATGCGCGGTGCCGAGCGGCTGAAAAGCGGTGATCGGGTGAAGATCGTGCTCGATCCAAACAGGCTCTACGCCTTCGACCAGAAAACAGAAGCACGCATTCGTTGAGAAATTTCATGAACAAGCAGAATTTGCCGGAAGCAGGTGCCACCGTAAGCGACATTCACCCTATCAAGTCGATCCGTCCCTTCATTGTGTGGAGCGGTGGACGCAACCAGCTCATCGTCAAAGTCGAATGCGAGACCGGCCTCTATGGCTGGGGCGAAAGCGGTCTTTCGGGCCGTGAAAAGGCTGTGGCGGGTGCTTTGGAGCATTTCGAGCACACGATCCGCGGGCAGGATGCCATGCAGATCTCCGCGATCTGGCAGCAAATCTATCGCAGCCAATATTTCGAGGGCGGTCGTGTGCTGCAGGCAGCCCTTTCCGCGCTGGACCTTGCACTGCACGACATCAAGGGCAAGGCACTCGGCGTTCCGGTTCATTCGCTGCTGGGCGGTCGCCATCGCGAGCGGGTGCCAACCTTTGCCAGCACAGGATCGGCGGGTTTTCATGAGGCAGCCGAACGTGCCGAGGCTTTGAAGGCCGCCGGGTGGAACTGCATCCGTCTCTTTCCCGATTATTCCAGCCAGACCATCTTTGAGCCTCGCGAGCATATCGCGCCGACTGCAAGGCTGTGCCGCGAAGTGCGTGAGGCTTTGGGCGAAGATATCGTTCTCGGCATCGACTGGCACCATCGGCTAAGCGTCGCCGAGGCGGCATCCTTCTGCCAGAAGATGCCAAGCGGCACGCTCGACTTTCTTGAAGAACCCATCCGCGACGAAACGCCGGAAGCCTATGAAGCGCTGCGCCGCCTGACCGATGTGCCCTTCGCGATCGGCGAGGAATTTGCCAGCAAGTGGCAGTTCCTTCCCTATATCGAGCGGGACATTACCCAGTTTGCGCGCATCGACATCTGCAATGTCGGCGGGCTGACCGAGGCGATGAAGGTCGCGGGGCATTGCGAGGCGCATTATATCGACATGATGCCGCACAATCCGCTCGGCCCCATCTGCACCGCCGCCAGCATTCATTTTGCGGCTGCCGTTGCGAATTTCGCCTGGCTTGAAGTTCAAACTGCCAAGGATGGCCCTTACGGCACTGATCCCGACGACAAGCTCTTCCTGCGCCAGCCGCGGCTCAACGGCGTCGTTTATGACGTGGATAATACACCGGGCCTGGGTGTCGAGGTTGATGAGGAAGAAGCTGCCTCGCGGAGCTTCAACTTCTGGCATCCGCCCACATTGCGTCGTCGTGACGGTTCGATCACCAACTGGTGAGACCGCACTGCTCCCCCTTGGTGGAACTCGGGGTCGTCGCACCCTGTTAGTTCCACAAGTCAGCGGAGACAGTGAAATGAGGAAAAATGAATTACTCGCTCTCGTGACCACGGCAGCCGTGATGGCACTCGTGCTTGTCGGTTTCCTGGCACTAAACATGGATCTGGGGCAGGAGCCGGCGCAGGAAGACCTGCGGCCTGAGCAACACGCATTGCAGGAAGGCGCTGCGACCGACACGCCGTAAGGTGCGAGCGGCTAAAGGCTATACTAGAAGCGGCTGATGGCGCGTGCCGCCTCCACCGCCAGAGGGGCAAAGCGGCGAGTAAATTCCTCTGCCTCCCACTCCCCCAATGAGCCGGCCACATGGACGGCGGCCTGAGGGCGGCCATCCGGGCCGCGGATCGCCACGCCCAGAGCCACTTCGCCCGGCAAGACTTCCTCGACCGCGACTGCGTAGCCGGCTTCGCGCGCCTCAAGTACCTTTTCACGGATGGCTGCCGGCTCGATCAGTGTCTTCGCGGTGAAAGGTCTGCGGTCGGATTTTGCGATGATCTCCTCCACCTCCTCGTCACTCATGGCCGCCATAATGGCACGGCCACCCGATGTGCAGAAAACCGGCACGCTGTGACCGACAAGGGTGGCAAAGAAGGTTTCGCGCTTGCTTTGCATGCGCGCGGCATAGACAAGGCGCAATCCGTCGAGCAGGCTCAGATCGATACGCTCCCGGACATTGCGTCTAAGCTCCAGAAGGACCGGTGAGGCTCGCGCCACGAGAGGATTGAGCCTGAGATAGTCAAGTGTATGGTCCAGAAGACGGATGCCAGGGACGTAACCGTTATCATCCGGATCGCGCTCCACATAGCCAAGATGACGCAAGGTGGCCACTACCCTCTGGGTTGCAGATTTGCCTACCCCGCTTGCCGCCGCAATCTCGTTCAGAGACATGGGCTTGGACGCCGTGTGAAAGGCTGACAAAACCTGCACGGTACGCGCCACGGCTTGCACGAAAAGCGGGTCCTGTTCCGCTTCCTCGGATGGCTGTCGAACCCCGTCTTGCGCGTGCAGAATACTTCTCAAACCAGCCTCCCCAAGCCTTCGCAGGACGATTGACACCCCGCGATTTTCCGCCCTAAGCTAATTCCAATACATCTGTATCGCCTAGCGATATAGACCGATAATTACAACCGGTTTTTCCGGACAGGGGACGGTCGAAGATGCAGATTGAGATGGTGGTCGACGGCTGGAATCCGTGCCTTGCCTGCGGAGGCTGCAGCGCATGGTGAAGCGGGTCGCGCTTGCAGGTTTCCTGCACGAAACGAACACTTTTGCGCCCAGCAAGGCGACTTTGGCTCATTTCGAACAGGGGGGCGGCTATCTCCCGCTTTCCCGCGGACCTGAAATCCCCGCACGCTGCCCTGGCGTCAATCTCGGAATATCCGGAGCGCTGAAGCGCGCAGAGGAATCCGGTTGGGAAATCCTGCCAGTGCTGTGGTGCGGCGCCATCCCTTCCGCCCATGTCGAACGCGAGGCCTACGAGGCCATTGTCGGCGAAATTGTCGATGGTATCGCCAAGGCCGGACCACTCGATGGCGTCTGTCTTGATCTCCATGGCGCGATGGTAGCCGAGCATCTGGATGACGGCGAAGGCGAATTGATTGCTCGCATCCGCAAGGTGATTGGTCCAGATGTGCCCATCACCGTCAGTCTGGACCTTCACGGGAACATCACTGAACAGATGTTTCAGCAGGCCGATGTTCTGGTCGGTTTCCGCACCTATCCGCATGTGGACATGGCCGAGACAGGCTACCGTGCGGCCGTTCAGCTCGACCGCTTGATGGAGCGCGGACGTCCCTTTGCAAAGGCGATGCGCCGCCTGCCCTACCTCATCCCGATTGCCTGGCAATGCACCTCCATGCAGCCAGCGAAAGGTATCTATGAGGAGGTTGCTGCACTTGAAGGCGGTCCGGTCTCCAGCACCTCATTTTTCACCGGTTTCCCCGCGGCCGATTTTGCCGAATGTGCACCGAGCGTTTTCGCCTATGCGGACACCCAAACTGATGCGGAGGGTGCAGCAGACCGGATGAGGGACCTGGTTCTCGCATCCGAGAGTTCTTTTGCAGGCCGCGCCTATGAGCCGGATGAAGGCGTGCGCGAGGCCATGCGGATTGCTGCGGCGGCATCAAAGCCGGTCGTCATTGCGGACACGCAGGACAATCCCGGTGCTGGCGGCGATTCCAACACCACCGGCATGTTGCGCGCATTGGTGAATGCCGACGCCCGGGATGCGGCGCTTGGCCTGATGGTGGATGCCGCTGCCGCTCGCGCCGCTCATGAGGCGGGCGAGGGTGCCGAGATCGAGATCGCCTTGGGTGGCACCTCCGGGATCAAGGGCGATGCGCCGTTTGAAGGCCGCTTCCTGGTGGAAAAACTCTCCAATGGCGATCTTCATGCGACCGGCCCCTATTATGGCGGCACGCACATGAATGTTGGCCCCTCCGCCTGCCTGCGGATTGGCGGCGTGCGCATTGCGGTCTCAAGCCACAAAGCGCAGATGGCAGACCAGGCCATGTACCGCTTCGTCGGCATCGAGCCGACGGAAATGAAGATACTCGTCAACAAGAGCTCGGTGCATTTCCGCGCCGATTTCGAGCCGATTGCCGAGGCCATTCTGGTCTGCACGGCACCCGGCCCGATGCCGCTCAGTCCGGCGGACCTGCCGTTCACACGGCTGGCCGATGGCATGCGCCTTTCACCGGGCGGGCCGGTTTTCCACCGCAGAAGAGAGCCTCAAACAATGGAGGCTTGAAGCTGCAAGGCTGCCAGTGACGGAAGGGAGAACCCGGAGCCGGCAGTTACCCAGACAACGCTCGATAACCTGAAGGGGAACATAGCGATGTTGCACGAAGGAATGCTGAAATTCAGGAGCCGCGCCCGCGGCGCCATTACCGGTGCCATGGCAGCCATGCTGCTGGCCGGCACCGGCCTCACGACCGAGGCACTGGCACAGGAGAAGACCATTACGGCAGTGATGCACTCCGGTCTTCGCGTGCTCGATCCGATTATCACCACCGCGCATATCTCGCGCAATCATGGCTACATGATCTATGACGTGCTGGTGGCCGTGGATGAGAATTTCCAGCCACAGCCGCAGATGGCCGACTGGACGATTTCGGACGACAAGCTGACCTACACCTTCACCCTGCGCGATGGCCTCAAGTTCCACGACGGCGCGCCGGTGACCTCGAAGGATGTTGTTGCCTCGCTGAACCGTTGGGCCAAGCGCGATTCCGGCGGCCAGCTCATCATGGACGTGACCGAGAGCCTGGAAGCCACCGACGACAAGACAATTGTCTGGAAGCTGACGGACCCCTTCCCCGCCCTGCTCGACACGATCGGCAAGCAGTCGGCCATCCCGCCCTTCATCATGCCCGAGCGCGTGGCTTCCGGTTCGGCTGACGAGGCCGTCACGGAATATATCGGCTCCGGCCCGTTTGTCTTCGTCGAGGAAGAATATCAGCCAGGCGTCTCCGTCACCTATCGCAAGTTCGAGGACTATGTCCCGCGCGAAGGCGAGCCGAGCTGGATGGCCGGCGGCAAGGAAGTGAAGGTCGATGAGGTGAAGTGGGTGACGATGCCCGACGCCCAGACCGCCATCAACGCGCTTCTTTCCGGCGAAATCGACTATATCGAGCAGGTCCAGATCGACCTTCTGCCGCTTCTGGAGGCGAGCGAGGACGTGGTCGTCGAGACCCGCGACGAGCTTGGCTACCAGACCATCGGCCGCATGAACTTCAAGCATCCGCCCTTCGACAACAAGAAGGTGCGTCAGGCTGCCATGATGGCACTGAGCCAGGAAGACGTTCTGGCCACGCTGATCGGCAATCCCGACTACTACAAGGTCTGCGGGGCAATCTTCGGCTGCGGCACGCCGCTGGCAGACGATACCGGTTCGGAAACGCTGACCTCCGGTGGCGACATCGAAGGCGCGAAGAAGCTGCTGGAAGAATCCGGCTATGACGGCACGCCAATCGTGCTGATGCAGCCGACCGACGTCGTCAGCCTCACCGCGCAGCCGGTTGTCGCTGCCCAGGCCATGCGCAATGCCGGCTTCAATGTCGACATGCAGGCAATGGACTGGCAGACACTGGTCACCCGCCGTGCTAGCCAGTCCAAGCCGGAAGATGGCGGCTGGAACATCTTCTTCACCAACTGGATGGTTCCGGAAGTCAACAATCCGCTGATCAGCCCCATGCTGAACGGCCGTGGTGACAACGCATGGTTCGGCTGGCCGGAAGACGAGAAGGTGGAAGAGCTTCGCGCAGAGTTCATCGCTGCCGACACGCCTGAGAAGCAGAAGGAAGTCGCCAAGAAGATCCAGGAGCACAACATGGAAGAGGTGCTCTACATCCCGCTTGGCCAGTACATCATGCCTCAGGCGCGCTCGACCAAACTCGTCAACATGATCGAGTCCCCGGTTCCTGTCTTCTGGAACGTCGACAAGGAACAGTAAGCCGCTCTCGGCGGGGGTTGTTTCCCCGCCACCTTCAAGCGCGCCCACCCTCGTGCGCGCTCCTGGTCCGCCGCATCCCATCCGTTTGCGGCGGGCCGGGAAAGCACGACGAGCGCTTACCGCCAAGATCAGGGCAATTGAAGCATGTTTGGTTACATCATTCGGCGCGTCCTTGCGGTCATCCCAGTCATGACCATCGTCGCCATCTTCGTCTTCCTGTTGTTGCGGCTCACGCCCGGTGATCCGGCTGCGATCATCGCCGGCGACATGGCCACGCCCGCACAGCTTGAGCGCATCCGCACAAATCTGGGGCTGAATGACCCGCTGCATGTGCAGTTCGTCACTTGGATTGGATTGCTCGTTCAGGGCGATTTCGGCACCTCGCTCATTTCCAACACACCCGTTTCCAGCATGATCGGTCAGCGCATCTGGCCGACCTTCAACATTGCCGTGCTTACCATTCTTCTTTCCGTTCTGATCGCCGTCCCGATGGGTGTTCTCGCTGCCTGGCGTCACCGGACATGGGCTGACTATGCTGTTATGGCCTTCTCCGTTCTGGGCTTCTCCATACCGGTTTTCGTGATCGGCTATATCTTCATCCAGGTCTTCTCGATCGAACTCAAATGGCTGCCCGTGCAGGGCTACAAGGCACCTTCGGAAGGTTTCTGGGCGTTCCTGTCCCGTGCCATTCTGCCCTGCCTGACGCTTGCCACCATCTATGTCGCGCTGATCGCCCGCATGACGCGCGCCTCCATGCTGGAGGTGCTGGGCGAGGACTATATCCGCACCGCACGCGCCAAGGGCGTGACCGAGAAGATCGTGCTCTTCCGTCACGCTCTTTCCAATGCCGCCGTTCCGATCATGACGATCATCGGCACCGGCTTTGCGCTTCTGATCGGTGGCGTGGTGGTGACTGAAAGCGTCTTCAACATTCCAGGCATCGGCCGCCTGACCGTGGATGCGGTTCTGGCCCGCGACTATCCCGTCATCCAGGCCATGATCCTGCTCACAAGCGCGATCTACGTCTTCATCAATCTCGTGATCGACCTGTCCTACACCTTCTTTGACCCGAGGATCCGCTACTGATGGCCGCGACACCCGAACCCGCCGCCCGTATGCAATGGCTCTTCGGAGCGGTTGCGCTGCCCAAGAGCTGGCGCATGGGCACCGGCCCGATGCTGGCAGCTATCGTGCTGACGATCATCGTGCTTGCCGCAATCTTCGCGCCGCTATTCGTGCCGCACGATCCCATGCAGATGAACGCGATCCAGCGCCTCAAGGGACCGAGTGACACCTATCCGCTGGGGACCGACGCCTATGGCCGCGACCTCTACTCCCGCGTGATAACCGGCGCGCGTGTTTCCCTTTTCATCGGCGTGGGTGCGGCTCTCGTATCCGTCATGATCGGGCTGGTGATCGGCCTCGTCTCCGGCTTCTTCCGGCTGGCTGACGCCATCATCATGCGCATCATGGACAGCCTCATGGCAATCCCGTCGATCCTGCTGGCCATCGCGCTCGTGGCACTGAACGGCCCGAGCATCTGGTCGGTGATCTTCGCGATCACCATCCCCGAGATACCGCGCGTCGTGCGACTTGTGCGCTCGGTCGTGCTGTCGGTGCGCGAGGAGCCCTATGTGGAAGCGGCCATCGCGCTTGGCTCCTCCATGCCGAAGATCCTGTGGCAGCATGTTATGCCCAACACGCTGGCGCCGCTGACGGTGCAGGCAACCTATATCTGCGCCTCCGCCATTCTGACCGAAGCGATCTTGTCCTTCCTGGGAGCCGGTGTTTCGACCGAAATTCCGACCTGGGGCAACATCATGGCCGAGGGGCGCATCTACTTCCAGATCAAGCCATCGCTGATCTTCTGGCCCGGGCTGATGCTTTCGCTGTGCATCCTGTCGATCAACCTGCTCGGCGACACCGCCCGCGATCTTCTCGATCCGCGGCTGAAGAAGAGGGAGGGGTGATGATGAGGTCGAGCCAAGTTACCCCCCTCTGCCCTGCCGGGCATCTCCCCCACAAGGGGGGAGATTGGCTGCAGCACTGCTACCGCCCCTCATCTACTGAAAGAAGATTGCACAGACCTCGCCACCGCGTGATCTCCCCCCTTGTGGGGGAGATGGCCGGCAGGCCAGAGGGGGGCGCCTCGCGCCAGCATTTCAAAGTTACCGCGGAGCACGGAGCATGAAATTCAAGACCCGCAATTTCGACCAGGCGGAAACCGTCGTCTCCATCCGCGAACTCTCGGTCCGTCTTGCAGGAAACGAGACAGCTGCGCCGGTTCTCGACCATATCTCGCTCGACATCCGGGCCGGTGAAACGGCCTGTCTCGTGGGCGAATCCGGCTCCGGCAAGTCCGTTACATCGCTCTCGGTCATGGGCCTTCTGCCCAAGGGCGCGCTGGAAGTGTGCGGCGGGCGCATCGAGATGGACGGTCAGAACCTGCTCGATCTATCACCGCAGGCCATGCGCCAGATGCGCGCAAGCCGCATTTCCATGATCTTCCAGGAGCCGATGACGGCGCTCAATCCGGTCATGCGCGTCGGCGACCAGATCGAGGAAGTGCTCGAGACGCATGGGCGTTATTCGGCTTCCGACAAGAAACGCCGCGTGCTCGACATCATGAACCAGGTGCATCTGCCGGATGTGGAACGTATCTACCGTTCCTACCCCCACCAGCTCTCAGGCGGACAGCGCCAGCGCATCATGATCGCCATGGCGCTGATCCTGGAGCCAAAGCTTCTCATTGCAGATGAGCCGACAACCGCGCTTGATGTCACCACCCAGCAGCAGATCCTGAGCCTCATCTCCGAGCTTCAGGAAAAACACGGCACCGCGGTACTCTTCATCACCCATGATATGGGCGTGGTAGCCGAAATCGCTGACACCGTGCATGTGATGAAGCTCGGCAAGATCGTGGAGCAGGCACCCGTGGAGCAGCTTCTGCGTCAGCCGCGGCAGGACTACACGAAGAAGCTCCTCCAGGCCGTGCCAAGTCTCGTTCCCCGTCCCCACCGCGCAGCGGATGGTCAGGAGACAGTGCTCACGGTCAACGGCCTTCAGAAGATCTATGGCAATTTTTCCATCTTCTCGCGCCGCGAGCCGACCAAGGCTGCGTCAGATGTCGCATTCTCGATCGCGCGCGGTCGCACGCTTGGCATCGTTGGCGAATCCGGTTCGGGCAAATCCACCGTGGCGCGCTGCATCATGCGACTGGTTGATCCGACCGCGGGCGAAGTGCGGGTGGCGGGGCACGAAGTCGCCAATCTCTCGCGCAGTCAACTGCGCCCCTTGCGCAAACACATCCAGATCGTCTTTCAGGACCCTTTCCGCTCGCTCAACCCGCGCTGGACCATCGGGCAAAGCCTGATCGAGGGACCGTTGAATCTTGGGCAGGACAGGAAAAAGGCGCTGGCACGTGCCCGCGAACTGCTGACGCTTGTGGGACTGCCTGAAGACGCCATCAGCCGCTATCCCCACCAGTTCTCAGGTGGTCAGCGGCAGCGCGTGGCGATTGCCCGCGCGATTGCCATGGAACCGGATGTGCTGGTGGCGGACGAGGCCGTCTCCGCACTTGACGTTTCGGTCCAGGCACAGGTGCTGGAGCTTCTGGCGGACCTACAGAAGAAGCTCGGCATCGCCATTCTGTTCATCACTCACGACCTGCGCGTCGCAGCCCAGATCTGCGACGAGGTCGTGGTGATGCAGCATGGTCGAATTGTCGAACATGACACGGCGGAAAAGGTGCTTTCCGATCCGCAGCACGCCTACACCAAAACCCTGATCGAGGCGGCCCCGGGCCGCTTCTGGGACTTCGCCAATTTCCGGGAATTGCCAGCAGCCTGACTTTCCAGCGCCACAGATTTTTCGAGGAGTACCATTCATGCCCGTATTGCCGAAAATTGCCGAATATGCAGATGAGCTGACGGCAATCCGCCGGGATTTCCACCAGCACCCGGAAATCGGTTTCGAAGAAGTTCGCACCTCCGGCATCGTTGCCGAGAAACTCAAGGGATGGGGCATCGAAGTCCATACAGGACTTGCCGGGACCGGCGTCGTGGGCGTGCTCAAAGGCAAGGGGGAAGGATCGAAAACGGTCGGCCTGCGCGCCGATATGGACGCACTTCCCATGGATGAGCAGACCAACCTGCCCTATGCCTCGAAGAACCCCGGCCGCTTCCATGGTTGCGGTCACGACAGCCACACGACCATGCTCCTGGGAGCTGCGCGCTATCTCGCGGAAACGCGCGATTTTTCCGGCACTGCCATCTTCATCTTCCAGCCTGCCGAGGAAGGCCTTGGCGGTGCGCGGACCATGCTGAAGGACGGGCTTTTCGACAAGTTCCCCTGTGACGAAATCTACGGCATGCACAACAACCCGTTGGCCGAACCGAACAAGGTGGGCGTGAAACCGGGTGCAGCCATGGCAGGCGCCTCCTTCTTCGACATCACGATCAATGGCGTGGGCAGCCATGGCGCAATGCCGCACCACTCGAAGGACCCCATCGTCATTGCCTCCGCACTCGTTCAGAGCCTGCAATCGGTGGTCAGCCGCAACGTGCCTGCGGTCGACACGGCCGTGCTCTCGGTCACGCAGGTTCATTCCGGCTCGGCCTACAATGTCGTTCCGGACAAGGCGGTGATCTCCGGCACGATCCGCTATTTCAAGGATGAGGTGATGGAGCTCATCCACCATCGCGTCCGCTCGCTGTGCAATGGCATGGCACAGGCATACGAAATTTCCATCGATGTGGATCTGCGCAACATCTTCGATGTGTTGATGAACGATCCCGCCCTCTCCGACGCCTATATGGATGCGGCACGCGAGATCGTGGGCGAGGAAAATGTCGAGGAAACCAGGGATGTCGTCACGGGGAGCGAGGATTTTGCAGACATGCTGAAGGTCGTGCCCGGTGCTTATTGCACGCTGGGGCACAAGGGCACGGTCCCGGTGCACAACCCCGGTTTCATTCTCGACGACGACATGCTTCCCGTGGGTGCCAGCATCATGGCGCGTATCGTCGAGAAACGCCTCGCCAGCTGACCGCCCTCACCCCCCTTCAAAAACCGGATATCTGAACCATGGACCATATGAGCCTGCCCTTCGACACGGATGAGATGCTGAAGGGACTGAAGCCCTGGATCGAGTGCGAAAGCCCGACATTTGATGCCGCTGCCGTCGATCGCATGATGGACCTTGCGGCCTACGATCTGGCCGCAGCCGGTGCCGAGATCGAACGCATTCCCGGGCGCATGGGCTTTGGCGGATCTGTTCGCGCGCGCTTTCCGCACAAGGATTTCGGCAAGCCGGGCATCCTGATCTCCGGCCATCTCGACACGGTTCACCCAGTGGGGACGCTGGAGGTGAACCCCTGGCGCATCGAGGGCAACAAGGTCTATGGCCCCGGTATCCAGGATATGAAGGGCGGCAACTATGTCTCTGTCGAGGCGATCCGCCAGATCGCGCTGGCAGGCCTTGAGACGCCGCTTCCGGTGACGGTTCTTTTCACGCCCGATGAGGAAGTCGGAACGCCCTCCACCCGTGAGCTGATCGAGATGGAGGCGCGCAAGAACAAATATGTTCTGGTGCCCGAACCCGCCAAGCCGGATGGCGGTGCGGTGACCGGCCGCTATGCCATCGCCCGTTTCAACGTGAGCACCAAAGGTCGTCCGAGCCACGCAGGTTGGGCACTGAAGGATGGCCGCTCGGCCATTGCCGCGATGGCGCGCAAGATCCTTGAAATCGAGGCGATGACCACGGAAGACTGCACCTTCTCCGTGGGCGTGGTCCATGCGGGCACCTGGGTCAATTGTGTCTCCTCATCCTGCGAGGCAGAAGTGCTTTCCATGGCCAAGCGCCAGGAAGACCTCGACAAGGGTGTGGAAGCCATGCTCGCACTGAACGGCGAGGAAAACGACGTTATCGTGGAAGTTACCCGGGGCGTTACTCGACCCGTCTGGGAGCCCGATGACGGTGTCATCGCCATGTACGAGCTCGCCCGCGACATCGGCAAGGATATCGGTTTCGATCTCACCCACGGTTCAGCCGGCGGTGGCTCCGACGGCAATTTCACCGGCGCGATGGGCATACCAACACTTGATTCCATCGGCGTACGTGGAGCAGGTCTGCATACGCTGGGCGAGCATATCGAGATCGACAGTCTGGAAGAACGCGCCCGGTTGATCGCGGGCATGCTGCTGAAGCTGAAATAGGTCGTTCAACTTTCCGAATTTTTACAAGGCCCCTTCTCAAAGGGGCTTTGTTGCTTGCGGCTTACCCCGTTGACCGGTACTTTGCTTGTCGCGCGTAAAGTTCGCGCTGCTAGCGCAAAGGCCCGTCAATGTCTCCGTCCCGCATCCGGAATATGGAAGAATTTGCAAGCGTCAGCGGTATTTCACGGCCGACGGTTTCGAAATATTTCAACGATCCCGACAGTGTGCGGGCCTCCACAAGGGCACGGATCGAGGCGGCGCTGGAGCAGTATGATTATCGGCCGAACATCTATGCCATCAACCAGAACCGGCGGCTGACGAAGAATATCGGCGTGGTCGTGCCTTATCTCGCCGACCCTTTCTTCGCCGAGATCGCGCGCAATATCGAGGAGCGCTGCATTGCGGCAGGATTTTCGCCGACACTCTTCAGCGCGCATGGCCAGCCGGATCTTGAGCGCGATATTCTCGATACTTTGCGCTCCCTCAAACCTGCAGGCGTGCTCTTCGCCCCGTTGGGGCGCAGCTCCGATCGTGGAGCGATCGAGAAATTCAGTCGGGATATCCCGACCGTGCTTTTCGACAGCAATATCGAGGGTGTGGGTGAAGCCTTTATCGGGTCGAACAATTTCCAGTCCGTGCCGATGATGGTGGACTATCTCTGCCGCACGGGCGAGGCGCCCTGCTTCTTCGAGATGACGCCGCTGAACCCGAACGCCAACAAGCGCCACAACGCCTATGTGGAAGCGATGGAGCAGCGTGGCCTGGAGCCGAATGTCGTTCGTGTCGAAGGCGACAGCTGGAATTTCGAAGATATCGGTTTTGCCGAGGGCAAGAAGGCATTCGAGCAGAAGCGCTTCAATTCCGACACGATCTTCTGCAGCAATGACCGTCTGGCCATAGGCCTCCTCGCCGCTGCCTATGAAAAGGGCTACCGGGTGGGCAATGGCGCGGGCTGTGCCGTGCGGATCGCCGGACATGACGACCACCCCTTCTCGCGCTTCACCTCGCCAACCCTGACCACGGTCGCGCAGGATTATGCATCCATTGCGCAGACAAGCGTCGAGACGCTGTTCAAGCTGATCGAGAGCGGGGAACGCGCCGAAGAGCGCCGCGAAACCGTGTATGAGGGCAAGCTCGTCCTGCGTGCATCTGCCTGATCATGTTCAGGAATTTTACGCGCGTAAAATATATGTTGACGCGGGTTAAACTTTGCGCTTCACTTGATCCTGGGTAGTTCATCTTACCAGGGAGGAAAGTGATGAACCTGAAGACCGCATTGGGTGCGGCGACCGCGCTTACGCTCATTTCCGGAGCCGCCTTCGCACAAACCACCGTGACAATCGCAACCGTGAACAACGGCGACATGATCCGCATGCAGGGTCTGACCGAGGATTTCACGTCCAAGAACCCCGACATCAAGCTGGAATGGGTTACGCTGGAGGAAAACGTTCTGCGTCAGCGCGTCACCCAGGACATCGCCACCAATGGCGGCCAGTTCGACGTCATGACCATCGGCACCTATGAGGTTCCGATCTGGGCCAAGAACGACTGGCTCGTTTCGCTCAACGATCTGCCGGCCGAGTGGGATGCCGATGACATTCTGCCCGCCATCCGCAACGGCCTGACCGTTGACGGCGAACTCTACGCCGCCCCCTTCTATGGCGAATCCTCCATGGTCATGTACCGCAAGGACCTGATGGAGAAGGCCGGTCTTGAAATGCCTGAGGCTCCGACCTGGGAGTTCATCAAGCAGGCCGCCGAAGCCATGACCGACAAGGAAAACGAAGTTTACGGCATCTGCCTTCGCGGCAAGGCCGGCTGGGGCGAGAACATGGCCTTTCTGACCGCCATGTCCAACTCCTTCGGCGCACGCTGGTTCGACGAGAACTGGCAGGCCCAGTTCGACAGCGAAGAGTGGAAGAACACGCTGAACTTCTACATGGACCTGATGACCAATTACGGTCCGCCCGGAGCCTCCACCAACGGCTTCAATGAAAACCTGTCGCTGTTCCAGCAGGGCAAGTGCGGCATGTGGATCGACGCCACGGTTGCAGCATCCTTCGTGACAAACCCGAATGACTCCACCGTCGCCGATCAGGTCGGCTTCGCTCTCGCCCCTGACAATGGCATGGGCAAGCGCGGCAACTGGCTGTGGGCATGGTCGCTGGCAATTCCGGCAGGCTCGGATGCAACCGACGCGGCAAAGAAATTCGTCGCATGGGCAACGTCCAAGGAATACACCGCGCTCGTAGCCGAGAAGGAAGGCTGGGCCAATGTCCCGCCCGGCACCCGCACCTCGCTCTATGAGAACGAGGAATACAAGAAGGTGCCCTTCGCCGAAATGACGCTGCGTTCCATCAACGAGGCTGACCCGACCGCGCCAACCGTCGATCCGGTGCCTTACACGGGCGTGCAGTTTGTCGCGATCCCGGAATTTGCAGGCATCGCAACGCAGGTCGGTCAGGAATTCTCCGCCGCACTTGCTGGCCAGCAGTCGGTTGACGAGGCGCTTGAGAAGGCTCAGGCCCTGACCACCGACGAAATGGAAGCCGCAGGCTACTAAGTCCGCTCCTCCCGGACGGGGGCAGCTAGCGCTGCCCCCAAGGCGGGGAACCACCCAACTCACTTATTGTGGCATATTCGACGCAGAAGAAATTCTGCGGGGAGAACCGTCATGGCTACTCAAAGCTCCAGAACAGCAGCCCGTTTCATGATGGCACCGGCTGTGGTGCTGCTCCTGGGCTGGATGCTCGTACCGCTGGTCATGACGCTTTATTTCTCCTTCAAACGCTATCTGCCGCTGCGCGGCGGCGACCAGGGCTGGGTCGGTTTCGAGAACTATGTGCGCTTCGTAACCTCCAGCGCCTTCTGGCCCTCCGTCCAGGCAACGCTCATCATAGTCGGCGGCGTTCTGGCCATCACGGTCGTGCTCGGCGTGTTGCTCGCCATGCTGCTCGACCAACCCATCTGGGGTCAGGGCGTGGTGCGCATTCTCGTCATTGCACCGTTCTTCGTCATGCCGACGGTTTCCGCGCTGGTGTGGAAGAACATGTTCATGGACCCGGTGAACGGCCTATTTGCGCATTTGTGGCGCTTTTTCGGGGCCGAACCGGTGTCGTGGCTTTCCGAAGCCTCGCTCTTCTCGATCATCCTGATCGTATCCTGGCAGTGGCTGCCATTCGCAACGCTGATCCTGCTTACGGCCATCCAGTCGCTCGACAGCGAGCAGCTTGAAGCAGCCGAGATGGACGGCGCGCCGCCGCTCTCGCGCTTTACCGAAATCATTCTGCCGCATCTGGCGCGCGCCATCACCATCGTGGTGCTGATCCAGACGATTTTCCTTCTGTCGATCTTCGCGGAAATATTCGTCACCACCCAGGGCTCCTTCGGCACCCGCACGCTTACCTATCTGATCTTCCAGCGTGTGCTTGAAAGCCAGAATGTGGGTCTTGGCTCGGCCGGCGGCATCTATGCGGTCATCCTTGCCAATATCGTCGCCATCTTCCTGATGCGCATTGTCGGCAAGAACCTGGACGCCTGAGGAGGGAGAACGATCATGGCACGTGCTGTCACCACCCGCCGCAAGGCACTCAACACCGCTCTGGCCTGGGGTGTGGGTCTTCTGATCTTCTTCCCCATTCTCTGGACGATCCTGACGAGCTTCAAGACGGAAGCCACGGCCATCGCCGATCCGCCCGTCTTCCTGTTCTTCGACTGGACGCTGGAGAATTACGCGGTCGTGCAGGAGCGCTCCGACTATATGCGCTTCCTGTGGAACTCGATCTTCATTGCCGGCGGCTCGACGCTCCTGGGCGTGATCATCGGCGTGCCGGCTGCATGGTCCATGGCTTTCGTGCCCTCGAAGCGCACCAAGGACATCCTGCTATGGATGCTCTCGACCAAGATGCTCCCGGCCGTGGGCGTGCTCTATCCGATCTATCTGATCTTCATCAAGCTTGGCTTGCTCGACACGCGTATCGGTCTGACGGTCGTCTTGATGCTGATCAACCTGCCGATCATCGTGTGGATGCTTTACACCTATTTCCGCGAGATCCCCGGCGAGATCCTTGAGGCAGCACGGATGGATGGCGCTTCACTGCGCGAAGAGATCCTTTATGTGCTCACACCCATGGCCGTGCCGGGCATCGCATCAACCATTCTGCTCAATTTCATTCTCGCCTGGAACGAAGCGTTCTGGACACTCAACCTCACGGCAGCGCAAGCCGCACCGCTGACGGCCTTCATTGCAAGTTATTCCAGCCCCGAAGGCCTCTTCTACGCAAAGCTTTCCGCCGCCTCGACCATGGCCATTGCACCGATCCTCATTCTTGGCTGGTTCAGCCAGAAGCAGCTCGTGCGCGGTCTCACCTTCGGCGCGGTCAAGTAAGGACGAAACTCATGGGAAAGATCACGCTTCAAAAGGTGGTAAAGACCTTCGGCAATGTGCAGGTCATTCCACCACTGGACCTGACCATCGAAGATGGGGAGTTCACCGTCTTTGTCGGCCCCTCCGGCTGCGGCAAGTCCACGCTGTTGCGCCTCATTGCCGGCCTTGAGGATGTGACCAGCGGAACGATCCTGATCGATGGTCAGGATGCAACCGCCGTTCCGCCGGCAAAGCGGGGTCTGGCCATGGTGTTCCAGTCCTATGCGCTTTATCCGCATATGAGCGTGCGCAAGAACATCGCCTTCCCGCTGCGCATGGCAAAGCTGCCGAAGGAGGAGCAGGACAGGCGCGTGGAACAGGCAGCCTCGGTCCTGAACCTCACCGACTATCTTGACCGCAGGCCCGGCCAGCTTTCCGGCGGTCAGCGTCAGCGCGTTGCAATTGGCCGAGCCATTGTGCGCGAGCCTTCGGCCTTCCTCTTCGACGAGCCGCTCTCCAATCTCGATGCGGCGTTGCGTGTGGGCATGCGTCTTGAAATCAGCGAGCTGCACAAGCGCCTTGCCACCACCATGATCTATGTGACCCACGATCAGGTGGAAGCCATGACCATGGCTGACAAGATTGTCGTGCTGCAGGCCGGCAATATCGAGCAGGTCGGTTCGCCGCTGGACCTTTATCACCAGCCCCGGAATGTTTTCGTGGCAGGCTTCATCGGCTCTCCCAAGATGAACCTGATCGAGGGGGCTGAGGCGCAAAAGCACGGCGCGCACACGATTGGCGTCAGGCCCGAACATATCGACGTGGTCGAACAGGGTGCCGTCTGGCAAGGTACGGTCGGTGTCGCCGAGCATCTGGGTTCGGACACCTTCTTCCACGTCCACGGTACGGGCATTGCGGAAACCCTGACGGTGCGGGCCCATGGCGAGATCAGCCTGCGCCACGGCGATCGCATCGGCCTCACCCCGCGCCCGGACATGATCCATCGCTTCGACGCCAAGGGACTGCGCATCGCATGAGACGCCTGGAAGGAAAAACGGCGCTCATAACAGGGGCGGCAAGAGGCATCGGACGCGCCTTTGCAGAGGCTTATGTGCGCGAAGGAGCACATGTGGCGATTGCCGATATCGACATCGCCCGCGCCGAGGCAACGGCAGCCGAAATTGGCGATGCGGCGATTGCGGTGAAGATGGATGTCACCGATCAGGCAAGCATCGACAATGCCGTTGCGCATGTCGCAAGAAGCTTCGACGGTATCGACATTCTCATCAACAATGCAGCACTATTCACTGCGGCTCCCATTGTCGAGATCAAGCGCGCGGATTTCGACCGTGTCTTCAACATCAATGTCGCCGGTACGCTTTTCACCATGCAGGCGGTGGCCCGCCACATGATCGAGCGTGGCAAGGGTGGAAAGATCATCAATATGGCAAGCCAGGCCGGTCGGCGCGGCGAGCCGCTGGTCGCGGTCTATTGCGCATCCAAGGCAGCCGTTATCAGCCTCACCCAGTCCGCGGGTCTGAACCTAATCAGCCATGGCATTAACGTGAACGCCATCGCGCCCGGTGTCGTTGATGGCGAGCACTGGGACGGGGTGGATGCCTTCTTCGCCAAATATGAAGGCAAGGCACCGGGGCAGAAGAAGAAGGAAGTCGGCGAGGCCGTGCCCTATGGGCGCATGGGAACGCCGCAAGACCTGACTGGCATGGCGATATTCCTCGCCAGTGAAGAAGCAAATTATGTGGTGGCCCAATGCTACAATGTGGATGGCGGTCAATGGATGAGCTGACGCCGCTCTCCGATGCCGCACTTGAAACGCTCGCAAATCGCGTGCGCATTCCCCGCTATGATCGAACCCGGCTGACGCCCGGCATGGTTCATATCGGGCTTGGCAACTTTCATCGCGCGCACCAGGCCTGGTATCTCCACCGCCTGATGGATATGGGCCTCGCCCATGACTGGGCGATCATCGGCGCCGGCGTGCGTCCGGCGGATGCTGCACAGCGCGACCGGCTGAAGGCGCAGGACTGCCTGACAACGCTCATAGAGCTTCAGCCGGACGCGGTTTCGGCAGAAATCACCGGCTCCATGATCGACTTTCTTCCGGTCGAGCCGAACAATGCCGCCCTGATCGCGCAGATGGCCGATCCGGCAATCCGGATCGTCTCGTTGACAGTGACGGAAGGCGGCTACTACCGCAACGCCGCTGGCGGGTTCGACGAGAACCACCCCGACATCGTTCATGATGCGGCCCATCCCGACAAGCCGCGTACAGCCTTTGGGGCGATGATCGCGGCCTTGCGCAAGCGGCGGGAGGCTGGAACAGGGCCCTTCACCGGCCTGAGCTGCGACAACCTTCAGGGCAACGGCGCCATTCTGCGGGACACGGTGGTCTCATTGGCGCGCATGGTGGATGCAGAATTTGCATCCTGGATTGACGCCAACTGCACCTTCCCGAACTCCATGGTCGACTGCATCGTGCCTGCGACGGGCGAAAAGGAACTGGCGCTTGCGCACAGTTTCGGCATAGCCGACCGCGCACCGGTGACGCATGAGCATTTCCGTCAGTGGGTGATCGAAGACCGGTTCTGCCGCGGCCGCCCGGACTGGGACCGCGTCGGCGCCACCTTCTCCGATCATGTTCATGCCTATGAAACCATGAAGATCCGCCTCCTCAATGGAGGCCATCAGCTCCTGGCCAATGCAGGCGAACTTCTGTCGATCGAGACCATTGCGGACTGCATGGCCGATCCGGCAATCCAGGGCTTCTTCCGCAAGGTGGAAGAGGAAGAGATCGCCCCTCATGTCTCGGCAGTGCCGGGCATGTCACCGGCTGCTTATGTCGAGTTGATCGAGCGGCGCTTCGCAAATCCGGCCATTGTCGACACGGCACGCCGGGTGGCTTTTGATGGCTCGTCGCGTCATCCCGGTTTCTTGCATCCGGTGCTGCGAGAGCGGCTTGATGCCGAGAAATCCGTTCGCGGGCTTGCGCTTGCCGAAGCACTTTGGGCCCGCATGTGTTCTGGCCGCCGGGATGATGGAACTGAAATTGCGCCCAACGATCCCAATTGGGAGGCACTCAAAAGCGCCGCAGCAAAGGCCGACCAGCGCCCGCGGGCGTGGATCGAACAGGAGCAGTTTTACGGCGATCTGGCCAAGGCGGAGACCTTTGCCTTCGCTTTTGAGCACTGGTTCGTGATGCTGCAGAAAATAGGCACCCGCCGCACCCTTGAAACCTTTCTGAAAGGCACGATTTAGGAGTTCTTCCCTTGCAGGTGAGTGCTCCTCGATGTCCAGGAAAACAATTCTCATAACAGGTGCCACGGATGGCATAGGTCTGGCTGCCGCCAAGGCGCTGGCCGCAGACGGTCATCACATGCTTCTTCACGGTCGCAACCAGGACAAGCTGGAAGCGACCCGGGAGGAGGTATCCGCCGATGCTGAGACCTATCTCGCCGACCTGTCGAACATGACGGAAGTCAACGCGCTCGCCGACAAGGCGGCTGCGCGGTCTGGCAAGATCGACGTGCTCATCAACAATGCCGGTGTTTTCAAGACGACGGAGCCCGTCACGCCGGAAGGGCTCGATATCCGTTTCGCCGTCAACACCCTTGCTCCCTACCTGCTGACACGCCTGCTCCTGCCCTCGATCCCGAAGGATGGCCGCGTCGTCTCTCTGTCTTCGGCGGCACAGGAGCCCGTTGATATCCGTGCACTGAAAGGCAACCAACAGCTTGGCGACATGGATGCCTATGCGCAGAGCAAGCTGGCCCTGATCATCTGGACGAAGGCTCTGGCCGCAGAACATCCCGACGGCCCCACCTTCATCGCCCTCAACCCCGGCTCACTTCTCGCTACAAAGATGGTACGCGACGGCTTCGGCATCGATGGAAGCGACGTGAATATCGGAAGCGACATCATCACCAAGGCCGCCCTGTCAGACGAATTCGCGGATCGCTCAGGCGAATATTACGACAATGACGGCAACGGTTTCTCCGATCCGCATCCCGCCGCCCTCGATGTGGAAGCAAGTGCGCAGGTGATGGAAACCATCAAGGAATTGGTGGGCCTGGGCTAGGCGGAAGCCACGACGTTCCACGCCATCCGCCAAGCTGTCTTGGCCGGCCCTCCCTATAGGCTGCGCCCGCAGGTCTACAACTTTTCCTTCGAATACGTTCACGGATTTTTCAGCCGAACGTCGACCCAGTCGCGCGTGACCGGCTCATCGCGACCTCATCTGGCTAAGATTTCTATGCGGATCTGTTGACATCTTAGCTTTGATGTTTAGCATCTCAGCGAAAGAGGGCAGCTATGTACGATCCTTCATCACCCTTCACCAGCGCCACGCCGTTCAAGCCTTCGCAGAAGGCGGAGTTCGCGGAGGAGCGTCTGCGGACAGCCATCCAGTGGTGTGAGTTGTTGCCCGGTGAAATGGTGGGCGAGCAGGATCTGGTCGACCGGTTTGGTTTGGGGCGTGCCGGTGTGCGCGCGGCGCTTGCGCGGCTAGCCGTTTCCGGCATGGTCGAGGCGGTGCCGCGCGCAGGCTGGCGCATTCAGCCGGTCACCGGCGCCCTGATCGGCAATGTGATCGATGCCCGGCGTCTTGTCGAACCGGCCATGGCAAGAGTGGAACCCTCTCCGGCTCAAATGGCGCGCGTCCGCGAGATGACAGGCATTATCTCCGCTCTCGTCCAGTCAGGCGATCACGGAAACGCGCAAGCCGCCTCTCGGGAATATGGGCGCGAAGTGCTCGAACTCGTCCGCGGTGGTGTCAATCCGCTGGTCGGCAACCTCCTTGGCGAGCTTTGGGACCAAAGCGAACGCATCGCCCGCTTCATGGAGATGAAGGGCGGAAAGCCCTTCGTATTGGTCGATGCGCCCGCACTTCTCGACGCATTGATCGCAGGCGAGGCCGATGCCATTCACGCGCAGCGCCTCAGCGATATCGACCGTTTTGAAAATTATGTAACCGCCTGCCTGCTCCGGGATGACACGGCAATCGCGGCATCTGCATCAAAAGAAAAAAGCAAGCCGGCAACAAATGCCGAGCCCAAGCAAAATAAGACTGGGAACATGAAGGATAAATGGGAGACCGGAGATGATAGTTACTTCGAGTAATCGTATCCTTGGCGCCTTTGCGCTCGCGCTTTCACTGAGCACCGCCCTGCCCGGCATCGTAGAGGCCAAGGAGGTTCTGACGATCGATCTCGTCAACGAACCTGCCACGCTTGACCCGCACAAGCAGTGGAATCCCGACAGCTACTACGTATATCGCAACATCTTCGACAATCTCGTCACCCGCGATGATGCCGGTGAGATCCGGCCGCAGATCGCGACGGATTGGGAACAGATCTCCGACACGGAAGTCGTCTTCACCATTCGCGATGATGTTATGTTTCACGATGGTGAAAAGCTGACGCCTGAAGACGTGGTCTTCACGGTCAAGCGCATCACCGATCCTGCATTTGCCAGCCCGCAGCTCGGCCAGTTCGACAAGATTGTCGGGGCAGAGGTCATGGATGGCAACAAGGTCAAGCTCACGACCGACGGCCCCTACCCTGCGCTGCTCGCGCAGCTCGTGAAACTTTCCATCGTGCCCGAACACGTGGTGACGGAGGTTGGCGACGACGCATTTAATGCCGAACCGGTCGGCAGCGGCCCCTACAAATTCGCAAGCTGGAATCGCGGCGTTGATGTGAAGCTTGAGCGCAACGATGATTATTGGGGTGAGAAAGGCGTCTTCGAAAGCGCGGTGTTCCGCGGCGTGCCGGATGCTTCCACGCGTCTTGCCAATCTGCAGGCAGGAACTGCCGATCTTGTCGTGACGCTGAATGCCGATCTCGCGCAGCAGCTTGAGGCAAGCGGCCGCGGGAAGGTCCTCACGGTCAATACGGAGCGCGTTGCCTATTTCGCGATGAACAGCGCACTTGAGCCGCTGGACAATACGGAGCTGCGCAAGGCGATCGGCTTTGCCATCGACCGCGAAGGCATCGTCGAAGGTCTTCTTGGTGGCTATCCCAAGGTGGTGGACGAGCTGGTCTCGCCTGCGCATTTCGGCTGGGTCGAAGGCGTAGAAGGCTTCAGCTATGACCCCGACCAGGCGAAGGAGATCATCTCCAGTCTGGGCGAGGATGCCAAGCAGACCATGAAGCTTGCGACTTCGCCAGTCTTCGATCAGCGCGTGGTCCAGGCCATTCAGCAGATGCTGACCGATGTCGGCCTGAGCGTCGAGATCGAGAACACCGACATGGCCACCTGGCTGAAAGACCAGCAGACCACGCCGGACCAGGCGCCGATGCTCACTTTCAGCCGCTGGTCCTGCGCCTGTCAGGATGCCGATGGCATCATGTATCCGCTGCTTCATTCTTCCAGCGCATGGTCGCGCTTCAATGATGGCGAGATCGACAAGCTGCTCGACGAGGCGCGCAGTGAGCTCGATGTGGAAAAGCGTCAGCAGCTTTATGCCGATCTTCACGACCTCGTCATCGACAAGGTTGCGATCCTGCCCCTATACCAGGCGGCAATCATCTATGGTGGTGCGGAAGCGCTTGAATGGCAGCCCACCTCCAATGAGAGCCTTTTTCTCAATCGCATGGGCTGGGCGGAATAATCTACCACGCCTGAACATCTTGCGTGTGCCATCAAACCGGCCCGCGCAATGCACCGAAGGAGTTTGACTATGCGTATCCGTACCGCTTTGCTGGCCGCTACCTGTGCGATGGTTCTTGCACAGCCGTTGGCTGCCAAGGAGCTTCTGACGATCGATCTCGTCAATGAGCCGACCACGCTTGACCCGCACATGCAGTGGAATCCGGACAGCTACTATGTCTACCGGAACATTTTCGACAACATCGTCACGCGTGACAATGACGGCAAGATCGTGCCGCAGGTGGCCGAGAGCTGGGAGCAGATCTCCGATACCGAACTCGCTCTGACGATCCGCGAAGGTATCAAGTTCCACGACGGTTCGGACCTGACCGCTGAGGATGTGGCCTTCTCGGTCAAGCGCATCATCGACCCGGAATTCGCAAGCCCGCAGCTTGGCCAGTTCAACAAGATCACCGATGCCCGCGTTGAAGGTGACAACAAGGTCGTCCTCGTCACCGATGGGCCCTACCCGGCACTGCTCGCCCAGCTTGTGAAGCTGTCGGTGGTCCCCAAGGCCATTGTCGAGGAAGTCGGCAAAGATGGCTTCAATGCCAATCCGATTGGCAGCGGCCCCTACAAGTTCGGCGAACAGCAGCGCGGCGTCTCCGTCACGCTTGTGCGCAACGATGACTACTGGGGCGAGAAGGGCGAGTTCGAGGAAGCCGTCTTCCGCGCTGTTCCAGATGCCGCAACCCGCGTTGCCAATCTGAAGGCCGGTACGTCAGACCTCGTCGTCAGCCTTGATTCCGATCTGGCGCTACAGCTTGAAAACGACCCGCAGGTTCAGCTTCTGACCGCTCTTACAGAACGCGTCGGCTTCATGGGTATCAACACCACCCGCGAGCCGCTGGACGATCCGGAGCTTCGCAAGGCGCTCGCCATGGCGATCGACCGGGAAGGCATCGTGGAAGGCATTCTGGGCGGCGGCGAGAAGGTCGTCTCCCAGATGGCGACCTCGGCGCATTTCGGATATGTCGAAGGTATCGAGCCGATCCCTTACGATCCCGAGCAGGCAAAACAGATTGTCGAGGCCGCGGGTGATGCGGCCAAGACCAAGATGGAGTTTGCCACAGCACCTGTCTTCGACCAGCGTATCGTTCAGGCCATCCAGCAGATGCTCAATGATGTCGGCTTCAATGTCGAGATCAGCATGTCTGACATGGCCACCTATCTGAAGACGGTGCAGCAGCCTGAACAGGGAAGCCGCCCCTACCTCTCCTTCGGTCGCTGGTCCTGCGCCTGCCAGGATGTGGACGGCGTGCTCTTCCCGCTTCTGCATTCCGGTTCCAACTGGTCGCGCGTCTCCAACGAGACGATCGACGAGGCACTTGAGACCGGCCGTTCATCGCTTGATGAGCAGGAGCGCCTGGACGCTTACAAGACCGTGCATCAGCTGGTTCATGACGAGACGCTCATCCTGCCGCTTTACCAGGCAGCCGCACTTTACGGTGGTGCTGCGGAACTGGAATGGGAGCCGACGGCCAATGAAAGCCTCTTCCTCAACCGCATGAGCTGGAAAGAACAGGAATAAGGCGTGGCCGTCTTCCTAGCAAAAAGAGCGGGCCAGGCACTGGTCGCGATTTTCGGGGTCATGACGCTGGTGTTCTTCATCCAGCGTCTGACCGGCGATCCGACCTATCTTCTGGTGCCTGAAACCGCCACCCAGGCAGACATCGAGGCCATGCGTCAGTCGCTTGGCCTCGACCGTCCCCTGCTGGTTCAGTATCTGTCTTTCCTGGCTGATATCGTCCGCTTCGATCTCGGGCGCTCCTTCATCCAGAACATCCCCGTCACGGAAATCATCGCCTCGCGTCTGCCCTATACGCTGCAGCTTGCAGGAGGTGCGCTCTTCGTTGCCTTCATGATCGGGCTGCCGATCGGCCTCATCCTGGCGCTGGCGCGCAAATACAAGAGCTCCAACATCCTGATGGGTGTCGTGCTTGCCGCCCAAAGTCTGCCGACCTTCTGGAGCGGCATATTGATGATCATGGTGTTCGGCGTCTGGCTCGGCTGGCTTCCGCCGTCCGGTTCGGGAAGCTTCGCGCATCTCATCATGCCTTCCATAGCGCTCGGCCTCCTGTCCATGGCGACCTATGCACGCATAGCGCGCTCTTCCATTCTGGATGAACTTTCCAAGGATTATGTGCGCTCGGCACGTGCCCGCGGCGTGCCGCAGGGGCGCCTCGTGCGCCGTCACCTCCTGCGCAATTCTATCATCCCCGTCATCTCCATAACGGCATTGGAAATCTCGCAACTTCTCGCAGGCGCGGTAATCGTGGAGACGGTATTTGCCTGGCCGGGGCTTGGACTGCTCACCGTGCAATCCGTCGTCGCGCGCGACTTCGTGGTCGTTCAGGGCGTGGTGCTTCTGGGCGCCTTCGTCACCATCGCGGTGAATTTCATCGCTGACATTCTCTACAGCGTGGTTGATCCGCGCATCAGGCTGGACGGAGCGGGCCAATGACGACGCTCATCAACCGCATTCGCCCAATCTTCTTGTCGTCAGGCAGCGGCGTACCAACCGGCTTTTTCATCGGCATTGTCGCGCTGATGGTGATCGTGGCCGTTTTCGCCCCCTGGATCGCTCCTTATGATCCCAATGCGCAGAACCTGCTTGGCCGCCTGAAGGCACCGGGCACCGAGGCACGCAATGTGCTCTATGTGCTTGGCTCGGATGAGCTCGGCCGCGATCTGTTAAGCCGGCTCATCTATGGCGCGCGCATCTCGCTTTCCGTTGCGTTTCTCTCGGTGATCCTTTCCGGCTGTGTGGGCATACTGCTCGGCATGCTGGCCGGTTATCGCCGCGGCTGGGTCGAAACCGTCATCATGCGTCTGGTCGACATCTTTTTGTCGGTTCCGGCGATCCTGCTGGCGATCATCACGGTCGCGGTTCTGGGACCGGGCTTCATCAATGTGATCCTCGTGCTCGCACTGACCCGTTGGCCGCGTTATGCCCGTGTTGCCTACGGCCAGACCCTGTCGGTTGCCGGCCAACCCTATGTGCGTCTCGCGCGCGCCATGGGTGCGAGTTGGGGCCGCATTCTGCTTCTGCACATCCTGCCGAATATCATTGCCCCACTGTCGGTCGTCGCGACGCTGGAATTCGGCCTGATGGTGCTTTTCGAAGCGGGCTTGTCCTTCCTGGGCCTCGGTGTACAACCGCCAACCGCAAGCTGGGGCGCGATGCTGTCCGTGGGGCGCAACTACGTCTCCAATGCCTGGTGGATCGCCACCTTCCCCGGCCTTTGTCTCTTCATGCTTGTGCTTTCGGTCAACCTGATCGGTGACCGGCTGAGCGAATATCTCAACCCGAAATCACGGTGATGCGTATGGAATTCGGCAATCAATTCGAGGGCCGCCGCGTGGTCCTGACCGGTGCTGCAGGTCTTTTCGGCAGCGGTCTTGCCAAGGTCTTTGCCGCACATGGTGCCAGGCTCTGCCTGACCGACCGCAACCAACATGAGGTCGAGAAGGTACTCGGCGAGATCGACGCTCCGGAAGGAAGCTTCGCCCATGCGGCTGAATTGACCGAGAAGGGCTCCATGCAGGCTCTTGTCGATGCAGTCGGCGAAAAATGGGGTGCCGCCGATATCGTCATCAACAATGCCGCGATCTACCCCTCCGGCTTCATGCTCGATATCGAACTGGAAGACTGGGACCGCATGCAGGACATCAATGTCCGCGCCCCCTATTTCCTCATCCGCCAGTTTGCACGGCAGATGATCGACAAGGGCGTGAAGGGCAACTTCATCAATATCGGGTCGGGTGCCTCGCGCAAGATGCGGCTGACGGCAGCGCCCTATTGCATCTCCAAATCATCCCTCGACCGGCTGACCAAGGCATGGGCGCAGGAACTCGCCCAGTTCGGCATCCGCGTGAACATTCTGGAGCCCGGCTTTTCTGCAGGCAGCGCGGTCAGCCACCTGCCAGAGGAGCATGTACGCAAGGTGACCGCCGCGATCCCACTCGGCCGCGCCTCAACGGTCGATGACATCGGGCCTGCCGCCCTTTATCTCGCTTCCGATGCCGCGGCCTATGTCACCGGCACGACCCTTACCGTTGATGGCGGCAACTCGCTTGGCTCGCTTGAAGTGTTTCAGGACAAGAAGAGGCCGCTTTGACGATGAAGATGCCAGCTCCCTACAAGTGGCCCGAGGGCAAGAAGGCGGCGTTCTGCTTCAGTGTCGACGTGGACGCCCATTCGCCCTGGATGTGGAACAACCGCAACGACCAGCCACAGCTCCTCTCCCATCTCGAGCAGCGCCATTTCGGCCCGCGCGTCGGCCTGCCGCGCATTGTCCAGATGCTGGACAGGCTCGGCATCAAGGGCAGCTTTTACGTGCCCGCGGCTGTCGCCGAGAAATATCCCGACATGCTGCCCTCGCTCGTCGAAGGCGGCCATGAGATCGGCCTGCACGGCTATTTCCACGAGCTCGTAAATCAGACGAGCGACGAGGAATTCACCCGAATGCTCGAAGCCTCCATCGCGCTGTTCCAGAAACAGGTCGGCTTCAAGCCCAAGGGCTTCCGTTCTCCCGCCTGGGAGATGACGCCCCACATGGTGGCCGAGATCAAAAAGCACGGCTTCTATGACAGCTCGCTCATGGGTTACGACACGCCCTACCAGATGGATGGCGTGACGGAAGTTCCGGTCAACTGGAGCACGGATGACGCCATCTTCTTCAAATTTCTGGGCGGTGCGGGCTTCGACATGGGGCCACCGGTCGGCACCGACCGTGTTCTGGCGGCATGGCAGGATGAGCTCGACGCGCTGCACGATGCAGGCGCGCTTTTCATGCTGACCATCCACGACTGGATATCCGGCCGCGCGCCGCGTGCCGTGATGGTCGAAAAACTGCTTCACGACGTGCTTTCGCGCTCAGATCTCTGGGTCGCGACGGTCGGTGAAGTGGCAGCCCATTACGAAGCCGAGAACAAGGGCGCGAATGCGGTCGGCATCGACATTCCGGCCCCCATGTTCGACCACCCAGCCTGGAAAGGTGAATGATGCAGACCTGGCAGATCAAGAAGGGCCAGCTTTCCAGCGACAAGGGTGTTGTCGCAGCCCAGCATTTCGAGGCAGCCCGTGCGGCAGCCGACGTGCTTTCCCGCGGGGGCAACGCGATGGACGCGGCTGTCACCTGCGCGCTCGCGCTTTCCGTGGTCGAGCCCTGGCTGAGCGGTGTCGGCGGTGGCGGCTTCCTGCTTTATGGCGATGGAGAGACGGGTGAAGTCGACACGCTCGACTTCAACGTCCGTGCGTCACGCAATATCGATCCGGCACGCTATCCCCTTATTGAAGGCAATGACGGCGAGTGGTTCAACTGGCCGGCCGTGAAGGAAGACCGCAACATTATCGGCTACGAATCCATCTGCATTCCCGGTGCTGTGGATGGCCTTGCGCAGGCACTTGAGAAATACGGCACGATCAGCTTTGCCGAAGCCGTCCAGCCTGCCATAGAACTGGCCGAACGCGGCATGATCGTCGACTGGTTCACCGCGCTTTGCTTTGCCATCGACGCACGCGGCCTCGCGCAATTCGAACATTCGGCCGAGCTTTTCCTTGAAGACGGTATGCCCATCCGCACCCCGGCAAGCGGTGGCGCGGAATATCTGCCGATGCCCGCCAAGGCGAAGATGCTCAAGAGACTTGCCGAAGCAGGTCCGCGCGACTTCTATGAGGGTCATGTCGCGAAGCAGGTCGTGGAAGACCTGAACGCCGGCGGCAATGTGATCGACGCTGAGGACCTTGCCGGTTTCGCCGCGCGCTGGGCCAAGCCTGCAACCGCCAATTACCGCGATACCGAAATCAACGTGATCGCTGAACTCTCCGGCGGTCCGAGCTTCATCCACGCCATGGCGGAAGTGGAAGCCAAGCTCGACGTGGCGAAGCGCCCGGATGCTGCCGCATCCAGGCTCTATGCGCAGGCGATCCGACGCGCCTACGAATACCGCCTGCAGAATATGGGGCACGCCGCCAGGCGCGAGGACTGCACCAGCCATATGTCCGTGGTGGATTCCAAGGGAAACATGGTCTCGCTGACCAATACGCTGCTCTCGCGCTTCGGCTCCAAGGTGACGCTTCCGCAGACGGGCATGCTGATGAACAATGGCATGATGTGGTTTGACCCGCGCCCGGGTGCGGCCAATGCAATAGCTCCCGCAGCACAGCCTTTGGCGAATATGTGCCCCGTTCTTTTCCGCAAGAACGGCAAGCCTTATCTGGCTATCGGTGCAGCCGGCGGACGACAGATCTTCCCCGCCCTTGTGCAGCTCTCATCCTATGTCATCGACTATGGCATGAGCCTTGAAGGCGCCTTCCACGAGCCGCGCATCGATGCCAGTACGCCGACCATTCTCGTTGACCGTATGGCACAGCCCGATGTGGCGGCAACCATCGCCGAAGACTTCCCCGTGAAGATCGTGTCCAACACGCTTCATCCGGTGAATTTCGCAATTCCTTCGGCGGTTTTGCGCGACACGGACGGCATGCATCACGGCATGAGCCACCCAAGCAATCCATGGGCCGGTGTGGCCGGGGAGGGCGAAGATGGAAGCAGCGGCTGAGCGCTCCACAGCAGCCGCCCTTCAGGTCGAAGACCTCAAGGTCTCAATCGGCGGCAAGATGGTGGTCGATGGCGTCGATCTGGAAGTCGGACAGAGCGAGATCGTCGCCCTTGTCGGCGAAAGCGGCTCGGGCAAGAGCCTGAGTGCGCTTTCGATCATGGGGCTTCTGGGTGGAAAGCTTGAACGCTCGGCCAGATCGATCCGGCTTGGCGACGAAGCCATCGAGGGATATGGCGACGCACAGATGCGCCATCTTCGCGGCGACGCCATGTCGATGATCTTCCAGGAACCTGTCGCCTCCCTCAATCCGCTCATGAGCGTGGGCGAACAGGTGTCTGAAAGCCTGATCGTGCATGGTCATGCCTCGCGTAGCGAGGCTTGGGACAAGGCGGTGAAGATGCTGGCGGATGTCGGCATCCCCGAGCCAGAGCGTCGCGCCCGCCAGTTCCCTGCCGAGCTTTCCGGCGGCATGTGCCAGCGCGTCATGATTGCTTCCGCACTGATTGCCCGGCCTCGCCTTTTGATTGCCGATGAGCCGACAACTGCACTGGACGTCACCATTCAGGCGCAGATCCTCGAACTGATGAAGCGCCTGCGCGACGAGACGGGTACCTCCGTCCTCATCATCACGCACGATATGGGTGTTGTTGCCGCCCTCGCCGACAAGGTCTGCGTCATGTATGGCGGGCGCATCGTGGAACAGGCGGAAGTCTTTGAGATCTTCCGCAATCCGTCGCATCCCTACACGAAGCTCCTGCTTTCGACGATCCCGAAGCTTGGCGGCACGCGCAAGGAAGCATTGTTTTCCATCAAGGGCACCGTGCCCGACCTCAATTCCTGGCCTGAAGGCTGCCGCTTTCGCACGCGCTGTCCGCTGGCGGACGAGAAATGCGCCGAGCGCCCGCCATTCATTTCCGTGGACGGCGAAGGTGATCACCGATCCGCCTGCTGGCACATGGACAGGCTGGAGGAACTGGCATGAGCCGCGAAACCATTCTCTCCGTCCGCGACCTGAAAGTGCATTTTCCCGTCAAGGGCGGCATCAACCGTCCCTCCGGTACGGTGAAGGCGGTCGATGGCGTCAGCTTTGATGTTGTCGCTGGCGAAACGGTGGCTGTTGTGGGCGAATCCGGTTGTGGGAAGTCAACCACCGGCAATGCGATCCTGAGCCTTGCACCCATCACCGCAGGCGAAGTGCATTTCAACGGGCAGGACATTGCCCGCATGAAACCTGCCGAACGAAAGACGCTCTGGCGCGATCTTCAGGTTGTCTTTCAAGATCCCGTCTCCGCGCTCAATCCGAAACGGACCATCGCCCAATCCATCGCAGAACCGCTGGCGATCAACGGCTATAGCCGGCAGGAGCAGGACACGCGGGTGGACGAACTGGTGGCGCTCGTTGGCCTGAACCAGAGCCAGCGCGACCGCTATCCCAACGAGCTTTCCGGCGGTCAGCGTCAACGCGTCGTCATTGCCCGGGCACTCGCACTCAATCCCAAGCTTGTCATCTGCGACGAGCCGGTTTCCGCGCTCGACGTTTCGATCCAGTCACAGATCCTCAATCTGTTGATGGAGCTTCAGGAGCGGCTTGGGCTCTCCTACCTCTTCATCTCGCACGACCTGTCGGTGGTCCGCCATCTCGCCGACCGCGTGATCGTGATGTATCTGGGAACAATCGTCGAGGAAGCGCAAACCGACGAGCTTTTCGCAAATCCGCGCCATCCCTATACGCGCGCACTGCTGAGCGCCATTCCGGAGCCAGACCCGATTGTCCAGCGCGCAAAGAAGCCGATACCGCTGCAGGGTGAACTGCCAAGCCCGCTCAATCCGCCTGCCGGATGTCCCTTTGTTACCCGCTGTCCGCTGCGCGAAGAGGCTTGCAGCACGATCAGGCCCGAACTGACGCCGGATCCGGCTTCACCCGAACATCACTTCGCTTGTCTTGTCGAAGCGCGCGCGGTGCCCGTCACCTTCTAGCATCCGGCAGCAGCACCCAGAACTCCTACAGGAGGCCAGACACATGGATCTCGCAGCAATCGTCAATGACGCCCGCCAGTGGCGCCGCCACCTGCATCAGATGCCCGAACTGCAATTCGTCGAGCACAAGACCGCTGACTTCGTCGCGGAGAAACTGTCCTCCTTCGGTCTTGAAGTTCACCGCGGCATGGGCGGCACCGGCGTCGTCGCCGTCATCAAGGGCAATGGAACGGGCCGAAACATCGCGCTGCGCTGCGAGCTCGATGCGCTGCCGATCGAGGAACAGACCAATGTCGAATATTCCTCCCGCAATGAAGGCGCGATGCATGCCTGTGGTCATGACGGGCACATGTCCATGTTGCTTGGAGCGGCGCGCAGTCTGAGCGAGAACCGCGACTTTGGCGGGACCGTCACGGTCATCTTCCAGCCGGCCGAGGAGTTCGGCGGTGGCGGCAACAAGATGATCGAGGACGGCCTGTTCGAGAAGTTCCCGGTCGACGAAGTCTACGCCATTCACAATATGCCCGGCATGAAGGCAGGTCAGATCGCTGCCCTTGCAGGCCCGGTCATGGCGGCCGCGCGCAGCTGGGATCTCATCATTCGCGGTAAGGGCGCTCATGCGGGCTGGCCGCATACGGGCATTGACGGCATCGCCATAGCCCATGACTTCACCAGCGGCTGCAACACCATCGTCGCACGCGAGACCGATCCTGTCGAAGCGGTTGTCATCTCGCCAACGCAGATCCATGCCGGCACGAATTACAATGTGGTTCCCGAAGTGGTGAAGGTCGGCGGCACGATCCGCACACTCAGTGACGATGCCATGGGCATGGTGATGGACAAGATGCGCCAGCTCGCAAAGGGCCTTGCCGTTGCCAAGGGTTGCGAGATTGAGCTGGACATTCATGAAGGCTATCCCGTCACGGTCAATCATGCGGCACAGGTAAATGCGGCATTGCAGATCGCGCGCGAGACATTCGGGGCGGATGCGGTCGACAGGGAAGTCGCGCCCAAAATGGGAACGGAAGATTTCAGCTACATGCTCGCGAAGAAGCCCGGCGCCTACATCTTCCTGGGTTCAGGCGACACTGCACCGCTGCACAATCCGAAATACGACTTCAACGATGACATCCTCGAACGCGGCATCGGACTGCTTGTGGCAATAGCGCGAAGGCGGTCTGCGGCTTGATCTGAAGGGGCTTCGAGCTTTTTCAAGCAGAAGACAGGCGTGCTTCACCCAGTGCGGCTGCCAGACGCTCTGCCAGCATTTTCACGCGGCGCGGCTGCGTGCGGCCCGGCGGGAAAAGAAGCTGCAGTGGTGCGGGTGGGGCTGCAAAATCAGGAAGCAGTTCAACGAGCCGACCCTGTATTATGTCCTCTGCAACATCAAGATCCGCCTTCCAGACAATTCCGTGTCCGGCGAGAGCCCATTGACGCACGATCGCGCCGTCATTGGCAACGCGATTGCCGCTGACCGTCACCACCTGCTTGGTCGTGCCGTCCCCCAGCTCCCAGATATTGTCAAGCGTGTTCCCGAACCGCATCAAAAGGCAGTTGTGCCGCTTGAGATCGGAAGGCTGAAGCGGTTCCCCGTACCGTGCGATATAATCCGGTGAGGCACAGATAACGCGGCGCGTGGGTTTCACCTGGCGCACGCGAAGCGTGCTATCGAGGAGCGTGCCAAAGCGTACTGCCAGGTCCATTCGCTGTCCCACGATGTCCACATAGCCGTCGGAAAGATGAAGCTCGATGGAGATGTCGGGGTGATCGCTGATGAAGTTATCCAGCGCGCGCGTGATGATGTGACGGCCAAGATCGCTGGGCACGCTGAGGCGGATCGTGCCTGACAGGTGCTCCGCGCCAAAGCGGATGCGGTTTTCCAGCTCCTCCACCTCGTCGAGAACACTCGGCGCCTGCTCGACCAGCAACCTGCCCTCCTCTGTAATGCTGATCGCGCGGGTGGTGCGGTTGAGGAGTATGGCCCCGAAATGAGCTTCGAGGGCTGCCAGCCTCTCGGAGACTGTCGTTGCCGACAAACCGGCTTCACGTGCGGCTGCCGCAAGGCTTCCCTTTTCAACGATCAGCAGGAACAGGCGGATATTGTCCAAGAGCATTAAACGGTTTCTCCGGATTGTGATCCCGGTTTTAGACCATTTATCCGGAAGGTGCGAGCGACTAGCTGTGATGCAGCTGCTCAGGCAGCAAAGAGAGATCATGAAATGAGCAAGCTGACTGTAATCGCCAACATCCATGCCAAATCCGGTTCGACGGAGCTTGTTCGGGATGAGCTCCTCAAGCTGATTGCACCCACCCGCAAGGAAGAGGGCTGCATCACCTATGAGCTGCATCAGGACAACAAGGACCCGGCCCACTTCACATTTGTCGAGATGTGGGAGAGCCGCGAGCTCTGGCAGGCCCATATGAAGGCGCCGCATCTGGCCGGTTACATGGCGGCCACCGAAGGTGCCATCGCCGAATTCACCTTGAGTGAAATGTCGCTGATCGGCTGACGCCGCCAGCAATCCATCCCCCAACATCCACCACAGCCGCTTTCGTTCGGGCAGAACGGAAATGGCGGAGCTTTGTCCAAAGGAAGTCACGATGACGATTCACATCACCGATATCGCCCGCAAGCGTCACACCGCCAAGGCCTATGTTCCGGACCGTCGCATCTCAGACGAGGACATGAAGAAGGTGCGTGAACTGCTGCGTTTCAGCCCGTCCTCCACCAATATCCAGCCCTGGCACTTTGTCATCGCTTCCAGCGAGGAGGGGAAGGAGCGTGTGGCGAAGTCTGCCGTCGATCGCTTCACCTTCAATGCCGGGAATATTCGACAGGCATCGCATGTCATCGTCTTCGCGTCCCTGATCGACGCTGATGAGGACTATCTTCTGAAAGTTCTGGCACAGGAAGAGGCGGATGGCCGTTTTGCCGGCAGCCCAGATTTCAAGCCGGCCATGCATGCTGGCCGCTCCATGTTCCTCGGCATCCATCAGAACGAGGTCGGTGACGCGGAAGAGTGGCTGGCGCGTCAGGTTTATCTCAATCTTGGCCAGTTCCTGCTCGGCCTGCGTGCGCTTGGTATCGACGCAACACCGATGGAAGGTGTCGACACGGCGATACTTGATCGTGGATTCGGCCTGCGCGAAAAAGGCTACAAGAGCCTCTTCGTCGTTCCAATCGGCTACTCGGATCCGGTCAATGATTACAATGCGGCGCTTCCGAAGTCCCGCCTTGTGGAAGCAGAGATCATTACCGAAGTCTGAGATCGTCTCATTTGCAAATTGGTCGTTTCCTACACCCGGGCCTCAGTCGCCCGGGTGTTTTCGTTTGGTGAAATTGTCAAATATTACCAAAAATTGTCGTGAGCTAATAAGGAGCCTAAACCTCTGCGATTCCACGCATAAAGCGAATTTTCAAGGGTCGTGCTGCCTCCAATCCGAACCATATCTGGTAGATTTGTCTATTGTCGTTCACATCACATGTCGGTATATGACAAATTATAACAAGTTGGGTTCTAACTGGGAGGAGATCCATATGACCCTTTTCACCACCATCCGTAACCTGTCGGCCGGCTGCGTCATCAGCACAGCGCTTCTGGCGTCCACGCTCGGCGCAAGTGCGCTCGAAATGCGCGGCTGGAACATTCATGTGGAAGACTATCCCGTCTCCATCGCCATGGAATCCTTCCTTAAGGAAGTCAGCGAGCGCACCAATGGCGAAATCACCGGCAAGGTCTATCACAATGGCGTCCTTGGCGATCAGCCCGATGCTATCGAACAGGTTCGCCTTGGCGTGATCGATTTCGGCGAGTTCAATCTCGGACCGATGGGCCAGGCCGTGCCTGAGGCCAATGTCACCGCCCTGCCCTTCATCTTCAGGGATGTGCCGCAGATGTATCGCCTCATGGATGGCGAAGTCGGCGAGGCGATCGGCGAAGGCATGAAGAAGAAGGGCATCGTGCCGCTTGGCTGGTATGCAGCCGGTGCGCGCTCCTTCTATAACTCCACCCGCCCGATCAACGCACCGTCCGATGTAGAGGGTCTCAAGCTGCGCGTCATGAGCAATGACCTCTTTGTGCAGATGGTCGAGGCCATGGACGGCAATGCAACCCCGATGGCCTTCGGCGAGGTCTACCAGTCCATCAAGACCGGTGTCGTGGATGGCGCGGAAAACAATCCGCCTTCCTACGAATCCACCAATCACTACGAAGTCGCGAAATATTACTCGCTGAGCGAACACCTCATCATTCCCGAGTGCCTGTGCATGAGCCAGAAGACCTGGGAAAAGCTTACCCCGGAACAGCAGGAAATCGTCATGGATGCCGGCCGCAAGAGCGCCGAATATCAGCGCGAACTGTGGGCGGAGCGTGAGGCTGCGAGCCTTGAAAAGGTGAAAGCCGGCGGCACCGAGGTGAACTTGGTCGAAAACAAGTCTCCGTTTCAGGAGGCAATGGCTCCGGTCTACGCTTCCTTCATCGAAGCCAATCCGGGCCTTGAGGATCTGGTCAACATGATCCGCAACGCCGACTGACCTGGCAGGGGAGAGCGGCGCATGCCAACCGGGGTTCTCCGTTGCTCCGGGCTCCGTTCTCCCCTCCCGCTCCCTGATTGAGCACGCACATGATCGACACCTTTCTGGAATGGCTGCGCCGGGCTTGCTTGTTTGCTGCCTCTGCGGCACTCGTGTTTCTCGTCATTTCCTTCGGATGGCTCGTTTTCGGCCGCTATGTGCTGAACGCCACGCCGACCTGGGTGGAACAATCCGCCCTGCTTCTCATCTGTTACATCGTCTTTCTGGGGGCTGCCGTCGGCGTGCGTGAGGAGACGCATATCGGCGTCACGCTCTTCCGTGATGTCATGCCCTCGACCATACAGAAAGTGCTGATCATCTTCATCGACTTCGCCCTGGCAGCATTCGGCGCGGCCATGCTGACCGCGGGCATTATGCTGATGCAGTTCGGCTGGGACACGAAACTTCCCATGCTCAACATTCCCGAAAGTTTCCGCACGCTCGCCATCACATCCTGTGGCGGCCTGATCTTCCTTTTTGCAGGCGCGCGCGGGCTTTCTCGACTTCTGCGTTTCAAGAGTTACGTACCCGAAATCCTTCAGGAGGATGTGTAACATGGGTCTGGCCATCCTCCTCGGCACCTTTGGTCTAGGCATCATCATCGGCGCGCCGGTGGCCTTCGCCATGGGCATCGCTGCAGCAGCAGCCTTCTTCTATGAAGGCTTTCCCGCCCTCATCACCTTTCAGCGCGCGACGGCGGGTGTCTCGGTCTTCTCGCTTCTGGCAATTCCCTTCTTCGTCTTCGCCGGCGAGATCATGCTGCATGGCGGAATCGCCAAACGCCTGGTGCGGCTGGCCTCAGCCCTGGTCGGACATCTGAAGGGTGGCCTTGCCATGGTCAATATCTTCTCCAGCATGTTGTTTGGCGGTATTTCGGGTTCTGCGGTCGCAGACATTTCCGCCCTCGGCTCGCTGCTCGTACCGGTGATGAAGGAGCGCGGCTACCGCCCCGATTTCGCGGTGAATGTCACTGTGACCTCCTCGATTGCCGGTATCGTCATCCCGCCAAGCCACAACATGATCATCTTTGCGGTGGCGGCCGGCGGAGGCATTTCGGTATCGAAGCTCTTCCTGGCCGGTGTCGTTCCCGGCATCCTGATGTGCGTCAGCCTGGCAATTGCCGCCTGGATCATCTCGATCCGACACAACTATCCCGCCGAACCCTTCCCCGGCTGGCGGGTAGTAGGTCAGGCCGCGATGGATGCCATCCCGGGTTTCTTCACGGCGGTCATCATTGTCGGCGGAACGCTGTCCGGCGTCTTCACGGTGACCGAGTCCGGCGCATTCGGCGCCCTTTATGCAGTGCTGCTCACCCTGTTCTACTATCGCAGCCTCAGCCTTGACGGCTTCACCCGCGCCGTGGTCGGCACCGTTCGTACCACGGCCATGGTGATGATCCTGATCGCCTTTGCGAGCTCCTTTGCCTATCTGCTCGCGCTCTATCAGGTACCGGCGAAACTCTCCGACCTGCTTCTGACCATCTCCGAAAACCCGATCATCATTCTCCTGATGATCAATGTGATCCTGCTGATCCTCGGCATGATCATGGACATGGCAGCGCTCATCCTGATCTGCACGCCGATCTTCCTGCCGATCGCCAAGAATCTCGGTATGGACCCCACCCAGTTCGGCATCATGATGCTGATCAATCTGGGGCTTGGCCTGTGCACGCCGCCGGTGGGCACCTGCCTGTTCGTCGGCTGCGCTGTCGGCAAGATCAAGCTTGAGCAGGCGCTCAAATCGATCTGGCCCTTCTACCTGGCCATACTCGCCGCGCTGATCCTGGTCACCTATGTGCCCGGCATCTCGCTCTGGCTGCCCTCGCTTTACGAATAGGCCGTAAGCCGCTGTCCACTTCAGGGCAGCGGCTCCTCCCCTTCATTGAGGGATGAAAGCACCTGCGCGATTTCCTCGCGCATGAAACGGTGGGCCGGATTGGCTGAAGAGCGCCTATGCCACGCACTTATGATCAGCGGCGGATCGATGGGCATGGGCGGGAGGTAGATCGATAGCCCGAGTTGATCGGAAACGTGTTCGGCAAGCTGGCGCGGCACGAGTGCGATCAGGTCGCTGACGCTCACCGCCCGGCATACGCCGGAAAAGACAGGCATTGTCATGACGACCCGTCTCTGGCGTCCAACACGCGCCAGGGCCGCATCCCCCATCGCGCTCGTTTTGCCCTCCGGCGAGAACAATACGTGCCCGAGATCGCAGAAGAGATCCATCGGTAGCATTTCACCGGCCTCGATCCCCGCCGCTGCGATCTGCGGATTGTCCCTTGCCGCGATTGCAACGAAACTCGAGCGGAAGAGCGCAGAGCGCTCAACCCAGTCGGGCAGTTGCGTGTCCGGCAACAGGACGAGATCGGCCTCGTAGCGTTCCAGCGTCTCGACATAGCTGTAGGGAACGAGATCAACAAGCTGAACCCTTATTCCCGGCGCCTTGCGGCGCAGCCGGGTTGCCAGTCGAGGCATCAGCATTTCGGCGAAGAAGTCGCTGCCAGCAATCTTGAACGACAGCTCTGCATCTTCAGGAACGAAGTGCGTACCGCCACGAAGCAATTCCTCCAGGCGGTCCAGTTCCACCCGCAAGGGCGTTGCGAGCGACGCGGCATAGTCTGTTGCCCGCAGGCCTTGCCCGTGGCGCACGAAGAGCGGATCACCAAGCGCGTGACGCAGACGCGCCAGTGCGCCTGAAACTGCCGACTGCGACATGCCCAGTCGTTCACCGGCTTTCACGGTGGAGCCTTCATGAAGCAGTGCATCAAGCACTCGCAGAAGATTGAGATCAAGCGTCGCGAAATTCATGATGGCGATAGCTTATATCAAAACTAGCAATTTTCCATATATGGGCACCTGCGCTACCATTCCTTCCACGAAAGCGCTTTCGTTTCCCTTGGTTTCAGCCCCGGAGGAGGCGACGATGGACCAGATGCTCAATGATGCGAAATCGCACCATTGGAACGGAGTGATCTACAGGACATTGCTCGATGGCGCGGGCAGCGGCGGTGCAATGTCCATCGTGGACAGCGTTTCGCCGCCCAATTCGGGTCCGCCCCGGCATGTGCATGACGCCGAAGACGAGGCCTTCGTCATCCTCACGGGTCGCTGCCTGTTCTGGCTCGAGGGAGAAACCTTCGAACGCGGCCCCGGCACGGCCGTTTTCGTCCCGCGCGGCAAGGAGCACACCTTTCAGGTGATCGGAGATGAGCCCTCGCGTCATCTGGTCATCCTGACACCGCCGGGCTTCGAGAACTTCTTCTGCGAAATGGCAGCAGGTGGCTTTCTCATCCCGCAGGACATGGACGCCATAGAGGAATCCGCCGCAAGGCACAGCCTGCGTTTCACCGGCCCTCCACTTGGAGCAGAACAAGGCGCATGATGGAAAAGCCGACCGTATATCACATCCCCGTCTGCCCCTTCTCCCAGCGGCTTGAAATCCTTCTGGAGCTGAAGGGGCAGCGTGATGCGGTATCCTTTCAGGTGGTGGACATAACCCGCCCACGTGATCCCGAACTACTGGAAAAGACGCGCGGCACCACGGCCCTGCCCGTACTCGAAACACCTGAAGGGCGGATCATCAAGGAAAGCCTCGTCATCCTGAACTATCTGGACGAAGCGCTTCCGGGACCGCTCCTGCGCCGTTCCGATCCGCTGGAACATGCGGTGGAAAACATGCTGGTCGGGAAGGAAGGTTCCTTCACCACGGCAGGCTATCTTCTGGTGATGAACCAGGTCCAAAAACAGCGCGGAAAGATGACGGACAAGCTCATCGCGCTATATGCCGAGCTTGACGATTTCCTGCGCTTCCACAACCCGCATGGCGTTTTTCTCTTCGAGGATTTCGGTCTTGCCGAAACCGTCTTCACGCCGATCTTCATGCGCTTCTGGTTCCTGGAGTATTACGAGGCTTTCGAGCTGCCGCGGCGTGCAGAATTCGACCGCGTGAGCGTCTGGCGCGAGGCCTGTCTCAACCATCCGGCAGCACAACAGGTCGGCCGTGAGGAGATCGTGAAGCTCTACTATGATTATGCGCTCGGTGCGGGAAATGGTGCGCTTCCGGAGGGCCGCAGCCGCTCAAGCTTTGCCTTTGAGCCGCATTGGCGCGAACGGCCGTGGCCGCCGAAGGAGAAGTACGGCAAACCGGCATCAGACGAGGCGCTTGGCCTCGTCTGACATTTCTTGCCGCTACGGCGTGACCAGAACCTTCACAAGATTTTCGCGGTCTTCAACGAGACCGGGAAAATGCTTGGGAAGGTCCGGCAGTGCGATCGTCCGGGAGGCGATGGCATCGGTGGGAATATGGCCGTCGCGAATGGCCTTCATGACGCGTTCGAAATCATCTTTCAGCGCATTGCGCGAACCGATTATGCGTGCTTCACGCTTGTGAAACTCGCTATCGGTGAAGGAAATGTCGTCCTTCACCACGCTCACCAGCACCGTCGAGCCTCCATGCGCGACGAGCGGGAAACCGGCTTCGATCGCCTTGGCATTGCCGGTGGCATCGAACACCACGTCGAAGCCTTCCGCCAGATCGCCCTGCAGGATGTCCTCGCCGGGCTTGTGATGCTTGTCGAAACCGAACAGGGAGCCTGCGAGTTCAAGCCGCGCATCGCTCAGATCCATCAGATGCACCTCGGCGCCTGCGATCCGTGCGAACAGCGCAGTCCCGATGCCGATCGGCCCGGCACCCGTGACGAGCACCACATCGCCCGGTCCCGTGCCGGAGCGTTGAACCGCATGAGCGCCGATGGCCAGAAACTCCACCATGGCAGCCTGCTCGGGCGTCAGGCCCTCGGCGGGATAGAGATTTTCCGCCGGCACGGCGATACGCTGACACATGCCGCCGTCGCGGTGAACGCCGAGCACCTCGATCCGCGTGCAGCAATTGGGCTTGCCGCGGCGGCAGGCGCGGCAGGTGCCACAGGATATATAGGGATTGATGACGACAAGCTGACCCTTGTTCGGACCTGACGCGACATGGCCCGAAAGCTCATGACCGATCAGCCGAGGATATTGCAGAAAGGGGTGCTTGCCTTCGAAGATGTGGTAGTCCGTGCCGCAAATACCGGCAGCCGCGATGTCGACGAGCACCCAGCCCTCGGGCGCCTGGCCGGGAAGGTCTCGCTCATGAATGGACATCCGGCCCGGCTCGTCACACACCACGCATTGCATCATTGCAGCACTTTCTCCCCTCATTGGGCGGTTTCCAGATTGCGCGCGCTCCAGTCTTCGGGAAGCTCGCCCTTGATGATGAGGCTCAGGACATCGTCCTTCGTAACCTCATCGATCGCGTGAGCGCCGACAACGCGGCCCTTGTTCATCACGACCACGCGGTCGCACAGATCAAACACGTCATGCATGTCGTGGCTGACGAGGAAGATGCCGATGCCTTCGGCCTTCAGCTTGTTGATGAGGTCGGCCACCATTGCGGTCTCGGACGGTCCGAGTGCTGCCGTCGGCTCATCCATGATGAGGATCTTCGTGTCGAAATAGATGGCACGCGCAATGGCGATCACCTGGCGCTGTCCCCCCGACAGGCTCGAGACCGGATCATGGAGGTTCTTGAAATTGGGATTGAGCCGCGCCAGCACCTCGCGCGCGGCTTCCAGCATGCGCTGGTCGTCCAGATTGCCGAACCGGGTTTTCAGCTCGCGGCCCAGAAACAGGTTGGACGGCGCGTCCAGATGGTCGGCAAGGGCAAGCGTCTGGTAGATCGTCTCGATTCCGACAGCACGCGCATCATTGGGATCGTTGAACTGCACCGGCTCGCCATTGACGCGGATTTCCCCGCCATTGGGGATCATCGCGCCAGACAGGATGCGCATGAGGCAGGACTTGCCCGCGCCGTTGTGGCCAAGCAGCCCCACGACCTCTCCGGGTTTCAGATCGATGGACACATGATCGACGGCGCGCAGGCCGCCGAAATGTTTTTCGATGTCGATCATCTCGACGAGTGGTGGCTGCGTCATGGCTTGCCGTACTTTCAGATGATGGGGCGTCAGATGGGCGGGACCGGCTGCACACCGGCCCCGCTTCACGATCAGTAGAGAACGTTCTTGGCTTCGTCGCTCTCGATATTCTCGGCGTCGACCATGACAACACCGGTATTGATGAAGTCCTCGACCGTCTCGCCATTCATGATGTCGATCACGGCCTTCACGCCCTTCTCGCCCATGGCAAAGGAGCCCTGAACGGCGATGGCCTCAAGAACACCGTCCTTGACGAACTGCTGAAGGTCGCCATTGCCGTCAAAGCCGAGCGCGACCAGCTCACCGGCCTTGCCGGCCTGCACGATGGCGCGGCCCATGCCGACTGCGGTGGGCTCGTTCGCGCCGAAAATGCCGACCAGATCCGGATTGGCCGAAAGCACGTCCGTCGTCTGGTTCAGCGCATTGGCCATCTGGCTCTGAGAGTAATAGGGCCCGACAATTTCAAGCTTGGAATTGGCCTTCAGATAGTCGGTAAAGCAACCGACGCGGCCGATCTCCGAGCCGACACCGGCTACATAGGACATGACAGCAACCTTACCCTCGGTTCCCGCTTCCTCGATCATGCGCTTGGCAACTTCCTCGCCGGCTGCGCAATTGTCGGTGGACAGGAATGACTGGTAGGTGCCCTTGGCGCTGTCGGCCAGACCGCTGTCCACGATGACGACGGGAATACCGCTTTCGTAGGCACGCTTGACGGCGGGCACGAGAGCCTCCGGGTCGGAAGGTGCAAGAACGATGCCCGACACGCCGCGATTAATGGCGTTCTCGACGAGGTTTACCTGGTCGGCAATGGCGCTTTCGGCAGCCGGACCGTCAAAGGTCATGGTGTGTTCCGACTGCGCCTCGATGGCAGCCGTCGCGCCCTTGTTCACGTTCTGCCAGAAATTGGAGCTCGTGGTTTTCACAATGACCGCAATCTCTCCCGACTGCGCGGCGGCAGCCGAAAATGCGAGTATGGATGCGGCAAGGCAGTATTTCAGCGTCTTCATGGTTTCTCCTCCCAAATGATAGACATGAGTGATGGATGCGCAGGCGCCTCAGGGGCGATTGCGCATCTGGTCGATCCAGACCGCGCCGATGACGACGAAGCCGATCACGATCTGCTGGATGAAGGCGGAGACACCCGCCATGTTGAGGCCGTTGCGCAGGATGCCGATGATGAAGGCACCGATCATGGTGCCCGAAATCGCACCCACGCCCCCCGAAAGCGAAGCGCCGCCGATCACGGCTGCGGCTATGGCGTCAAGCTCGTACATCACGCCTTCGCTGGGCTGCGCAGTCACAAGCCGCGACATCAGAACATTGCCAGCAAGCCCGGCAAGCGCGCCCGACATCGTATAGGCGTAAAGCTTCGTGCGATCGACGCGCACGCCCGAAAGCCGCGCGGCTTCCTCGTTGGAGCCGGTCGCATAAATGTGCCTGCCGATCGCGCGGCGGCGCAAAATGTACGCCGCCCCGATGGCGACCACGAGAAGCAGGATCGCCGGATAGGGGATGCCCGGAAAGACCACGCGCGGGAAGCCGTTCGGCTGCATCTCCACCACGCGAAAGAGCGCGCCATTGCCGAGGCGGCCAAAGGCTTCGCCAAGCTGGGAGATGGGTGCGGCACCGGTCAATTGCAGCGCAAGACCGCGCGCGATCAGCATCATGCCAAGCGTTGCGACAAAGGGCGGAATGCGAAACTTGGTGATGACAACGCCATTGAACGCGCCGCAGGCAGCACCGGCCAAAACGCCCACGCTCATGGCCGGAATAACCGGGATGCCCGCCTTGACCGCAAAGGCCGACATCACGCCCGAAAGCGCCAGCACCGAGCCGACCGACAGATCAATGCCGCCGGTGATGATGACCATGGTCATGCCGATGCCCAGAAGCCCGATCACCGAGGTCTGGAGCAGTATGGTGAGGCCGTTATTGACGGAAAGAAACGCATTGCTTGCGAGCGAAAAGCCCAGCACGAGAAGCAACAATGTCAGAATGGCCGAAAGGCGGTGCAGCGACGAGACGGCAGAAAAGGCACCACCAGTCACCCAGCTGGGTGCCGGCTCGGATACTCCGGACGACATGGCTCCTCCCAAAGGTCTTCCGTCCAATAATTATTAAAAACCGTATCGTGACAGATGACGTATCGTCAAATGTTTTTTATGATTTCAAACCTGCCGCGGTAAGTACACTCGCGAGTCGGTTGGTCAGGAAGGTCGGGAAATGGCGCGCAGCGACAAGCGATACAGGGAAGCCTACAACCATCTGCTCGACTTCTGCGCGGGCCTCAATGTCGGCGACGCGATCCCTTCCGAAAAGGTGCTCTGCGAGGAAATGGCAGTCAGCCGAACCGTGGTCCGGCGCTGCCTCGGCGGATTCGAGGAAAACGGCCTCATCTCCTGGGAGGGACGCGACAAGCGCTTGTTGCGCCTGCCGCAGAAAAGCGACCGGTTGGACGAGCTCGATGGCGGCCTCTCCTCCGACGATCTGGAGCAACGCTTCTTCGACTGGATCCTGCGCTTCGACGTGGCTGCCGACACGCCGCTCTCCGTGGCCGAACTGTCGCGCACCTTCAATGTGCCTCAACACGAGCTGAAGGAATTTCTGGCCGGCCTCAGCCGCTTCGGGCTTGTCACCCGACGCCGTCAGGGCGGCTGGATGCTGCGCGGTTTCACCAAGGATTTCGCCGTCGAGCTTTCCGATTTCCGTTCGGTTCTGGAGCTGAACGCCATCGCCCATCTGGTGGAAGCGCCGGTCGATCACCCTATCTGGGGCCAGCTAAAGCAACTTCGCGCGCAGCATGATGATCTCGCGCGCCGCATCGATCGCGATTTCCACGAATTCTCGAAGCTGGATGAAGCCTTTCATCGCGCCATCAATTCGGTTGTCGCCAACCGCTTCACCCGCGAGTTCCAGAAGGTCATCTCGCTGATATTCCACTACCACTATCTGTGGAACAAGGCCGAAGAGAAGCAACGCAATGCGGCGGCAATCGAGGAGCATCTGGCAATCATTGACGCGCTGGAGGCGCGCGACGAAGGCGCCGCATTGAAGGCCGCGCGCGCGCATTTGCGCACCTCCAAAACGACGCTTCTATCCTCGCTGCGCTATCACGAACTTGGCTAGTTCCTGAAACCGAGCGCCTTCTTCGCATCCTGCGGAACGCTCTCTCCGAGCGCGTTCAGATTGCGCGTCAGCGAGGAAGGTTTGGCCGTTCCAAGGAGCACGGCTGCGGTCGCCGGATGCTCTCGCGCGAAATGCAGGGCGGCTGTCGGCAGCCCAACGCCATGTGACTCGGCAATAGCCTTCAACTCGCCGACGCGTTCGAGCACATCCTGCGGTGCAGGGCCATAATCATATGTGGCCCCTTCCACCGGTCCTGTTGCCAGAATGCCGGAATTGAAGACACCGCCAAGGACAAGGCTCGTGCCTTCCTCAAGGCAGCGCGGTACAAGTGCCTCCTCGCCTGAGCGGTCGAGAAGCGTCAGGCGCCCTGCGAGCAGGATCACGTCGATCGGTCCGTGGTCCATGACATCAAGGCAGACCTGGCACTCGTTCACGCCCAAGCCGAAGGCGCCGATCCGCCCCCTTTCCTTCAGCCTCACCAGCCGCTCATAGCCGGAGCCGAAAAAGGCTTCCATATGGTCTGCATTGGCCGTGCCGTGTGTATATTCACCGATATCATGCACGAAGATGATATCCGCTCGGCTAACGCCCAATCGCTCGAAGCTCTGCTCAAGGCTCTCCTCGATGCCGTCGCCGGAATAGTCGTAGCGAACATCGTTCTGTGCAGGGTTCTGATAACTGTCGGCCTCCGCGATGGGAGCTTTCGCCGGGCTCAAAACCCGCCCCACCTTGGTTGAGAGCTGAAAACCCTCCCGTCCTGCCAGAAAGCGCCCGAGCCGCATTTCCGAAAGCCCACGACCGTAGTGGGGTGCGGTGTCGAAATAGCGAATGCCCGCATCCCATGCCGTGCGCAACACGGCCTGTGCATCCTCGTCTGACACTTCCCGATAGAGATTGCCGATGCTGGCGCAGCCAAAGGCGATCTCGGTCACCTCGACATCACTTCTGCCGATCTTGCGCATCTTCATACGCCCACTCTCCCTGTAACCTTTTCCAACTCCGGCTTGGCCGACACATCCCCTTTGGCGCGCGCCCAGTCGAGAAATGCGGTGATCCGCCGTTCAAGCTTCTCGGCATGGTTTTGCGCAATGTCTTGCAGGCGGTGATCGAGGAAGGGATTGGCGAAACGCTCCAGCGTCGCGGCAATGTAATCCTCAACGCCGTCGCCCTCCCCGGCCGCCTTGAAGGCGGGCAGCACTTCATCGGAATAGACCGCGCGCAGCAGTGCGGAAAAATCCGCGTCCTCCATCACGTCGCGAACAAAGACCGCGCCCTTGCGATCATTCGCAAGCCAGCGCGAGACCATCCAGGTGTGGCCGAGATTGAGGATGAAAAGCTTGCGCCGTTCGATGACGCCGAGATCCTTCACCCGCTGCACATCCGCATGCTGGCATGGCATGACGAGCCCGGGACAATCCTCGATGGCCCAGAGCGCATAGGGTTCGGCGACCGCACCTGCCGGTTCCAGCGGTTCGGAGACGATCCGGTCGACAAGTGAGTTGACCCAGCGCACTTGCGTCGAAAGCCATTCGCGAAATTCCGGCTCCATCTTCGAAGCAATTTCAAGCACGAGGCCGCGCAGCACCGTGCCGTTGTCCTGCACGAGTTCGGTCGGCATGATTTGGATCGGGCGCGCATTGGCCTTGAAACGCGCGTGAAGCAGATGTGTCAGCTTTGCCGGATATGACATAGCGTGGTCGAACCCGGTCGCGATATCGGCAGCCTGTGGCTTGAAACCGGCATCGGCCGTGTTGGAGAGGATGATCTCCGCCTCCTCGACAATGAGGTCACGCACGGCGTCGAAATCGGCAGCAAGAGACATGGCGCGTGCGACACTAGTCACCTGCCGCGTCTCGTCCAGCCGCGCACCATCACGCAGGCCCCGCACCTGGATATCGAAACCAGCGGAAAGAGCTGCAAGACGTCTGGCCCGTGAGGCATCGCCGCTGGTCTGGACGATCGTGATCGGGCCAATGGCCGCGCCACTTTCCAACGCTTCGGAAACGAACAGGTCCACATGCGCCTGCAGAAACCGGCTCGTGCCGAACTGCACGATGGGTGTTTTCACCATCAAACTCCTCCCTCAGTTCTGTACATTATTATTATGTACAAAACCGAGCTGCAAGGGCTGCCGACCGGGTGAACAGTTCCGCTCAAGCGTCAGGCCGCGTTGTCGCGCAGCCTGCGATCCATTTCCTGAAGTGAAACGAATGCCGCGTAACGGCGATCATGGAGCGCGCTTTGCGCCTCGTTCGGTTTGGCGGCTTCGGCGACGCGCGAAAGCGCCTTCATCGCCGTTGCAAGATCAGGCTGCGTGCCTGCTGCTACCGCCGCAGTCATGGCCGAGCCGAGCAGAACGGGTTCGGGTGAACTGCAGGTGGCGATGGAAAGGCCGGTGGCATCCGCCAGCACCTGCCGCACAAGCCGGCTCTTTCCTGCTCCGCCGGAAACGACGACCTGTGTGAGGTCAACCCCCTTCGCACGAAGCGTCTCGACGATCTGCCGCAGGCCGTAGCCGATGGAGGCGACACCGGCGAGGTAAAGCCGCACAAGACTCTTCTCGTCCTGCGCCATGTCGAGGCCGGCAATAATCGCGCGGGCATCCGGATCGGCGAAGGGCGCGCGATTGCCGAGAAATTCGGCAACCACATGCAGTCCGCCGACAATCTCGCCAAAGCTTTCCGACTGCAGGAGCGCGCCCGCGCGTTCATCGAGCCAGGCGGTCAGGCTCTTGCCTTCTGCCTTCGCCTTTGCTTCGGCCTCACCCGCCAGCCCATGCTGGCGCACGAGGTGGTCGATGGCTGCACCGGCGGCAGACTGTCCGCCTTCGCTGAGCCACAGGCCAGGAATGAGCGCTGAATGATACGGCCCCCAGACACCGGGCACGAAAGCGGGCTCCTCACCCACATTCAGCGTGCAGGCCGAGGTTCCGAAAACGTAAGCCAGCCGCTGGTCGAGCGAACCTTCCAGCCCCTGCGCGCCTAGCGTTCCAAGCGCTCCGGCATGGGCATCGATCAGCCCCATGGCGACAGCCGTGCCGGGCTTCAGCCCAAGCTCTTCTGCAGCCATTTCGCCCAAACCTCCGGGAATGGCCGTGCCGGGCGGGCAGATCTCCTGGCCGATGCGGGCGAAATCTTCGTCGGCAAGCTGGCCCAGTCCGATCTGGCGGAAATAGTCCGGGTCCCACCTGTCCTCATGGGCAAGATAGGTCCATTTGCACGTTACGGTGCAGGTGGAGCGCCACAGGCTTCCCGTCGCCCGCCATGTCAGAAAATCGGTGAGGTCCAGAAAATGCCCGGCCCGGGCGAAGGTGTCGGGCAGTTCCTCGGCAAGCCAGAGTAGTTTCGGCGTCTGCATTTCGGGCGAAATGCGCCCGCCGACATAGTCGAGAACGCTCGCCTTGGTATCATTGATGCGTCTGGCCTGTGGCGTGGCGCGGTGGTCCATCCAGACAATGATGTTGCGCTGGTTCTCGCCTTGCGCATTGACGGCGAGCGGCTTGCCCTCGCCATCAAGCACGACCAGCGAACAGGTGGCATCGAAGCCTAACCCGGCAATGTCATCCGCCCGGACACCGGCCTCGCTCACCGCTTGTCGGATGCAGGAGGTGACGGCCGCCCATATATCGTCGCTCGATTGCTCCACATGCAACGCCTTTTCGCGCCACATGCGGATGGGGTGAGAGACAGCGCCCAGAAGCTGTCCCTCGCGATCGAACACACCTGCACGCGCACTGCCCGTGCCGACATCAACGCCGATATAATACAAGCCGTCACCCCATATTGCCGTTCAGCCGATCAGGCGCCGTAGGGCACCCAGATCGTCTTGACCTGCGTTGCGCGATCCATGAAGTCGCGGCCACGCGCTGCCGCATCGTCGCTCCAGTCGATGAGGCGTCCGCCATTGGTCCAGACCTGCTTGAGATTGCCTGCCGACATGGTCTCGACTGCTGCCGCACCTTCTGCGGTGCCGTAGTACCAGATGCCGTCAACGGCGGCATGTTCGCCAAGCGTCTTGGCCAGCACGTCGCGCTCGCCGGTGACCAAATTGACCACACCTCCCGGCAGATCGGAGGTGTCGAAGACCTGGAAGAGCGGCTGGGCGATCAGCGCATGCGCGCCTGAAGGCACGGCCACGACGCGGTTGCCGGTGGCGATCAGCGGCAGGATCATGGACATCAGCCCCAGAAGCGGTGCTTCATCGGGTGCAAGCAGGCCCATCACGCCGACAGGCTCCTTCAGCGAAAGCGTCAGATGGCGCGGCTTGGTGGCGTGGATCGCGCCATCATCCTTGTCGGCAAGACCGGCATAATAGAAGCAGCGCTCGATGGTCTGGCGCACTTCGCGTTCCGCCTGGCTCTTGGAGACACCTGTCAACGTCTGGAGCTGTGCGGAAAGCTCGTCGGCACGCGCGGAGATGTTTTCCGCGATGAAATAGATCACCTGCGCGCGGCCATGCGGGTTGGCGGCCCAGCTTGAAGCCTTGAGTGCGGCTTCGACCGCATTGCGCACATCCTTGCGGTTGGAAAGCGGTGCAAGACCGAGAACGTCACCCTTGGGACCGCGCACGATATAGCTTGCGCCGCCATCGGGCCGCGCCTGCTTGCCGCCGACATAGTTCTTCATGGTGCGATCGACGAGATCGGCGGAAGAACCATCCGTGGCAGTGGCAGCCGTGAAATCCGTTTCGGAGGGCTTCACCGGCTTGCCCGGCTTCGCGGCCTTGCGCTTCAGGTAACCGCCCATGCCTTCGCGCGCGCCTTCACGGCCATAGCCGCTTTCCTTCATGCCGCCAAAGGGGGCATTGGCGTCGAACATGTTGGTGGCGTTGACCCAGACAACACCGGCCTTCACACGCGCGGCGAGCTCGGTCGCGGCATTGATGTTTTCCGACCAGATCGAAGCGGAAAGGCCGTAGGCCGTGTTGTTGGCTAGCTCGACTGCCTCGTCCACGGTGCGGAAGGTGGTCGTGACCGCGATGGGGCCGAAGATTTCCACCTGCGACACGGTCGCTGCCGGATCGGCCTCGGCGAAGAAGCCCGGCGCGATATAGTGGCCCTTTTCCGGCAACTGGCAGGCGGCCTGCTCAAGCTGATAGCCTTCCGCACTCGCGCCCTGCAGCAGTCCCTCGATGCGCGCTTTCTGACCGGCAGATACGATCGCACCCATATCCGTGGTCTTGTCGAGCGGGTCGCCGACGCGGATATGGCTCATGCGCTCGCGCAGCTTCGCAAGGAAGCGGTCCGCAATTCCTTCCTGCACGAGAAGACGCGAACCGGCGCAGCAGACTTCGCCCTGGTTGAACCAGACGCCATCGACAACGCCTTCAACGGCGGCATCGAGATCGGCATCGGCACAGATGATGAAGGGCGACTTGCCGCCAAGCTCAAGCGAAAGCTTCTTGCCCGATCCTGCCGTGGCACGACGGATCTCGCGACCGACAGCCGTGGAGCCGGTGAAGGCAATCTTCGCAATATCCGGATGGCGCACGATCAGCGAGCCGGTTTCCGCACCACCATGAACGATATTCACCACGCCCTTCGGCAGACCGATCTCGACCAGAAGCTCGGCAAAGGCGATGGCCGTCAGGGGTGTCAGGTCGGCAGGTTTGAGAACAACCGTATTACCGGCTGCAAGGGCCGGCGCGATCTTCCATGCGAGCATCAGAAGCGGGAAATTCCACGGAATGATCTGCCCGCAAACGCCAAGCGCCTCGTGATCGGCAAATTCGGTCTCGGAAGCCGCTGCCCAGCCCGCATGGTGGTAGAAATGGCGAATGACCAGGGGGATGTCCGCTGTGCGGCTTTCACGGATCGCCTTGCCATTGTCGAGGCTTTCCAGAACCGAGAAGAAGCGCTCACGCTTCTGCAGCTGGCGGGCGATGGCGTAGAGATAGCGGCTGCGCTCGAAGCCGGAAAGCTTCGACCAGGCGGGAAACGCCTTCGCGGCGGCGGCAACGGCTGCATTCACCTCGTCCTCGCCTGCGGCGGGAATATGGGCGAGCACTTCGCCATTGGCAGGATTTTCGACTGCGATATCGGCCTTCTTCGCATCGGTGAAGCTGCCATTGATGAAATGGCCGAAGCTGCGTCCGCGCGCTTCCAGCCAAGCGACCACATCTGTCGTGGCCTCCGGTGCCGGACCGTAATCCATGGTTTGCATGATGTCCTTGATGTTCATCTGACGGGCCTCAGCTTAAGGCGTGGTGCGCGGCGCTGGCATAGCGGCCGGTGACATGATGTTCGAGCTGACGCTCGATATCGGCGAGAAGCGACGATGCGCCAATGCGGAAAAGATCAGGCTCCATCCAAGGACCACCCAGCTCTTCCTTCATGAGCGCGAGCCAGTTCATCGCATCCTTGGCGGTCTTCAGACCGCCTGCAGGCTTGAAGCCGACCTTGTGGCCGGTGAGATCGCGATAGTCGCGAAGCGCACGCAGCATGGTCAGCGAAACGGGAAGCGTCGCATTTTCTGGCTCCTTGCCGGTCGATGTCTTGATGAAGTCGGACCCCGCCTGCATCGCTACCATCGAAGCGCGATAGACATTGGTGAGCGTGCCAAGCTCGCCCGTGGCAAGGATCGCCTTCATATGCGCCTCGCCGCAGGCCTCACGCATGGCGCGGATCTCGTCATAGAGCTTCTGCCATTCACCGAGCAGCGCATATTCGCGGGTGATCACGATGTCGATTTCGGCTGCACCCTCTTCTACCGCGTAGCGGATTTCGGCCAGACGCTGCGGCAGCGGCGTCAGACCTGCGGGAAAGCCGGTCGCGACGGAAGCGACGGGAATGCCAGTGCCCTGCAAGGCCTTCACCGCATGGGGAACCATGGTGGGATAGACACAGACGGCACCGGTCTTCAGCCCGATATCGCCCACGCCCATGCGGTCCAGAATGTCCTGACGAACCGGATTGCGGGCCTTGTTGCACAGCCGGCGCACGCGACCGGGTGTATCGTCACCGGCAAGCGTGGTCAGGTCGATGCACTGGATCGCGCGAAGCAGCCAGGCCGCCTGATAGTCCTTCTTCACCGTGCGGGCGGCGGCGATGGTCGCAGCGCGGCGCTCGGAAGCGGAACGGTTGACCTGCACATCCTCGAACCAGCCGCGTTCAAGCGCGGTACCGGGATTGCGTTCATGAGTTTCAGTCATAGGGTGTCCCTTATGATGCAGAGGGGGCCAGCCCCTCGCAGAATGACACGAATTCTTCAGCCGAGGCATAGGATTTCTGGGTTCCGCGCTTGCCCACGGACTGCGCAGCGTAGCGAGCGGCCTGTTTGAGCGCTTCTTCCGTGTTGCCACTGGCTGCGAAGAAATGGGCAAAGGAGCCGATAAAGGCGTCGCCCGCACCGGTCGTGTCGACCGGCGTCACGCGCACGGGCTCGATTGGCGTAACCTGATCGGCAGTGATAAGGCGCGCGCCGCGGCCGCCAAGCGTCACGATGACCGTGCCGATGCCCTGCGCAATCAGGCTGCGCGCAGCAGCGTTGATTTCGTCTTCGCTATCGGTCGGCATGCCCGACAGAAGCGCAAGTTCGCTTTCATTGGGCACGAGGAAGCTCAGGCTGCGCAGATCGCCGACATTGAGTTCGGGCGTGGCAGGCGCGGGATTGAGAATGGTCGGAACACCCCATTCCGCCGCGCGCCTGACCGTATGGCGCACCGTCTCCAGCGGCACTTCAAGCTGCATGAGAATGAGATCGGCCTGGCGCAATGTCTCTTCGGCCGCATCCACATCAGCCGGCAAAAGGTCGGCATTCGCACCCTTCACGATGAGGATGGAGTTTTCGCCGGACTCTTCAACGAAGATGGGTGCCACGCCTGAGGACTTGCCTTCGACCTTGGCGACATGGGTCGTGTCGATGCCGAACTGCTGGAAATTGGCAATCGTGTTGTCGCCGAACAGGTCGCTGCCAACCTTTGTCACCATGGAGACCTGCGAGCCGAGCTTGGCCGCGGCAACCGCCTGGTTCGCACCCTTGCCGCCGCAACCGATCTCGAAATCGGGCGCTTCCAGCGTTTCGCCGGGGGCAGGCATGCGGGTGATATAGGTGATCAGGTCGACCATGTTGGAGCCGACAACGGCAATGCGGCCGATGCGCTTTTGATCTTCCATGGTTCAGTCCTTGTTGAAATTCTTGATGGCGGCCACTGCCGTCTTTGCTTCCGCAGCGTCGAGCAGGCCGATCGTGACGGGGAAGAACTGCTTCTCGCCCGGCGCAAGCAGGCGCACATGCCCCTTCGCCTTTTCCGCCGTGTAGCCCTCCGGCTCGCAGGTCGAAGGCAATGCGAAGGCAGCCACCTGCGCATCCCCGTCATTGAGGATCCAGCGCACGCAATGGGGGAAGTCGTCGGGGCTATAGGCGACCGAAAAGGCACCGCCCTCGGGCAGTTCCATCGCTAGACGCGTGCGGCCATTCTCGTCGCGCTTCAGACCGCGGATATAGAAGACCTGTTCGGGGCTGTAGAGATCAGGCTCCGAAAACGTCTGCATCCGCGCCGGATTGGTCTTGAGGTCTTCAAGAAGCGCCAAAAATTCCGGCGATGGCGTCACATGGCCGGGGATCGCCTGACGCACCACCGTCTGCTCCGGCGAATATTCCGCCGGCTGATGGATCGTGGCATCTGCCACGAAATCGAAATTGGCGTGGAGCATATACATAAGCTCCATCTCGTGGGCGGAGAGGTTTTCAACCTCCATCGCCACATCCAGAAGCCCGCTGTCCCGCTTCACCGTAACGCTCGGGCGCGCGACATAATGCGGGCCGAAGCCCATCACATATTCGACATGACCGCCAAGGCGCAGCCAGGCATCCTCGCCCTCGCCACCGATTACCAGATAGGCGCTGTCCATGCGCTGCACCGGCATCTCGCCATGCAGCAGATGCGTGTCTTGTGGTCCCGGCGTGCCATTGCGCAAGACCCCTGCGTGATAGGCAAAGGCGCCATAGGTCTCAAGGATCGAGGCACCGTTGCGCGGATAGGGGAAGACATTGCCCATGCCGAGGCTCCGCCCGTCAAAGACGGCTTCCCAGATCATCTGGCCGAGGAACGGCAGGACGACCACATGGCCACGCTCGTTCTCGATGCGCAGACCCTCGACGGAAGAGGGATAGCGGAAGGCCGAAACGGAAAAGCCGCGCCCTTCGATCAGCTGGCGCTCACCATTGGCCGGAAACAGGTCCTGCGTCAGGTGAAACACGGTTTCATTGGTGGCAGCACTCATTTGCGCGACCTCAGATAATTGATGGCGATGACAAGCACGAGGAACCCGCCCCACACCGCATCGATCAGGAAGTTGGATGCGCGCATCATCTGCATGCCCGATGACAGGAACATGAGAGCGACAAGCGCCAGGAGCACGCCCAGCACCTTGCCCTTGCCGCCTGCCGGATTGGTGCCGCCCAGAACGGCAATCAGCACCGCCTGCAGCAGATAGGATGCACCGAAATCGGCCTTGGCGGAATTGGTGCGACCGGACAGAAGTATCCCTGCAATGGCAGCCATCACACCCGTCAGCGCATAGGAATAGAGGATCATGCGCGAGCTTCTGATGCCGGCGAAGACGGCGGCGCGCGCATTGGTGCCGATCAGCATGAGATTGACGCCGAGATGCGTGCGGCGCAGCAGGATTGCGACAATGATGGCCACGAAGACCAGCACCCAGAAGGGTGTTGCAACGCCGAGCATCTTTCCCGTGCCGAGCCAGTTCCAGGTTTGCGGAAAGCCGACAATGGCCGGGCCGCCCGTCAGGACCAGCGCCAGACCTGCAAAGACCTGACCCGTGCCCAAGGTGGCAAGGATCGGGATGATGCGCAGCCGCGCAATCAGAAGTCCGTTCAAAAGCCCTGCGGCCAGACCAACCGTGAGCGCGATCAAAACGCCCATGATCGTGTGCAGCACGACACCCGCACCACCGGCGGCAATGCCTTCGGCCACGGCCGGATGGCGGAAATAGACACCCGCCGTGATGGCCGCCAGATTGGCGATGCCCACGATCGACAGGTCAATGCCGCCCGTCAGCATCGCCACCATCATCGCGATGGAGAGAATGCCGAGTTCGGGCATCACATAGGTGATGGACTCGAAATTGTAGTAGCGCAGGAACTTGTCGGGGTTCATCGCCGACATCAGCGCGAAGATCACGAGCGTGATGATCGCAAGCTGAATGATCGAGGCGTCTTCGCCCAGAAGACGGCGCAGGAGCGGTTTTTGTTCGGCCTTGGCGGTCATGATGCTCCCTCCCCTCAAGCCAGTTTCTTGCGATCGCGCCAGGCGGTGATCGCCGTTGCGATGATGATGATGGCGCCCACGACCACGCGCTGCCAGGTGGTGTCGACCTTCATCAGGATCAGCGAGTTCTTGACCATGACGAGCGTGAAGACGCCGATCATGGTGCCAAGAACCGAGCCCCGTCCGCCAAAGATCGACGCACCGCCCAGAACCACCGCGGCGATCACGTCGAGTTCAAGCCCGATGAAGTCGCGTGGATTGGCCTGCCAGATCATGGAGGAGTGAAGGAGGCCCGCAAAACCGGCCAGAAGCCCCGCCGTGCAATAGACGAAGAAGATCGTGCGGCGCGTGTTCACGCCCGCCCGGCGTGCCGCTTCCGGGTCGCCGCCATAGGCATAGACGGAGCGGCCGGTCATTGTGTGCTTCAGGATGAAGTGGATGACGAAGGCAATCGCCACATAGACAAGCACCATCGCCGTCAGACCCACATTCGCGCCGTTGGAGGCGGTTGCGGTGGCGATGTTCTGGCTGCCAAATGCGATCAGCCCGTCAGGCATCTTGTTGATGTTGACGATGGAGGTGCCAAGAAGCCCCAGCACCAGACCGCGCACGATGGAGGCGGTGCCCAGGGTCACGATCAGCGGTATCATCTTGAACCGGTCGATAATGAAGGCGTTGAAGGCGCCAAGCGCCACGCCGATCACGCAAGCGGCGATGAAGGGTAGGAGCACGCCGTCATATTCCAGCGCCACCATGGTTCTCACGGTGATGTAGAGGGCGGCTGCCGCGATAGCGGGAAACGACACGTCGATGCCGCCTGAAATCATGATCAGGAGCACGCCAAGCGCCATGATGCCGATCACGACATTGGCCTTGGCAAGGCTGAACAGATTGCCCACGCCCCAGAAGGCGGGATTGACCAGCCCGATCAGCACCATGACCAGGATCAGGACAATGGCGATAATGGCTTCGGTGGATTGTAACCTTTTCATCTGGCTGCCCTATTTCAGCGCCTTCAGGCTGTCATTGATTGCGTCTTCGCTCATTTCGGCTCCTTCAAAGTGAGCCACGAAGCGCCCGTCATGCATGACGTGGATGCGGTTGCAGTTGCCGGTCAGTTCCGGCACGTCGTCGGAAATCATCATCACGGCCAGACCCTGGCTTTGAGCCAGATCGCGGATGATCTTGTGGATCTTTGCCTTGGAGCCGACATCCACACCAACCGTCGGACCATTGAGGATGAGGATTTTCGCGCCGGTCAGAAGCCAGCGGCCCAGCATCACGCGCTGAGCATTGCCGCCGGACAGATTGCCCACCGCCGTGTCGGCCGAGGGGGCTGCGATCTGCATCTTGGCGAACATTTCTTCCGTGCGCGAGCGCATGGCCTTGCGGTCCAGGAACATGCCCTTGCGCAACCGGTCCATGATGGAGACCACCATGTTGCGCTCGATGGACTGTGTCAGGAACAAGCCTTCGCTCAACCGGTCCTCGGGAACATAGGCAATGCCCAGATCAACCGCGTCCTGCACCGAATGGGGAAACACGTCGCGGCCTTCGATGCGGAAGACATCCGCCGTGGCATTCTCCATGCCGAACAATGCGCGGGCGAGTTCGGTGCGGCCCGAACCGATCAGGCCGGAAATGCCTACGATCTCGCCGGGACGCAGCGTCAGGTCCACGCCATCAACCAGGCCGGGAACGCTGAGATTTCTCACCTCGAGTGCCGGTGCGACATCAGCGGAGATGTTGGCGATATAAGGCTCTTCCTCAAGCTCCAGCCCTGTCATCGCATGGGTAATGGCGGCTTCGTCGAAATCCGACATCGGCCCCTCGGCAACCTTCCTGCCATTGCGGAAGACCGTCAGACGCTCGGAAATTTCGAGCATTTCGCGCATCTTGTGCGAAACGAACAGAACCGCGATGCCATGGGACTGCAGGTCGCGCACGATCTTGAAGAGCGCATCCACCTCGTGACCGGTGAGCGCGGTTGTGGGTTCGTCCATTATGATGAGGCGTGCTTCGGCGAGAATGGCACGCGCGATGGCCACCACCTGCTTGCCCGAAGTCGGCAATGTCTCGACATCCGCGTCGATGTCGATCTCGACATCAAGCTTTGCCAGCACTTCGCGCGCCATCTTGCGGGCCCGCGCCCAGTCCATGCGGCTGCGGCCTTCGAGAATATAGGTGTTGAGCGCCAGGTTCTCGGCAACTGTCAGGTTCCCGAAGAGGGAGAAGTCCTGCCAGATGACCTGTATGCCCTTCTGGACGGCCTTGATCGGGTCGAGATGCGACACCGGCTTGCCGTCGATTAGGATCTGGCCTTCTTCCGGCGTATAGACACCGGACATGACCTTGATGATGGTCGATTTTCCCGATCCATTCTCGCCTGCAAGGCAGTGGATCTCGCCGGGGCGGATGCTCATGGAAACATCATCCAGAGCGCGCACGCCACCGAAGCGCTTGCTGATATTTTTCAGCTCGATCAGATTTTCGGACATGGTTTTCCCGGCAGGCTGAAGCTGATGCGCGGGCCGTACGCCGCGCAGGATCGGGCTGACGCCCGCCCCATGCGGGGCAGGCGCCGGCTTTGGCGGAAAAGGACGATCAGAAGTCGTACTTGTCCATGTTTTCAGCGGTCACACCGACCCAGCCTGCACCGTAAAGCAGGTTCGGGCGGCTCTCATCCGGCGTGATGAGGGAGTCGTAGCCTTCGAGACCGAGATTGAGGCCAGCCTTGATCTGGTCGCCCTTGCCTTCGAGTGCGGCAACGGCAAGCATGTTCATGGCGTAACCCGCAACAGCCGGATCCCAGAACTGGATGTACTGGATGTCGCCATTGGCGAGATATTCACCGGCAACCGAAGGCAGACCCGTGCCTGCGAAGAAGACCTTGTCCTTCAGGCCGCTCTCGGCGATCAGGCGACCGGCACCTGCCGAAGTCGGCATGGGCGCACCAAGGATGCCCTTGATGTCCGGATAGGTGGTCATGGCTTCCTTCAGCTTGGTGTAGTCGGTCGCCGCGTCGTCATAGGTTTCAAGACGATCGCCGACCATTTCCATGTTCGGGAAGTTCTCTTTCTGATAGGCGACAGCACCGTCAATCCATTCCATCTGGCTCTTGGAGGTAAGCGAGCCGACGGTGGTGACATATTTGCCTTCGCCACCCATGAACTTGCCAAGCTCCTTCATGAGATTGGCGCCATAGGCGAGATTGTCGAAGGCTTCCAGATCGTAGTCGGTGTTCTGCAGGTTGGAGGCTTCGTGCGAGATCACGACGATGCCGCGGTCGCGTGCCTTCTTCAGAACCGGCTCGACAGCTTCAACGGAGAACGGCACGACGGCAATGGCGTCAACGCCCTGCGCGATCAGGTTCTCGATGATCTGCACCTGAGCGGCCGCATCGGCCTGGCTCGGGCCAACCATCCACACATCGTGGCCGGTGTCTTCCTTGAACTGCTCGACGCCGTCGCGCATGCGGTCGAACCAGGCAATGCCGTCAACCTTCACCACGGTGGCGATGGTGTATTTCTTGTCGTCCTTGGTTGCGATCAGGTCCTTGTTGACATTGGTGGTGTCCACAACCTGCTCGGCCAGTGCAGACGACGCCATGAGGGACAGGGCAACCGAAGCTGCCGTCAGCAAAGTCTTCATAAATAAACTCCTCCTCGCCCGGCGGCCTGCTGGAATGTGATGCAGGCTGGGCACTTGGTGACAAAATCGATTCAATATCACGATGGGATATTGATCGACACGCCTCATTATGATCATTTCCTATCATAACTAGCAACCCCTCCGACCAAGATTTGCACTTGCAAATGATTGGGCCAGAGGTCCAATGAGCAGTGGGACAACCACGCGCATGGAGAGAAGTGGAACGTGGCCAGACCCTCTGGACGGGACATACGCATAAAGGCGCTGAAGAAGCTGTGTGAAGGCGGTGCGATCCTGCACATCACGGAAGCTGCGCAGAAGCTTGAGACTTCGGAGATCACCATTCGCCGTGATCTGGGCGATGGCGACAGCGGCATCCTGTGCCTCGGTGGCTACATCATGCTGGCGGAGGAAAAGGGTGAGCGCTACTCCCTCACCCACGCTCAAGGCACGAATATCGTTGCCAAGCGCCGCATTGCCGCTGAAGCCGCGAAACTGATCGAGCCGGAAGACACGGTCTTCATCGATGCAGGCTCAACGCTCCATCATCTCGCACCGCTCGTGCCACAGAACGCCAACATCACCGTCGTCACGCAGGCGATGAATATCGCCGAATCGATCGTGCGCCTTGATGGCGTGACGCTGATGATGGTCTCAGGCATCTATCATCCCGAAAGCGGCAGCTTCTCGTCGGACACGGCACTGCAGATGCTGCAGGAAGTGAACATCACCAAAGGTTTCTTCTCCGCCGCCGGTATCCATGAGAGCGAAGGTGTCACCTGCTTCCACTTTCACGAGATTGCGGTCAAGAAGGCGGCAATCGCGCGCTCCCAGCGCCGTTTCCTCGTCTCCGACCCGACAAAATGGGGCAAGCTGCGGCCTGCCACCTTTGGCCATCTCAGCGATTTCGAGAGCTGGATCGGGCGCGACGCGGAGCTTCTATCGCAGAACAGCGGATCATAAGTCACTGCTGAACTGGTGCTAACCGAACAATTATGATGAATTGCCATGACACGAGATCACTCAGGACTGTGTCATGGCAACCCTTGCCCCTGCGGCTTCACGAGATGACGACACCCATCCTCAAACCCATGCACGCGCAGGCGCGCCGCGGCTTCAGATCGTAGATCTCGTGCGGGGGCTGGCCATTGCAGGCGTGGTCATCTTCCATCTGGTGTGGGATCTGGAACTGACCGGGCTTGCGCTGCAGGGCGCAAATTCCAGTCCATGGTGGATATTGTTCGGGCGCAGCCTCGCCACCAGCTTCATGTTTCTCGTTGGCGTCAGTCTGGTTCTGGCTCACCCGAACGGTGTGCGCTGGAAGGCTTTCCTGAAACGCATTGCCATGATCGCGGTGGCGGCTCTTGCGATTACCGTCGCGACCTATTTCACCTTTCCCCAAGCCTTCATCTTTTTCGGCATTCTGCATGCGATCGTGTTTGCAAGCCTGCTCGGTGCGCTGCTTCTGCCATTGCCCGCCCTTCTTCTCACGCTCGTCGGTACCGTGATCGTCATCGCGCCGGAGCTTTATGCAGCCGACATGTTCAACAGCCGATGGCTCGCCTGGATCGGCTTTTCCACCATCTCACCGCCAAGCAACGACCTTGTGCCGGTTTTCCCCTGGGTGGGCGTGACGCTGCTTGGCATGGGCGTCACCAAGGCTGCACTCGCCAAGGGTTGGGACCGGACACTGTCGCGCTTTTCGGGCACAAGCCCGCTCTCGCGCGCCTTCACCTTCATGGGCAGGCACAGCCTGGCGATCTATCTCCTTCATCAGCCGGTACTTCTTGGGATGCTCATCCCGCTGGGAAATCTGCTGCGTTAGAAACCGCAACAGCCAAGTGAACGCTCCTCGCGTTTTTGCGTTGGCCCTTCTTATGGATGGAGGGCGCAAATGCGCGAAATCAAAGCTGCAGCCAGTGAACTGGAATGGTTGATCGAGTGGATGCCCGACTGGATGGCAACGCTCGTCCTGTTTGCCCTTGCGATCATCGCCGCACTCATGGTGCACCAGCTTTTCATGCGCGCGGCCGAACGCCTCGTCAGCGCACGCAGCATGTTCTGGCGCTCCATGGTCAAGCGCCTTGGCTGGCCGTTGCGGCTGGCTCTCATACTGGGTTTCCTGGTGCTTGCCACGGAAGCTTCACCGCTGATGTCTTCGGAAGCCCGTATCGTGCAGCACGGCCTGCTTCTGGGTCTGATCGCGCTTGGCGTGATTGCGGCGCGCATCGTGCTTCACATCTGGATCACCATTTATCTGCGCCGCTTCAAGCTGGATGCCGAAGACAATCTTCTGGCCCGCAAGCACGCAACGCAAAGCAAGATATTCGAACGCATCGCCAATCTGCTTCTGATCCTGATCGGCGTGGCCGCCGGTCTCATGACCTTTGAGGGCGCCGCCAAATTCGGGCTCAGCCTGCTCGCCTCCGCCGGTGCCGCCAGTATCATTGTCGGTCTGGCACTGCAGCCACTCTTCAAGAACATATTCGCCGGCGTGCAGATGGCCGTCACCCAGCCGATCCGCATCGACGATGCCGTTCTGATTGAGGGCGAGTGGGGCAAGATCGAGGAGATCACCTCGACCTATGTCGTCGTGCGCATCTGGGACTTGCGGCGACTCATCGTGCCGCTGTCCTATTTCATCGAGCAGCCCTTCCAGAACTGGACGCGCGAGGAAGCAACCCTTATCGGCTCTGTCATCATCTATCTGGATTACCAGGTGCCCATCCAGGCCCTGCGCGAAAAGGCGCAGGAGGTGGTGCGCGCCTCGCCATTGTGGAATGGCGATGTCTTCGTGCTACAGGTCACGGACTTCAAGGAATTTACCATGGAGGTGCGCATTCTCATGTCGGCACGCAATTCCGGTGATGCCTTCGATCTGCGCTGCGATGTGCGCGAGCAGATCGTCACCTTCCTGCAGAAGGAATATCCCGAGGCACTGCCGCGCCTGCGCACGGAATTGCGCGGCGTCGCGCCGAAAGAGGTGCTGCAGGGCATGAGATCGGGTGCCGCTACGGGTGCAGATGCCTAGCCGATACTACCGGTTGCGCACCACAATGCACGCGCCGCCAGCCTGGCGCAGGCGCGAACACATGCGCTCCGCCTCAGCTCGGCTGTCGGCACCGAGGCGCACCGCATAGATGTGCTTGCGCCCGCGGGTAGATTTCACGCGGTCCACATTGGGTGATATGCCGCGAAGGCTGGCTGGAAGATTGCGCCGCGTCTGCTCCCAGAGGCGCAGGGCCACCCCGCGTTGAAAATGACCCGCCACCTGCACGCCCCATGGCTTGCGCGGTGCCTGTACATGCAAGGCGCCGCTGGAGACCGGCATCAACATGCAGGCCTTCCGGAAGGGCAGATTTGCTTTCAACGGCTTGATATCGACCTTGCCTTCAAATTTGCGGAAGCTTTCGGCAGGCTTGCCAAAGATCGAAAAGACATAATCCTCGGTCTCCGCTGGCAGACTGCCGCCCCGCACCTTCCACCGGGCAACCCGGTTCTCGCCGGAATTATAGGCCGCGGCGGCAAGGGCGCTGTTGCCGAACTGGCGCTTCAGATCAGCCAGATAGGAAGCGGAGGCCGGAATTGCCTGTTCTATGTCGAAAGCATCCTTCAGCCCACGCAGCTTCGCGGTGGAGGGAATGAACTGCGCGATGCCCTGCGCGCCCTTGTGGCTGACAGCATCGGGGCGGAACAGGCTCTCCTTCCAGATCAGGCGTGCGAAGAAATGGGGAGAGATGCCATGCTTTTCGGCATGGACTTCCAGAAGCTCGCAGATACGTGGAAGCATGTCCCGCGCATTTGGAGCCGCCTCGGCAGCAGGTGCCGCCAGAAGAAGTATGCCCGCCAGAAGCGTGCTGCGCCATGGGCTCATGCCATGTCCATCCGCCTGAGATTGCCGGTAGCCCAGGCACCGGTGCTGCACCTGAACCGGGTCTTGTTACATCTGGAAGATGGCATGGTGATGGCGTCGGTTTTTCACGTTTCGGGTTTCATGACATGGGCCATCGCCTCGCGTGCCCGACGCCCGATACCGCGCTTCTTCCAGTCATCAAGCGTCGTCAGCACCGACTTCTCGCAATCCTCGTCGAACTGCCCGTCCATCTTCCGGGCAAAGGCCGGATCAAGAACGCAAAGCGCAATCTCGTCATCCTTGCTCGCCGAGCGCTGATTGAAGTTTGCCGAGCCGATGCAGGTAACGACGCCATCCACTGTCACGAGCTTCGTGTGGATCATTGTCGGCTGGTAGCGCCAGATCTTCACGCCCGCCTCAAATAGCGGCTCGAAAGCGTCGGATGCGGCAAGTTCGGAAACCCTCTTGTCGATATGTGGACCGGGCAGGATGATCTGGACATCCACACCGCGCCGGGCAGCGTCGGCGATGACTTCCACATCGCGCTCATGGGGCGCGAAATAGGGCGTTATGATGCGCAGGCTCTTTTGCGCCAGAAGCACAAGGGCTTCATGAAGGATGGCGATATCCGTAAAGCCGACGGAAGCCGTGGATGCCAGCACCTGCACGAGCTTGTCGCCGGCTTGCCTGGACGGCCACACCCGCTCCAACGCGCAGTCCACCCTGTATTCCGCCTCTACCCAATCCTGGTAGAAGGCAGAGCGCAGTGCCGTGACCGCAGGTCCGCGCACGCGGAAATGCGTTTCGCGCCAGTGGTCGGGGTCCTGCGCATTGCCTTCCCATTCCGAAGCAATGCCCACGCCACCGGTAAAGCCGATCTGTCCGTCGCATACGAGGATCTTGCGATGGGTGCGATTGTCGATGTTCCAGACCTTCCACTGTGGAAGCGGCCGGAACCAGCGCACCTGCACACCGGCATTCTCCATCCGCTCCACGAGGTTCTGCGGCATCGGGCGCGCGCCAAAACCGTCGAGAAGCACGCGTACCGTAACACCGGCAAGCGCGCGCTCGGAAAGAACCTCGACGAATTTCTCGGCGATATCGCCCTTCCAGTAGATGAAGGTCAGAAACTCTACCATTTCGGTGGAACGTGAGATCGCGTCGAGCATGGGTGGAAAGATCTCGTCGCCATTGCGATAGACATCGATCTCGTTTCCGGCCGTGAACGGCACACCGAGCGCGGTCTCCAATCCGTGCCGATATCGGTCGAGCGTGTCCGCACTCGTCCCTTCAGCGATCCGGCACTTCTTGACGCTGGATGATCCCATGCAAATGCAATGCATGAAGCGCCAAGCAGTTCCGGCAGCGCACGGCCTTACGGCTCTCCCTGATAGGTCCAGACCACCGCCGGCGGCAGGTTCTGCCAGATCCGGCGCGAGGCATAGGCTCTCATGCCTTTCTGTCTAGAGACCGGTGAAACCGGACCATAGGTGAACTGCACCATCCGCCCCGCTGGTCCGGTGATGCGCAGCGCGGCTCGCGCAAGCTCCTGACGCTTGTGCCTTGGATAGACGAACAAGGGCAGGCTGGAGACGACCGCACCCGCAGCCATGCCGCTTTCCGCCCATTGCGACAGGAGCGCAAAAGCGTCCCCCTCGATAACATTGGCAGCTGGATAACGCTGCCTGAGCAGGCGCGCGAGATCGGGATCGGCTTCGACGAGAATCAGATTACCTTCCCATACGCCGCGCATAAGAAGTGCCTGCGTCACGACGCCGGTGCCGGGCCCAAGCTCGATCACAGTCTCACCCGGCTTGATCGCCGCGCTGAAGGCCATCGCATCGCTGAGCTTCGCTCCGCTTGGTGCGATCGCCCCAGTGCGAAGCGGCGCACGCAGCCAGCTTTTGAGGAAGCGTATCCAGTCACCTCCGCCTTGCTGCCTGCCCAATTGTTCTTCGATATATGCCATGAGAAGCTTCTAGCTCAGAATGCGCCGCACGAGAGCGGGCGAGATACGGTTGATGATCGGGAGAAATCTGGACTTTCCGACCCAGTAACGCGGCCTTTCAGCCTCAAGGGCTGCGAGAAGCCCCAGTGCCGCTTTCTCTGCGGAAATCTTTCCCCGGCCGCGGCCGCGGGTCATGTCGGTCTCCACCAGCGGCATGACAGCTTCGAGGATGCGCAGATGCGGCGCCTCGCTCGCGCATTGTATGGCCAGGGCGGCGCTGAAACTGGAAAGTGCTGCCTTGCTTGCGCAATAGACAGGTGCTGCGGCCTTGGGAGAGAGCACAAGCGCGCTCGTGACATTCAATACGGCGCTTTCAGGCTGTCGTAGAAGCAAGGGCAACAGCCGCGCCGTCAGCATCAAGGGTGCCAGAAGATTGGTCGCAATCTCGTTTTGCAGGCCAGTGATGAGCGCGTCGCGGCCATCATGAATGAAATTCATCTCCTGCTGGAGGGCTGCATTGTTCACAATGATGGAAAGACGTAGATGATCCTGCTCGATCCTTTCGATCAGAGCCGACAGGGCAGCCGGATCAGCCAGATCACAGGGGACCGGTATTGCATTCTCACCGATGAAGCGGGCCTGCCCGCGCAGCCGCTGCTCATCGCGTCCAACCAACAGCACCTTCGCGCCGCGTGCCCCGGCAACACGCGCGAAGCGACTGCCAATGCCGCGCGTGGCACCCGTTACCAATATCGTGTGTCCGAGAAGTTTCACCCTGCAATGCCCTTGCCGTTTCAAGCTTTCAGGAGCATAATCGAGCAATTGCTCGTATTGGGAAACTCGCATTTCATGCCACCAAAAACCGACAGCGTCCGCCCGAGGAAAATGCCGCGTCAGGCACGTGCGGAAGCAACGGTGGATGCCATTCTCGAAGCGGCTGCTCGCATTTTGAGCGCCGAGGGCCTGATGGGATTCAACACCAACAGCGTTGCCCGCGTGGCCGGCGTGAGCGTCGGCTCACTCTACCAGTATTTCCCCTCAAAGGAGGCGATCCTGGCGGAGATGCTGCGGCGCAAGCAGAAGAACGTGTTGAGCGCGCTCGAAGCGGCTTCCACGGATGTCGAGCAGAAGAGTGCCGATCAGGCATTGCGGGATCTGGCCCGTGCCGGATTGCTTCATCAGCCGCGAACATTGTCGCTCGCGCAGGCACTGGATTATGCCTCGGCGGTCTTGCCGCTCCACGAGCAGACCCACGAGATCAACAAGGCCATCGTGGGATGCATCGGGCGATTTCTGACCGCTCTTGACGTGCCGCCCCATGTCCAGATGATCGCCGCACAAGACATCACGGGCATGGCCCGCGGCATCATGCTTCAGGGCTTGCGCGGAGGAACGGCAGGCGACGATGAGGCTCTTGCCGAGCGGGTATTCATGGCGGTCAAAGGCTATCTGAACGAGTTGCAAAAGAAGGCTGGTTAGGGCCGGCCTTACAGTTGCGGCACCTAGCGTGCCAACCAGCCGCCATCGACGTTGAGAATTGCGCCGTGAACATATTTGGCAGCGGGTGATGCCAGATAGACGGCGGTGCCGCCAATGTCGTCCGGATCACCCCAACGTCCTGCGGGAATACGGTCAAGAATGGCTTTAGCGCGGTCCGGATCTTCGCGCAGCGCCTGCGTGTTGTTGGTTGCGATATAACCTGGCGCGATGGCATTCACGTTGATGCCCTTGGCCGCCCATTCATTGGCTAGCAATTTTGTAAGCCCGGCAACCGCATGCTTGGAAGCCGTATAGGCGGGTACGCGTATGCCGCCCTGAAAGGACAGGAGCGAGGCGATATTGACGATCGCGCCCCCTGCCCCGCGCGCGAAAGCCGCCTTGGCGAATTCCTGGCACATGAAGAACAGCGCGCGCTGGTTCACGTCGATCACCGCATCCCAGTCATCCTGCGAATAATCCACCGCATCGGCACGCCGGATGATCCCGGCATTGTTGACGAGGATATCGATCGTTTTCTCGGCTGCAAACAGGTTCTGCGGCGCATCGCGCTCGGAAAGATCAAGATGAAGGGCGCGGGCATCACAACCCCCGGCCTTGATCTCGGCCACCGTCTCGTCGCAAGGCGAACGCCCCGCAGCAATCACGCTTGCACCGGCCTCTGCCATGCACCGCGCAATCGCCCGGCCGATACCAGTATTCGCACCGGTAACGAGCGCAGTCTTGCCTTCGAGCGAAAACATCTTCATCAGCGAACCTTTCCCAGGCCTCCATGGTCATTATCGCCGGTTCTTATGCGACACCGCAAACCGTTCAACAATGGCCAATCACACGATAGCAATCGTGCCTATACGCGTTGTCCCGCGGGCAAGCGGATCTCCTCCAGATAACGCAGCCGTTCCTGCCTGCATGACAGGCCGCGCAGCCTTTCGACATGGGTAGCCAGGATGGGAAGGTTGCGGGCAGCTTCTTCGCGGGACAAGGCTTTTCGGCTCTGCCGCACACGTCCGCTCAGGCACGGCCACATCGCGTCAACCGGAGCCAGAGCGCTGTCGAGCTCACCGTCCGCTCCGGCAATGCGCTGAGCGATCTTGTCAGCCATGCCGCCGGGCGCTCTGCCGTCGGGGCGCAGTGACGCACGAACAATGGCATCCGGCACGCGCACGGGGCGCAGCCCTGCCTGCACCACCCGGTCGATCAGGTCGCGGTCCTCCCGGCTCTCCAGCGCGCGATAGCCGCCAATTGCCCGATAGGTATCCCGCCGGATACCCAGATTCGCACCTCCAGCGGTATTCAGGCCAAGCGCTCCGGACATATCGGTTTCAAGAAGCAGTGAAAACTCCAGCGACAAGCGCATATAGCTGTCTTCCAATTCGCCTCCGGCCCTGACCTTTTCCAGCAAATGCGGCGGCAGGTCGTCGAGGCTGTCGATACGCCCGATCGCGGCCGGATGGCTCTCAAGCTCCCGCGTCATCGTGGCAAGCCAGTCCGGCTCCGCCTGGCAATCGGCGTCGGTGGAAAGAAGGAACCGCGCATCGGGGCTGTGACGCATCGCCAGAAGATGTCCCAGTCGGCGGGCACGTCCAACGCCTCCGCGCGGCAATGTCACCTCACTTAGAACCAGTGCAAGACCGTGCCCAACCGCCCGATCGCCCACGATCTGCGCGGTGGCGTCAACACTGTTGTTCACGCAGACATGAATGACCGCAGTCTCGCCGCCTCTCAGTGCCGCCAGTGCGTCGAGGCAGGCGCCGATCCGATCCGCCTCGTTGCAGGCCGGCACGATGATGGCAGTGGTGGCTCGTGCCACCCTTTCGGGGCCGAAGATCTCGCAGGCCACTTTCATGCATGCGGCTCCGAGACATCGATGCGATATTTGTCCGTCTGCGTGACAAGTTGAAAGTGGCGCCCTGTCGCGGCGATGAACAGTTCAAGGGCTTCCACACCGCCAAGCGCATTTCCGGTGGGGCCAAGCCAGGTTACGCATACGATATCCGCAGATGGGCCACACCGGCCCACCTGGCGCGCAAGGCTCTTCAGCCCGGGCTCGTCGAGGAAATACAAAATCTCGGAAAGCAGGATCAGGTCATGGTCTCCGCCCGGCAGGTCGCCCGGCAGAAACTGACACACGAACTTGCCTTGCGGTACGGCCTTGCGGGCCGCGATGATCGCGCGTTCCACCGCGTCCAGGCCGGTATAGCGCTCGCAAATGGGCGCGATGTGACGCGCCAGTTCTCCGTTGCCGCAACCGATCTCCAGCGCGGATCGATAGGCTTTGCGAGGCAGGGCCGCACGGGTCGCAGCGAATTTCGCCTGCTCATAGGCGCTGGTGCGGAATGCCCAGGGGTCATCTCCCGTGGCATAAATTTCCTGCAGCTTTTGAACGCTGACGGCAGTCATGATGCAGCCTCGAAATAGCTCTCTTGCCCGTCGAGAAACTGCTTCACAAAGCCCTCGGGTAGTACGAAGCCCCCAGGATCGTCCGCAACCACCTGCCCATGCTGGCTGCGGTGAGCGGCAATGGCTGCGGCCTTCGCCGCGCGAGCACTTCCGATATCGAATGCAAATTCGACGCTATAGCTGAGGTTTTCGCGGAAATCGGGGTCGTGCCAGAGGGACCACACCGGGTAATAAAGCAGTCGAAGCCCTGCCTTTTTCGCCGCAATCTCTGCGATCTGTGCCGTGGCCTCGTGGTCGCAATGGGGGTCCGTCGGCGCTGGCGACAGAAGAACCCGTGCGCCCGCCTCCTCTGCGATCCTTGCCACCTCGGCTGCAAGCGCTTCAAAGCGGCCGGCGAGCCCTGACATCCCTCCATCGGGCAAACCCAGGCGTGTCACGCAGGTCGGAGTGCCGCCTAGGGCCTTTACGGCGGCATCAAGTTCTGCGGCGCGCAGTTCTGCCAGCCTTTCACGCGGCCATTCGGCCGAGTGGGGATGGGATGCACCGCCATCCGTCATGCAGATGACGCGGGCGCCGTGACCGGCAAATGCGGCATGCAGCAGGGCTCCGCAGCCAAGCGACTCATCATCCGGGTGGGGGGCAAGCACCACCACGGCTGCGCCTTCCGTGAGGTCATGAATGCTGGCGCGAGGGATGTGATCACGCATCGAGCCAATCCCCCAGGGGACGCTCGCCCATCAGGAGAGCGCGCGCCACCTTCACGCAGAATGCATCACGCGCCGCCTGTCGCATATAGCAGGCCAAATCGCGCGCCATTCGCCCGACCTCATGGTCCTCATCAAACATCGCAAGACCGATCGACCTTTCCACCGCCGCAATGGCAGACTGGCCGATCTCTTCCGTCAGAAGCCGTACCGAGAGCGACCGTATCGCAGCAGCATCGGGTGCGGCACGCCCCTCATCGCCGGAAGCGAATTCACCGGCGCGCACAATCGCACACCACGCAGACGCGACCTGTCCCGCGATGGGGCCCAGGCGAAGGAGATGCGCCTCCGCATCCTGATGCCCGCGCGCTCTGATTACAGCCGACGCACGCTCCAGAAGTCCGACCGTGCCGCCCAAAGTGACAGCTGCAATCCGCCATGTTCCCCCAAGGAAATGCGGTTCCCGCGTATAAATGTCGGCAGCGCCGAGTTTCTCGCCGCGCAATCCGCGACAGTCGAAACTTCCCGAGCGACTGGCGAGCATGCCCACCATGTTCCAGGTTGTGAGATCGTGCCGGCGCGTATCGCCCGCATCGACGATCACGAGCTGCTGAACTTCGCTCGACTTTGCGGAAACGATTGCACGGTCGACAAGACCCAAGCCGGACGCATAGCGCTTCGCGCCGGTCAGCTGATCGCCTTCGAGGGTAACCGGCTCCCTGCCGTCCGCCCCCCACACGCCGAATAGAAGCCCCTCCTCCATCTCCGCGAGGCATTTTTCGCGCAAAAAGGGATTTGCGTAGGTGTTGATGAGAAGGCGGGCATTGACATGCCCTTCATAAAGGCGCGCGAGGGACAAATCGGCTGCCGCCACCTGACGCATGGTGCGCGCGGCAAGTCTCCAGTCATCAACAGCCAGAAGACCTGAATTGCGCAGAAACGCGACGGCCTTGCTAAAGTCCTTCGGAGCGATTTCCAAGAGATAGGCTTGCGCTGTACGGTCCACACCTTGTTCGTTCCATACATCCATCGCGCAATGTCCACCCATCCAACGGTGCAGCTTCAATTTCCTGAACAACTGACGGTGATGAAATGGGTTCCCACGCAAGAGGTGTGCCTTGGCCCAAATCATTGCGGCAGGCCCGCCATGCGCCTAGGGTTCTCCCCTACCGAGTGGGGCCTGGGAAAACCCGCATGTGTCGGCTTTGGCCGGGGCCTTGCAAAACTTCCATTGCAAATGGATGCGGGACCAGTATTTTGACGTGAACGTAAACGGGAGGTACCATTGGCGCTACCAGCAGTCTTCAACAATCTCCGCCTGCCGGTGATTGCTTCACCCATGTTCATCGTCTCCGGTCCCGAACTCGTCATCGCCCAGTGCAAGGCCGGGGTGGTGGGATCGTTCCCGGCACTCAATGCCCGCGAGAAGCCAGGCGATCCGGTTCAGCTGGAAGCCTGGCTGAAGCAGATCACCGAGGAGCTTGATCGTCACAATCAGGCAAACCCCGATCGTCCGGCAGCACCATATGCCGTCAACCAGATCGTCCATCGCTCCAATGCGAGGCTTGAGCGTGACATCGAGATCTGCATGCGCTGGAAGGTGCCGATCTGGATCACCTCGCTCGGTGCGCGTCCGGAACTGAATGATGCGGCCCATGCCGGCGGCGGCATTGCGCTGCATGATGTGATCAGCAACCGTTTCGCGAAGAAGGCGATCGAAAAGGGCGCGGATGGCCTGATTGCCGTAGCAGCCGGTGCGGGCGGCCATGCGGGCGCGATTTCGCCTTTTGCGCTGGTGCAGGAAATCCGCTCCTGGTTCGACGGCCCGCTCGCACTTTCCGGCTCCATCGCTAATGGCAAGGCCATTCTGGCTTCCCAGGCCATGGGCGCCGACCTTGCCTATATCGGCTCGGCCTTCATCGCCACGAAGGAAGCCAATGCGGTCGAACCCTACAAGCAGATGATCGTCGACGGCACGTCCGACGATATCGTCTATTCCAACTACTTCACCGGGGTTCACGGCAACTATCTCAAGCCCTCCATCGCCGCTTCTGGCATGGACCCGGATAATCTGCCTTCGAGCGATCCCTCGACCATGAACTTTTCCGACAAGGGCGAAAAGCCCAAGAGCTGGAAGGAGATCTGGGGATCGGGCCAGGGCATAGGCGCGGTGGACGCGGTGCTGTCGGTTGGCGAATATGTCGCCAAGCTAGAACGCGAATATCGCGAGGCGCAGAGTGAATTGCAGCGCAAGATCATCGCCGACGAACTTGAAGCCGTGAGCTAGAAGTCTGCAGGCGCGGTCGCCAGGATCGCGCCCGAAGTGCCGACGGTAATGACTGGCGGGAGGTGAGTTCCGGCTTCCGGGACGAGGTGGAGCATTGCGGCAGGAGTAGATAGGTCTGCCGGACATCTCCCCCACAAGGGGGGAGATCGGCTGCTCTAAGTGCACTTTCCTATCCTGGTAAGGCGATGAGATTTCAGCGACTGATCTCCCCCCTTGTGGGGGAGATGTCCGGCAGGGCAGAGAGGGGTGTACTTGGCACCAACATCTGCGACACCGGAAGGTGCCCTATTCACCCTTCATACTCACTCAGGCGCTTGCCGGATTGCGCAAGCTCCGTCAGCAGCGGGGCGGGCTTCGTCCGCTCGTTGCCCCCGCCCGCATGATGTTCCAGCCGCGCTACAACATGATCAAGCCCAAGCTGATCGGCATGAAAGGCCGGGCCGCCCTTGGCCCGGGGGAAGCCGTAGCCGTTGACCCAGATGAGGTCGATGTCGCTGCCGCGCAGGGCGACGCCTTCGGTCAGAATATGCGCCGCTTCATTGATGAGCGGAAGGATCAGACGCTCGGTGATTGCCTGCCGCTCGATCGGGCGGCGGGTGATGCCGCGCTCGGCGGCAAGTTCATCGATCAGTGCCTCGGTCTCGGGATCGGGCAGCGGGGTGCGACTGCCGTCTTCATATCGGTAATAGCCCTGCCCCGTCTTCTGGCCGAAGCGCCCGCGCTCGCATAATGCGTCGGCGACCGGGCCCTTGAGGCCCGCCGCCTTGCGTGCGCGCCATCCGATGTCGAGGCCCGAAAGATCACCAACCGCGCAGGGGCCCATGGCAAATCCGAATTCGGTTGCGGCGGCGTCAATCTCCTGCGGGCGCGCACCTTCCAGAAGCAGGTTTTCCACCTCCATGTTGCGCGCGAGCAGCATCCTGTTGCCGACAAAACCGTAAGCGAGGCCAACCGTGACCGACACCTTCCCAAGCTTCCGTCCAATGCCGATTACCGTCGCCAGCACATCCGGAGCGGTCTGCGTCGCACGCACCACCTCCAGAAGCCGCATGACATTGGCTGGGCTGAAGAAATGCATCCCCACCACATCGCGCGGGCGGCTGGTAGCAGTAGCGATCTCGTCGAGATCCAGATAGGAGGTGTTGCTTGCGAGAATGGCACCCTCTTTCGCGTGACGGTCCAGATCTGCAAAAACCTTCTTCTTCAGCGCCATGTCCTCGAACACGGCCTCGATCACCAGATCCGCCTCGGCCACCTGCGTGAAGTCGCCAGTCATGCTGACCAGCGTAAGAGCGCGCTCGGCCATGTCTGGAGTGATGCGGCCACGCTCGGCACTTTTTTGGTAGTTGCTCTCAATCGTTGCCCTGGCCCGCTCGCGGGCCTTGTCATCCGGGTCGATCAGCACAACCGGGAGTCCGGCGGAAGCAAAGGCCATGGCGATGCCGCTGCCCATGGTGCCGGCACCCAGAACAGCGATCTTGCGAATGTCACGCTCACCTGTTTGCCGATCGATCCCCGGCACCTTCTGCGCCTTGCGCTCAGCGAAAAACAGATGCCGCTGCGCCTTGGACTGCTCTCCCTGCTTGAGCTGTGCGAACAGTTCCCGCTCCCGCTTCTGGCCCTGGACAAAATCCATGGTGAGCGTGTTGCGCACCGCTTCGACACAAGCCACGGGGGCATCAAGGCCTTTCGCTCGGGCAAGCATCTTCTGGGCCTTTCCCTCGAAGGAAGAAGGATCGCGACGGCAGGCCTCCAGCTTCTCATCCATTTTCGACAACCGACGAATGGGAGCATTTCGTTCCGCCCGCGCAGCGGCGAACCCGATCGCTTCCGCTATCAGATCATCTTCCACAACTGCATCCAGCAGCCCGGCCCCATGCGCTTCCTTCGCCGCGATCATCCGCCCCGTAACGATCATTTCCAGTGCGGTTTCGGGCCCAACCGCCCTTGGCAGACGCTGGGTGCCTCCCGCGCCCGGCAACAGGCCGAGTTTCACCTCGGGCAGGCCCAGGCGCGCCGAACTGAGGGCAACCCGGTAATGGCAGCCAAGGGCAATCTCCAGGCCGCCGCCAAGTGCCGTGCCATGGATGGCGGCCACGATCGGGAGCTTGAACGATTCCAGTCGATCCACAAGATCTGGCAGATGCGGCTCGCGTGGCGGCGCGTTGAATTCGCGGATATCGGCGCCCGCAATGAAGGTACGTCCCGCGCAGGCAAGTACCACGGCATCCACGTCGTCTCGCGCGGCAATTTCGTCGAGACGCGCCGCGATACCCGCGCGCACCGCATGTGAAAGCGCATTGACTGGTGGATTGTCTACCGTGATCAGCGCCACCCGCCCTCGTGTCTCAAGGCTCACATTGCCGCTCAAACGACCCTCCTCCACTGCCACTGAACATTCTCCGTATATCACCAACCGACCGGTCGGTTAAAGAGAGCTTGGTTCAATGTCTGTCGAAGCTGCGCATGGTGGCTGCGGATCGTTGATGAGGCGGGGCAACGGAGTTACGCACGATCAGCTCCGCACGCAACAGTACCTCCTGCGCGGGCGGATCGCGACCTTCGAGAAGCGCGAGCAAGGTATCCATCGCCCGCTCCCCGATCTTCAGGCGCGGCTGCTTCATCGTGGTGAGCGAGGGGGTTACGAAGCTGGCAAAGGAGATATCGTCAAAGCCCATGACCGAGAAGTCACGGGGCAGATCATAGCGACGGGCGTTCAACGCTATCGTCACGCCAAGGGCCGCGGCATCATTGATGCACATGAAGGCCGTCGGCAGCCTGTCACGCACGAAAAGAAGTTCGGCGGCCGCCCGCCCGCTTTCGGTTGAACCATCACAGTCGATGATCAGCGCCGGATCGACCTCCAGCCCCGCCCCTGCCAATGCCTTGCGGTAGCCTTCCTCGCGCATCTGATTGATGGACCGCGAGGCGGAGCGACCGATGAATGCAATCCGACGGTGGCCTTGTGCAATCAGATGCTCCGTCGCCACCCGCGCGCCTTCCACATTGTCGACGCCAATGAAGGGAATGTCGCTGTCCGGCACGGGCTCGGAAACCGCCACCATGGGCGGCAGCGGTGTTGCCACGTCTCGGCCCGCGATGCCGTAGGGCAGATGCCCTGTGAAGAGAATGAGCCCGTCTGCCTGGTTGGAGGCGATGAAGCGCAGATAGTCGCTTTCCCGCTCCGCATCATTCTGCGTATTGCCGATGAGAATGCCATAGCCGCGTTTGCTGGCTTCCGTCTCCAGTCCCACGAGAATGTTGGAGAAGTTCGGATCACCCACATCGGGTGCGAGGATCAGGATCATGTTGGAGCGGCGCATGCGCAGGCTGCGCGCCATGGCATTGGTCGTATAGCCCGTGCGGGCAACCGCGTCTGCGACGCGCCGACGGGTGGAATCGGCCACCTTGGTTGGCTCGTTGATTGCCCGGCTTACCGTCGCAATGGAAACGCCGGCCATGGCTGCGACATCTTCAATGGTGGCCAGCTTCTTGTGCTTCAACCGTTCTCGTCCTCCACCCTCCCCCGCTACCGGCGGAGAAGCGCCAAGCAGATGCAGCGCTTCTTTCGGCCAGGTAAAGCGAAATCGTTTCTACCTGCCGATAACGCACAATGTAAACCTTTACAGAGGGAATGAAAACCTTTACATCATTGTTCAGGAGCGGGCGGGAAACTGCCCTTGGGAGGAGAGACAGTCATGCAGCCAGCCGACACAATCGGCGGCCCGGTGATCCTGTCTGCTGAACGCATCAGCAAGTCGTTCGGCGAGGTGCCGGTGCTTTTCAGCATCGATTTCGACATTCGCCAGGGCGAGTGCCACGCCATTATCGGCGAAAACGGTGCGGGCAAATCCACACTCATCAAGATCCTGTCCGGGCTGGAACAGCCCACCTCGGGCCATGTCTGCCTGGATGGTCAGCGCGTGGAGCTGCCGCCGCATGGCGAGGCCGAGAAGCTCGGCATCGTCGTCATCCACCAGGAACTCAATCTCGCCGAACACCTGACGGTGGCCGACTCCATCTTTCTGGGCCGCGAGCTGAAGTCGCATGGCTTCCTGAAGCTGAAGGAGATGCGCGAGGTAGCAAAGCATATCCTCGACACGCTTCATGTGGACATCGACCCTGATGCGCGCATCCACTCCCTTTCCGTCGCCGACAAGCAGATGGTGGAGGTCGCCAAGGCGATCAGCCGCGATGCCCGTGTGCTCATTATGGACGAGCCGACTGCCGTCCTTTCCCAGGCCGAGACCGAGAACTTCTTCGAGCAGGTGGACCGGCTGAAGGCCAAGGGCGTTTCCATCATCTTCATCTCGCACAAGCTCGATGAGGTCATGCGCCTTGCCGACCGCGTGACAGTGCTGCGCGACGGCCAGCATATTGCCACCGTCGGCACCGAGGCGCTGACGCCCGATTCCATCGCGCAGATGATGGTCGGACGCGAGCTTTCAAACCTTTATCCCCCCAAGCATGAGCCCGATGTCGATGCCCCCGTCGTGTTGAAGGTCGAGAACCTTTCCGGCGAGAGCATCGACAATGTGTCCTTCACGCTGAAACGCGGGGAAATTGTTGGCTTTGCCGGTCTTATCGGCTCCGGTCGCACGGCAGTTGCCGAGACGATTGTCGGCCTGCAGCACAGGGACAGCGGCGATGTCGAGCTCAACGGTGAGCCGGTGCATTTCACGGAAGTCTCGCAAAGCATTGCCTGCGGCCTGGCCTATATGACCAAGGATCGCAAGGGGCGCGGGCTTCTGCTCAATACGGGACTTCGCCCCAATCTGACGCTTCTGACCCTGAAGAAGCATTTCCGCGGGTTGTTCATCAATGAAGCAAGCGAGGACGAGGCGCTGGCGCGGGCGGTGCGCCGCTTCGACATCCGCGCGCGCGATGCGTCGGTCAAGGTCGGGCAGTTGTCAGGTGGCAACCAGCAGAAGCTGATGCTGGGCAAGATGATGGAGGCCGAGCCTGACATCATCATCATCGACGAGCCGACGCGCGGCATCGATGTCGGCACCAAGCAGCAGATCTATCACATCATCGCGGCACTCGCCGCGGAGGGGAAATCGATCATCGTCATCTCGTCGGAGATGCCCGAGATCATCGGGCTGTCGCACCGCGTCGTCGTCATGCGCGAGGGGCGCGTGGCGGGCGTGATCGAGGGGCAGGAAATAACCGAGGCCGAAATCATGCGCTACGCCGCAGGCCTCAAGCAGGATGGGGACCATGAGCGTATCAGCGCGTGAAGAAACGGCGAAACCGGTGAGGAATTTCGGCATAGACCTGAAGACGGCAGGCCCGCTTGTCGCGCTGATCGTGCTGTGCGTGCTTGGCTATTCGCTGAACCCGGCATTTCTGAGCGAAGGCAATCTGGCGAACCTTCTGACCCGCTCCGCCTTTATCGGCATCATTGCCGTGGGCGCCACATTCGTCATCACCGCTGGCGGCATCGACCTTTCCGTCGGCTCCATGGCGGCCTTCGTGGCAGGCATGATGATCATCATCATGAACAGCGCGATAGACGTGATGGGCGTCAGCGTGTGGACCGTCATTCTCGGTTGCGGCTGTTCGCTGATCCTTGGCATCGGAGCCGGCTTCATCAACGGTTTTCTGACCACCAAGGGCAAGATCGAAGCCTTCATCGTCACGCTTGGCACAATGGGCATCTACCGCTCGCTGGTGACCTATTTTGCCGATGGCGGCACGCTGTCCCTGGCCTCTGCGGCGCGCGACATCTACCGCCCGGTCTATTACGACTCGTTCCTGCGCATACCAATCCCGGTCTGGGTATTCATCGGTGTCGCCATCATCGGCTGGATCCTGATGAACCGCACCGCCTTTGGCCGCTATTGCATGGCCATTGGCTCCAACGAGCATGTGGCGCGCTATTCGGCCATCAAGGTCGACCGCGTGAAGACCTGGACCTATGTGCTGCAGGGGCTTTGCGTCTCGCTTGCCACCATCATCTATGTGCCGCGTCTGGGCTCGGCATCATCCGCCACCGGCGTGCTGTGGGAGCTCGAAGCAATTGCGGCCGTCATCATCGGCGGCACGATGCTGAAAGGCGGTTTCGGCCGCGTCGGCGGCACGGTGATCGGCGCGCTGATCCTGACGGCCATCGGCAATATCCTGAACCTCACCGACATCATCTCGAACTATCTCAACGGTGCCGTTCAGGGGGTCATCATCGTGGTTGCGGTCTATCTGCAACGGGGGAATCTGCGCGCGCCAAAGCGCAAGGCGCAGGAGTAGCCGCGAAAGCGGAGAAACGGTGCCGGAGGAGGCACCAATCATCTCAGGGAGGAGTACCTGCAATGAAATTGAAGACACTTCTGGTGGGCTTGGTGGTTTCGACCGCCATGATCGGGGCGGCAACTGCCCAGGACAAGATCAAGATCGGCGTATCCATTCCCGCCGCCACCCACGGCTTCATGGGCGGGTTGAACTGGCACGCCCAGGAAGCCGAAAAGCGTCTAGAGGCGCAGCACGAGAATATCGACATCATCATCGTGACCGCCAATGGTCCAAGCGATCAGGCAAGCGACCTGGAAGATCTTGTTTCCGTCCACCAGATCGACGCGCTTGTCGTGCTGCCTTTCGAATCCGAGCCGCTGACCGACCCCGTCAAGCAGGTGAAGCAGACCGGAGCCTTCATCACCGTTGTCGACCGTGGCCTTTCCGAGCCCGGCATCGAGGACATCTATGTCGCCGGCAACAATACCGAGATGGGTCGCGTCTCCGCCGAATACATGAAGTCGCGGCTGAAGGAAGGCGACAATATCGTCATCCTGCGCGGCATTCCGACCGTGCTCGACACCGAGCGCTTCGACGCCTTCATGGCCGAGATCGAGGGTTCGGGCATCAATGTTCTGGACAACAAGTTCGCCAACTGGAACCGCGATGATGGTTTCGAGGTCATGCAGGACTTCCTCTCCCGCTTCCCCGATATTGACGGCGTGTGGGCGCAGGATGACGACATCACGCTGGGCGTGGTCGAAGCCATCAAGCAGGCTGGCCGCGAAAAGGAGATGTTCGTGGTCGGCGGTGCGGGCATGAAGGAGATCATCAAGGGCGTGATGGAAGGCGACGAGCTCGTCCCCGTCGACGTGCTCTATCCGCCGGCACAGATCGCCACCGCGATGGATGTGACTGTCGCCAACTACACCTCAAACGCACCGGTTCGCGGGCGCTACATTCTCGGCGCCCCGCTGATCACGCCCGAGAACGCCGAAGAATTTTACTTCCCGGATTCGCCGTTCTGATCTCGCGATCAACTGGCGTGAAGAGAGGGGGTGCCCGCAAGGCGCCCCCTTTTTTGTTGCGATCCAGCTTCGCGACGAGACTTCCACCCGAACAAATCACCCCTCGCCTATTGTTCTTTCAGCCCCATATGCCTATGACCCGCCGCAACGCGACCGCACCTTGTGGAGAAGCCCGATGCTGCGCACGCCCTATTACCTGATCGACCGTGCCAAACTTGCCCGCAATCTCGAGATCATCGACCGCGTGCGCAAGGAATCCGGCGCCAAGGCGCTTCTGGCGCTGAAATGCTTCGCGACCTGGAGCGTGTTCGACCAGATGCGCGAGCATATGGACGGCACGACTTCCTCCTCGCTCTACGAGGTGCATCTGGGCCATGAGAAATTTGGCGGCGAAACGCACGCCTATTCGGTTGCCTATGGCGATGACGAGATCGACGAGGTCGTCTCCTATGCCGACAAGATCATCTTCAATTCCATCAGCCAGCTTGAGCGTTACTCGGATGCGGCGAAGGATATTGTTCGCGGCCTGCGGCTGAACCCGCAGATCTCCTCCTCAAGCTTCGATCTGGCAGACCCCGCTCGTCCCTTCTCGCGGCTGGGCGAATGGGATGTCGCCAGGATCGAGACGGTCATGGACCGTATTTCCGGCTTCATGATCCACAACAACTGCGAGAACGAGGATTTCGACCTCTTCGACAACATGCTCTCCCAGATCGAGGAGCGTTTCGGCACGCTTCTGGAGCGCGTCGAATGGGTCAGCCTTGGCGGCGGCATCCATTTCACCGGCGAGAACTATCCGGTCGACCGCTTCTGCGCACGGTTGAAGGCATTCTCGGAAAAATTTGGCGTGCAGGTCTATCTGGAGCCGGGCGAAGCTGCGATCACCAATTCCACCACTCTGGAGGTGACCGTTCTCGACACGCTCAACAATGGCAAGGATCTTGCCATCGTCGACTCCTCGATCGAGGCCCATATGCTGGACCTCCTGATTTATCGGGAGAAGGCCAAGATTGCACCCAATGAGGGCGAACATCTTGTCACCATCTGCGGCAAATCCTGCCTGGCGGGCGATATTTTCGGGGAGTTCCGCTTCCCCGAACCGGTGAAGGTGGGCGACCGCATCTCCATTCAGGACGCAGCCGGTTACACCATGGTCAAGAAAAACTGGTTTAACGGCGTACGCATGCCTGCAATCGCCATCCGCGAACTGGATGGTACCGTGCGCACCGTGCGCGAATTTGGCTACGAGGATTACAGGGCCAGCCTTTCGTGACAGGCTGGGGCGAAGACAGGGTAACAAGGAGACGATCGCGAAGATGAAAAAGAACGTGTTGATTGTCGGCGCCGGTGGTGTGGCGCAGGTCGTGGCGCACAAATGTGCGCAGCATAATGACGTGCTTGGCGATATTCATATCGCTTCGCGCACCGTCTCCAAATGCGAGAAGATCATCGCCTCGGTCCATGAGAAGAAGGCGATGAAGGTGGAAGGCAAGCTTGAGGCCCATGCGCTCGACGCCATGGATGTCGCCGCCACCAAGGCGCTTATCGAGAAAACCGGCAGCCAGATCGTCATCAATGTCGGATCGGCCTTCGTGAATATGAGCGTGCTCTCGGCCTGTATCGAAACGGGTGCGGCGTATATCGACACCGCCATCCACGAGGACCCGCTCAAGATCTGCGAAACGCCGCCCTGGTACGCCAATTACGAGTGGAAGCGCCGCGAGGAATGCGAGAAGGCAGGGGTCACCGCCGTGCTGGGTGCAGGCTTCGACCCCGGCGTGGTGAATGCCTATGCCGCGCTTGCAGCGGATGAATATTTCGACGAAATCACCGATATCGACATCATCGACGTCAATGCCGGCAACCACGGGCGCTGGTTTGCGACCAATTTCGATCCGGAGATCAATTTCCGCGAATTCACCGGTCAGGTCTATTCCTGGCAGGACAATGAGTGGAAATCGAACAAGATGTTCGAGATCCGCAAGGAGTGGGACCTGCCGACGGTGGGCACCCAGACCACATATATGACCGGCCATGACGAGGTGCATTCCATCTCGCAGAATATGGGCATTCCCAATGTCCGCTTCTGGATGGGCTTTGGCGACCGTTACGTGCAGGTCTTCACGGTCCTGAAGAATCTGGGCCTTCTGTCCGAGCAGCCCGTCAAGACGGCCGAGGGGCTGGAAGTCGTGCCTCTGAAGGTGGTGAAGGCCGTTCTGCCCGATCCATCATCGCTTGCCCCCGATTATACCGGCAAGACCTGCATCGGCGACCTGGTGAAGGGCAAGAAGGACGGCAAGGACCGCGAGGTCTTCATCTACAATGTGGCTGACCACGAGGAAGCCTATGCCGAAGTCGGCAGCCAGGGCATCTCCTACACCGCCGGCGTGCCACCGGTCGCAGCCGCACTTCTCATCGCCAAGGGCGACTGGGACGTGAAGAAGATGGCCAATGTGGAACAGCTCCCACCCCAGCCCTTCCTCGGCCTCCTTAACGAAATGGGCCTGCCAACCCGCCTGCGCGAAGGCGAAGAGGACCGCGCGCTGAACTTCTGATCCCCCGCGGATAGTACGAGAATGCGGAAAGGCGGCGCCCGAGGGTGCCGCCTTTTTTATTTCACCACCACCAGCTTGAACTTCATGCCCGAATGCGTTCACAAGTCTGGTGGCTTGAGGAGATTTGCGCGCGATGTTTGGTTTCAAGGATGTGGAGATCGTGAAGGCGGTGGTGCGGGCGGGTGGCTTTCGTGCGGCAGCGCAGCGTCTCAACCTTGCCCAATCAGCGATCTCCACGCGTATTGCCGCCCTTGAAAAGCGGCTGGGTCTCACGCTCTTTGACCGCGTCGGGCGGCAGGTGCGCCTTTCTTCGGCGGGTCGGCGCTTTCTGGAAGAAGCCGATCGGCTGGTGCAAAGCCGCGACCGCATCGTGCAGGAGCTGACCCAGACAAGCGGTCTGAACGGCACGGTGCGCATCGGTGTCGCCGAGACCATCGTGCACACGATCCTGACGCAGATGCTCAAGCGGTTGCGCCAGGACCATCCTCATGTGCGTTTCGAACTTTCGGTAGACACGTCCGAACAGCTTGCCCGCAAGCTGAGCGATGACGAGCTCGATGTCGCAATCCTGCTGCGCGAGTTGCAGCCGCGTGGCGTGGTTGGCACGGCTCTGCGGCCCGTCGAACTCGGCTGGTACGCTTCCACGGCCATGCCGGATCGCAACCGCGCTTGGACGTTGCAGGAGCTGGCCGAGCATCCCATCGTGACATTTCCGAAGGGCACCCTGCCCTACAAACAGGTGGAGCGCCTGTTCGCCGGTGCTATATCGGAGCCGCCGGTCCTTCACGGTTCCGCTTCACTCTCAACGGTCTTGCATCTGGTCGCCGACCAGTTCGGCATAGGTGTTCTGCCCCGACGCATTGCCACCTCCCATTCCCTTGGTGCCGCGGAGCATATCCGTCGAATTGACGTGGAGCCGGAAGCAGAGCCGCAGGAGCTCAACTTCATTGTCATCTACTTCCCGGAGCGCAATCGCGAAGCCGGGACGATCATCACCGAAGCCGCAACACAAGCCGATCAAATTGATCTTCTGTAAAGATCAATTATTACATCAAATGATCGATTGACATGATCGTGTGAGTTTGGAATCCTTCTGCCGGTCATCTGGAGGAGGCAGCAGGTCATCGTGTTGGCGCAGGACATCCATAGCCCGTCCGGGCAGGAAAAGGTGTTCGATACCGGTCTGGCATTGCGTCAGGCTGTTCGCGAAGGCCGTTTCAGCGGCGACACTGCGGGCAAGGCACCAGGCCTTCTGCAAGGCAATCTGGCGATCCTGCCGAAAGCCCTTGCGCATGACTTCCTGCTCTTTTGCCAGCGCAATCCAAAGCCTTGCCCCATCATTGGCATCGGCGAAGCCGGTGAGGTTGCGCTGCCCGATCTGGGGCAGGATATTGATATCCGCACCGATGTACCCGCCTACCGCATCTTTCGACCGGGCCAGGCGCCCGAACGCGTGGATGATCTGAATTCCGTGTGGCGCGACGATCTGGTGACCTTCGTCCTCGGCTGTTCGTTCTCCTTCGAGGAGGCGCTGGTCGCTGCCGAAATTCCCGTGCCTCACATCGAGGCCGGGCGCAATGTGCCGATGTATGTGACCTCGATCGAGACGCGGCCCGCCGGCGCATTTTCCGGCCCGCTCGTCGTCTCCATGCGCTCCTTCAGCCCGGCCGATGCCATCCAGGCCATATTGCTTTCGTCGCGCCAGCCGCTCGCCCATGGCGCACCGGTGCATATTGGCGATCCCGCACAGATTGGCATCCGCGATATCATGTCGCCTGACTTCGGTGATCAACCCGTGATGAAGGATGGCGACATTCCAGTGTTCTGGGCCTGTGGCGTGACGCCGCAAATGGCGATTCGCAATTGCGGTGCCGATCTCGCCATCACCCACGACCCCGGTCACATGCTGGTGACCGACATACCCGCAGAGACGGCAGAAAGCCGACTTTGGGGCATTGCCCAAAACAACAACAACTGAAGCAAACCACAGAGGAAACGAAGATGAAGATCATTCGCAATGCATTGCTGGCCGGAACGGCTCTCGTCGCAGGCGCCACCATGGCCCAGGCCGAGGAGCTTTCGGTGGTCGGCAGCTGGAGCAGCCTGCCGCTCTACAAGCAGTATGAAGCCCCCTTCTGGACGGAAACCCTGCCGGGTGCTGAAGGCAGTGAATTCGAAGTGTCGATGACGACCTTCGATCAGATGGGCATTGCAGGCGGCGATGTCTACCGCATGCTGGGCGACGGCGTTTTCGATGTCGGCATGACGGTCGCAGACTACACGGTCGGCGACGCGCCGGAACTTGAAGGTCTCGATGTGCCGCTGGTTGCCACCACGGCAGAAGATGCCCGCAAGATGGTCGACGCCGCACGCCCCATGGTCGAGGACATCATGAAGGAGCGCTTCAACGCCAAGCTTCTGGCCATCGCGCCCTACCCGCCGCAGGTCGTCTTCTGCAAGGACGAGGTCTCCTCGCTCGACGATCTGAAGGGAAAGAAGATCCGTGGTTCAGGCCGCATGACCACCAAACTTCTGGAAGCGCTCGGCGCCGAAGGCATCAATGTTGCGTTCTCGGAAGTACCGGGTGCGCTTGAGCGTGGCGTGGTCGACTGCGCCGTCACCGGTGCAGGTTCGGGCTACAGTGCGGGTTGGTGGGAAGTCTCTTCGCATCTCATGACCCTGCCTCTCGGCGGCTGGGACCCGGTCGTGACCGCCATGAACATGGACAAGTGGGAGTCACTTTCCGACGAGCAGAAGGAACTGCTTCAGACCCAGCTTGCGGAGAAGTTCGAAGCTCCTGCATGGGACGCGGCTGCCGGTGCCCTTGAATCCGACATTGCCTGCCTCACCGGCAATGGCGAATGTGCCGCCGGTGAAGCGGCCAGCATGACGCTCGTCGAACCGACCGAGGCTGACACCGAGCAGGCCCGCAAGATCCTTGAAGAGACGGTCCTGCCGGAATGGGCAGAGCGCGCCGGTTCCGATTGGGCCAAGCGTTGGAACGAGAGCGTCGGCAAGACCGTCGGCGTTCAGGTTCCGCTCTGATCTGATGAGGTGGGCGCCGGAGGCCGATAAAAATGTTTGAAAAAATCGTGGACGTTCTCCGGCGCATCAACCGCCTGATCGCTCTCATCGTGGGTGCAGTTCTTGCACTCACGGTGCTTTTCATCCTCGCCGATATCACGCTTCGCCAGTTTGGCCATTCCTTTGGCGGCTCGGATGAAATCTCCGGTTATGTCATGGCATTTGTGGCAAGCTGGGGCCTCTCTTTTGCGCTGCTGGAACTGGCCCATGTGCGCATCGACCTCCTGCGGTTGAAGCTGGCCCAAACCGGCCGCAGCATACTTGATCTCATTGCCATTTCGGCAACGGCTGCCGTGACAACGGTCATTGCGTGGCAGTGCTGGCCGGTGCTGGCCAAGAGCCTTGAGCGCGGCTCTCGCGCCAACACGCCGCTGGAAACACCACTGTGGATTCCTCAGAGCATCTGGTTCAGCGGCTGGGTCTGGTTTGCGACCGCTTCCGTGCTGCTGCTTATCTGCGCCTTCGGCATGCTCGCCCAACGCCAGCAAAGCCAGTTTGAAAACGCCGTCGGTACGGCCACCGAGACGGAGATTTGAACCCATGATCTGGTCCGTATCCATCGGCCTTCTGGGCCTTCTGACACTCTCCATTCCCGTCGGCATCGTCCTTTTCATTCTGGGCTTCGGCATCGACCAGTTTTTCTCGCCCTTTCCGCTCATTCGCGGTCTGGGTCAGGTCGTCTGGTCCTCCTCCAACAGCTCGACGCTGATCGCCATCCCCTTCTTCGTGCTGCTTGGCGAAATCCTTGTGCGCGGCGGCGTGGCGGAGCGCACCTATGCCTCGCTCGACAAATGGTTCTCCTGGCTGCCGGGCGGGCTGGTGCATGCCAATATCGGCACCGCCACCATGTTCTCCGCCACCTCCGGCTCCTCCGTCGCAACCGCTGCAACGGTGGCAACAGTCGCCATGCCGCAGGCTGAAAAGCTTGGCTATGATCCGCGCCTCTTCTCCGGCGCCATTGCAGCGGGCGGCACGCTTGGCATTCTCATTCCGCCTTCTATCAATCTGATCGTCTACGGCTTCCTGACCGAGACCTCGATCCCGCAGCTCTTCCTTGCCGGGCTCATTCCCGGTCTTCTGATGGCAGTTGCCTTCATGGCCATCACCGCGCTGATCTGCTGGTTCAAGCCCTCGCTTGGCGGCTCCAGCCGCAGCTTCACCTGGGGCGAACGCGTCTCTAGCCTGCGCCAACTTGTACCCATCATCCTGCTCTTCGTAGTGGTGATCGGCTCGATCTATGCTGGCTGGGCAACGCCGACCGAGTCTGCTGCAGTCGGCGTGTTCATGGCGCTTCTCATTGCCTTAGCCAATGGGGGCGTGAACATGGAGATGCTGCGCCACTCCGCCCTTGGCACCGTACGCATCACCGCCATGATCATGCTCGTGATCATCGGCGCCTATTTCCTGAACTTTACCATGGCATCCGCGGGTCTTGGCCGCGAACTGACATCGCTTCTGGAAAATTCCGGACTCTCGCCGCTCGGCACACTGTTCCTGGTCATCCTGCTCTACATCATTCTCGGCTTCTTCATCGAGACCCTGTCCCTGATGGTGGCGACCATTCCCATCGTCGTGCCGATCATGGCCGGTCTCGGCTATGACAAAGTGTGGTTCGGCGTCTTGATGATCGTGCTTGTCGAAATGGCGCTCATCACGCCGCCCGTCGGGCTCAACCTCTATGTCGTGCAGGGCTCGCGCAAGAGCGGCACGCTTGGCGAGGTCATGGTCGGGGCCATGCCATATGTGCTGGTGATGCTCGCCATGGTCGGCTTCCTCATTCTCTTCCCCGGCCTGGCACTCTTCCTGCCGGCTGCCCTCTAGTTTCTCATTTTCAGGAGTAACCCATGCGCTTTACCTGCGCCGGAAACACGCTCGACCTGTCCTTTGCCAACTGCGTTGTCGCAGGCTGGACCGGTCGTAACCCGGATGCGATCCAGCATCACATCGACGAGCTTGCAGAGCTCGGTGTCGCGCCGCCTTCCACCGTTCCGCTTTACTACCGCGTCTCTGCCAATCTGCTGACGCAGGATGACAAGCTGCAGTTTGTGGGCGAAGGCACTTCGGGTGAGGTGGAGCCCATGATCGTGATTGCCGACGGCAAACGCTATCTGGGTCTTGGCTCCGATCACACCGACCGCGAACTCGAAGCCCATTCGGTTGCACTCTCCAAACAGGCCTGTGCGAAGCCCTGCGCAAGCGAGCTTTGGGAGCTTGATCCGCTTCTCGACCGTCTGGATTCAATCGAACTGCGCTCCTGGATCAGGGAAAATGGCGACTGGACGCTTTATCAGGAAGGCACACTTGCCGCGATGCGCCCGATGGTCGAACTGATGGAAGGCTGCGCGCTTGAGAAACTTGCGCAGAACGGCGCGGCGGCCATGCTGGGCGGCACGCTCGGCGTGAAGTCCGGCGGCGTGCGCCCTGCTGCCGCCTTCAAGATGGAGATGCGTGACCCCGAGACGGGAAATGTCATCGCCCATGAATACGAGATCGAGACGCTGCCGATCGTCGCCTGACGATCAGTTGCGCCCAGTACAAGGAACCGGACCGGATGGACATGCTGTCGAAAGCGGAAGAAGCGATTGCGAAGGTCGAAGCGCTTGGACCCGAGGCCGGGCGCATCTTCACCGATTTCGACGCAGAACGCATCCGCGCCGATGCCAGGGCACTTGATGAGCGCAAGGCGGCAGGCGAAGACCTGCCGCTTTACGGCAAGCTGGTCTCGATCAAGGATCTCTTCGACGAGAAGGGCAAGGTGACAAGTGCCGGCTCGCGTCTCCTGAAAGATGCCGAACCGGCCACGGCGGATGCACCTGTGGTGGAGCGCCTGCGCGAAGCGGGTGCGCTGCTGTTCGGGCGCACATCCATGAGCGAGTTTGCCTATTCCGGTGTCGGCCTCAATCCGCACTACGGCACGCCAGGCTGCGTCTTCGACAAGACGCGCATCCCCGGCGGCTCGTCATCCGGTGCTGCTTTGACCGTGGCGCACGGCATCTGCGACATGGGCCTTGGCACCGATACCGGCGGCTCCGTGCGTATTCCTTCCGCGGTCAACGGGCTTTACGGCTTCAAGCCGAGCCAGTCCGCCATTTCCCGCGAGGGCGTGCATCCACTGTCTGATCTGTTCGACAGCGTCGGCCCGCTCTGCGCCACGCTTGATGATGCGCTTGCCTTCACCGACATATTGGCAGGCGGGCTTAAAGCCGAAGACGCGCCCGAAAGGCCGCTGCGGCTGGCCTTGCCGACCGGCGCATTCACCGATGGGATCGACGGATTCACGGGCGAACATTTCGCGCGCAGTTGTGACGCATTGCGTGCGGCCGGCCACGAACTGGTCGAGCAGGATTTCGCGTTCCTTCCCGCGTCCTCTGGCATCAGCCGTGTGGTGATCGCCTGGGAAGCTCTGGCCCTTTACGGCGAGCGTCTGGACGAGCTTGAGGAAGTGGGAGACCCGCGCGTGCTCAAGCGCATCCGCTTTGCAGAAACGCTGGGCGTCAAGGAAGTCGAGGCGGCCAAGGCGGAACGCGCTGAAGCCGTGGAGAAGTTTGCGGCAATCATGTCTGATTTCGACGCTCTCGTGGCGCCGACGCTTGCCATCCGGCCGCCCACGATTGCGCAAGCGGAAGAAGATTTCGACCGCGTGAACATGATGATGTTGCGCAACTGCTCCTACATCAACTTGGCCGATGGCTGTGCCATGGCCTTGCCGGTGAAGGGCGATGGGGCTCTGCCAGGCAGCCTGATGGTCGCTGGCCCCTCGGGCAGTGACGCGCGCATATTGGGGCTTAGCCGCACAATTGCAGCGGCAGTGGCTACCTGATCGTCAGGTGGTCTTGGCGCGTGGCTTGGTCGCGCGCTTCTTTTTCGCAGGAGCCGGATTTGCCGCTTCTTCGGCAGCGCGCTTTGCTTCCATGGCAAGGCGCTGGGCCTTCAGCCGTTCGGTCTTGGCGTCACGCGCATTCGCTTCGGCATCGATGAATGCACGTGCCGCGCGATCGGTGATTTCGCTCTTCGTTTCCGCCTTCGACTTGGCAGGTTTGAAGATATTCTCCTTCGTGGCGGTGTCGCTCATGAGCGCCTCCCATTACAAATCCCTGAAAAACGAAAAGGCCGGGAGTTCCCGACCTTTCCTCTCGATCCATCCAACCATGCCAGTACATCCGTGGTCATGACTAGAGGATGATAATTACGCGTCGCTGAGGTTCTCAGCTGCGTTCTTGCCGGAGCGCTTGTCCTGCACGATGTCGAAATTGACCTTCTGGCCTTCGACGAGCGTACGCAGACCGGAGCGCTCAACAGCGGAAATGTGAACGAAAACGTCCTGCGCGCCATCTTCAGGCTGAATGAAACCAAAGCCTTTGGTGGTGTTGAAGAACTTTACGGTACCTGTGGTCATGACAATATCCTTTCAAAGGGTCACGTTATGCGCCCGCCATTAGGAGCTGGGCGCGGGTTAGCTCGACTTTGAAGGGAAGATCGTCTGGCGCCGGAGCGCAGAGAAAGTTCAACAAGCAAGATCGATAGGTGAAACATAGGGTGTAACTGCGGCTTAAACAAGGCGCATTCGTTCATTCCCTTGTCTGCCACGCTTCAGCGTCAACATTGACACCCGCCCCTGGCCCCACTATCGCTCCTGCGCTTGAAGATTTCGATGTTCGGGAGGTGGCCATGGGGCCCAATGTCGCGCTGACGGGGCTGGCCCGTGATCTGGAAGAGCGCGGCAAAAGCGGCAAGCCCATCCGTATCGGCATTGTCGGTTGCGGCCAGATGGGCACCGATCTTCTGACCCAGATCGCATTGATGCCGGGCCTTGAGGTGGCCGCCATCTGTGAACGCACGCCACCCGCTGCAAGCCGTGCCGCGGAAATTGCCTATGGCCGTGACGACAGAATTGCACGTGTGAACACGCGATCCGCAATGCTCGAAGCCATAGAGATGGGAAAGATTGCGGTTTCGGCGGATGCTGATCTCGTCATCTCCAACGATCTCGTGGACATCGTCATCGACGCCACCGGAATTCCAGCCGTCGCCGCCGATATCAGCATCGACGCCATTCGCTACGGCAAGCATCTGGTGATGATGAATGTCGAGGCCGACGTCACGGTGGGTCCGCTTCTCAAGCGCGAGGCGGACCGAAACGGCGTGGTCTATTCGCTGGGTGCCGGTGACGAGCCCTCCTCCTGCATGGAGCTGATCGAGTTCGTCTCCGCCCTTGGCTATCCGATCGTCTCTGCCGGAAAGGGCAAGAACAACCCGCTCAATTTCGACGCCATTCCCGATGATTATGCGGAAGAGGCCGAGCGGCGGAACATGAATGTGCGCATGCTCGTCGAATTCGTCGATGGCTCCAAGACCATGGTCGAAATGGCGGCCATCGCCAATGCAACGGGCCTCGTTCCCGACTGTCCCGGCATGCACGGGCCCGCCGCGGGCATCGATGATCTGGCGAAAACCCTCATTCCGGCCAAGGACGGCGGCGTGCTGTCACGCAAGGGCGTGGTGGACTACTCCATCGGCAAGGGCGTGTCGCCAGGCGTGTTCGTTGTGGTGGAAGCCGACCATCCGCGCATTCGCGAACGCATGACTGATCTCAAGGTGGGTTCGGGCCGCTACTATACCTTCCACCGCCCTTATCATCTCACATCGCTGGAAGTGCCGCTGACCTGCGCTCGTGTGGGTCTCTATGGCAAGGCGGACATGGTGCCGCTGCCGCGTCCGGTGGCGGAAGTCTGTGCCATGGCGAAGAAGGATCTCCAGCCCGGCGATACGCTGGATGCGATCGGCCAATATTCCTACCGTGCCTGGACCATGACGGTGGAAGATGCCCGCGCGGCCAATGCCATGCCCATCGGTCTTTTGCAGGGCGGTACCGTTACGGCGCCCATCAGGAAGGGTACCCTTCTGACCCGGGACAATGCCGCGCCACCGGCGGGCTCCAAGATCGCCGCACTTCGGGCAGAGCAGGATCGTCTGCTCTACGGCTGAGGTCGCATCAGCCGGGCCCCGCGCTGCTTTCCCGCGCCATCAGTTCAAAGCCCAGATCAACCACGCGTTCGTCTGGCCGGTCCCCTTCGATTGACCGGATGAGCATGTGAATGCCTTCCCGGCCCATGGTCTCGCGATGGGTCCGCAGGCTTGTGAGCGAGGGACAGGCCGACGCCATCATCTCAAGATCGTTGAAGCCGCAAATGCCAAGCTTTCCCGGCACATCGATCTTGCGCCGCTGCGCCTCGAAAAGAACGCCGAGCGCGATATCGTCATTGTTGCAGAAAACCGCATCAACATCAGGACGTTTTGCCAGCAACTCGCCCAGAAGCCACCCACCAAGCGTGATGGATGAGGCGCGCGGCGTGGTGACCACGAGGTCCGGGTCGGCCAGTCCATGGCCGCGAAGTGCGTCTTCGTAGCCCTGCAGGCGGCGCTGCGTGCGCGGGTCCATCCGCGCGCCCAGAAATGCGATGCGTCGATAGCCGGCATCAGCCAGATGCGTGACCGCCGCCTTCGCACCTTCACGATGGGAGAAACCAACCATCATGTCGACGGGATCGGGCCCGATCTCCATGATCTGAACGACGGGACAGTCGGCGTTTTCGAGCATGGCGCGGGTGGCCGGTGACTGGTCTGTGCCGGAGACGATGAGACCCGCAGGGCGCTGGCTCAAAAAGATGCGCAGAAGATTTTCCTCTTCCAGCACGGAATAGCGCGTATTGCCAAGCTGCAGGTGGTAGCGCGTGCCATCCAGCGCATCATAGATGCCGCGAAGCACGTCGGAGAACACATTGTTGGTGACCGAAGGGATGAGCACGCCGATGACATTGGTATGGCGGGAGGCCAGTGCGCGCGCGGCCATGTCGGGCACATAGCCAAGCTTGCGCACGGCGGCCTCGATACGCTCCATCGTTGCTTGAGAGACCTGCTCGGGATCACGCAATGCGCGTGAAACGGTGATAGCGCTGACATCCGCCTCACGTGCCACCTCCGCCAGCGTGACACGCCCTGATCTTCTAGCCTTGCGCATCGCTCCTCCTCGCCCACGCTTCTCATAGATGGCAAAATAGTGATTGACAATGTTAGCGCTAACATGATGTATCACCCGCCGGAGGAGAAAGACCCAGTGCCAGATGAAATCCACATGACCGATCGGCTTGAAAACCCGGCGCTCAAGAGCCCGCGCTACATCATTTTCATGGGTGTGTGCGGTGTGGGCAAAAGCACGGTCGCGAGGGCCGTGGCGGAGGCACTTCCGGCGCGCTTTCTCGAAGCCGACAACTATCACCCGAAGGAAAATGTGGACTCCATGGCCGCCGGTCGCCCCTTGAGCGACGAGCAGCGCTGGCCCTGGCTTTCAATCCTTTGTGCAGCAGCGGTCGAGGAGCAGGAACGGGCGCAACAGCCTGTCACGATCGCCTGCTCGGCGCTCAAGCAGCGCTACCGGGATTTCATGCGCGAAAAGCTGGGTGGCGATACGCTCTTCATCCATCTCAATGCGAAAAAACAGGTCATATTCGAGCGGCTGACCAGCAGGCCCGGGCATTTCATGCCGCCTGCGCTGCTCGACAGTCAGCTTGCCGATCTTGAGACACCAACAAGCGAAGAAGACTGCTTTGCGGTCGATGTCTCCCATCCTCGGGCGCATGTGGTCGAATGCGCCCTGGAAATCTGCCGCAAGGCGGAAGCGGCTGCGTGTGGCAACGCGGTCGAGACTGAAAATTCTTAAACGGAGGAAATCATGCTGAAGACATTCGCCAAGCTGTGCGCCGCAACAGGCATCGCAGCCATCATCTCCGGAGCGGCTTTCGCTCAGGAATATACCTTCAAGTTCCAGTCGTCCGATCCGGCCGGCAACCCGAATTTCGAGTTGCAGAAGGGTTGGACGGAACAGGTTGCCGAGGCGACCGACGGCAAGGTCAAGATCGAGCTCCTGCCGGTCGGCTCCATCGTCGAGCACCAGGAAACCCAGGACGCGATTGCCGCCGGCATTCTCGACGGCCACATCACCGACACCTCCTATTTCGCTGGCAAGGATGCCGCCTTCGGCCTTATCGCCAATCCGGTCGGCGCATGGTCCTCGCCGCAGCAGATGTTTGACTTCATCAATGAAGGAGGCGGCAAGGAGTTGATGAACGAGCTTCTCAACCCCTATGGCCTGCAGTTCATCGGCGCCACCACGCCGGGCCTGGAAGCTTTCGTTTCCGCAGTTCCACTGGAAGGCGTTGACGATCTCAAGGGCCTGAAGATGCGCGCACCGGAAGGTCTCGTGCAGCAGGTTTTCGCTGCCGCAGGTGCAGCACCGGTCAACCTGCCGGGCTCGGAAGTCTTCACCTCGCTCGACAAGGGCGTGATCGAGGCTGCCGACTATTCGGTTTTCTCCACCAACCAGGCGCAGGGCCTGCACGATGTTGCTCCGCACCCGGTCTATCCGGGCTTCCATTCCATGCCGCTCGTGGAAGTCTCCATGAACAAGCAGAAGTGGGACGCGCTGCCTGAAGACATTCAGGCAACGCTTGAGCAGACCGTGCGCGACTTCGCCCAGCATCAGGTGAAGACGCTTTCGGAAGCTGACGAAAAGGCTGTGGCGCAGGCCAAGGAGGGCGGCGAGATCACCGTCCATAACTGGTCTGACGAAGAGCGCGCCAAGTTCCGTTCCATCGCCACAGGCGAATGGGAAAAGGTGGCCGAACGCTCGGCAAACGCCAAAAAGGTGTATGAGACCCTCACCACCTACCTGAAGGAAAAAGGCCTCATTCAGTAAGGCTGAGTTCTGCACCGCCGGTCCATCTCGACCGGCGGTGCTCATTATCGACACGTGGTGGACGTGGGGAGAGCAGGCGTGGAACAAAAGGAAGAAGTCCTGGCCGTGGAAGCGGTGACAGGCGAGCAGCGCAAGGCCATTGCAGAAGCCGGCATTCTGGGACGCATCATTGATCGCGTGGGGCTGGCATTCGCCCTTTGCTTCCTCATCTCGATGAGCATCCTGATCCTTGAGATCTTCATGCGCTACGTGCTCAATTCGCCAACACTTTGGGCGCATGAGACGACGATTTTCCTCTGCGCCATCGCCTTCATCTATGGCGGCGTCTATTGCGCGGCCCATGACCGGCATATTCGCGTAGTTCTGATCTACGATATGGTCGGGCCGAAGATGCGCCGCATGCTCGATGTCATCATCTCGCTGGTCTGCTTCTTCTCCGCTACCTTCTTCGCCTATGCCTCCTGGCTGATGGTGGCGCGCTCCGTATGGTCGCCTGACGGTGCCATTCGGCTGGAGCGCACGGGCAGCGCCTGGAACCCGCCCTATCCTGCACTTTTGAAGCTCTTCATGCTGGCCATGCTCCTCGTGCTGGCAGTGCAGTTCATCATTCTCGCCTACAATTACGCGCGCAAGCCGCAGCGCTGAGGGGTCTTGAGCTCAATGTTGGAACTTTCCGCTCTCGGCATCGAATATGGCACGCTTGTCATGTTCGCCATGCTGCTCGGCATGCTTCTCACCGGCATGCCGCTTGCCTTCGTCACCTTGTTCGTCGCGCTGTTCTTCGCGCTGGGCTGGTTCGGCCCGATGGCCGTGCCGCTGATTACGAGCCGTGTCTATTCCTTCGTCTCCTCATTCGTCTTTGTCTCGGTGCCGATGTTCGTTTTGATGGCGGCGATCCTCGACCGGTCGGGCATCGCGCGCGACCTGTTCGACGCCATGCGCCTCATCGGCGGTCGCCTGCGCGGCGGTGTCGCCATCCAGACGATCTTCGTGGCCGTGATCCTTGCCGCAATGAGCGGCATTATCGGCGGCGAGATCGTGCTTCTGGGCCTCATCGCACTGCCGCAGATGTTGCGTCTTGGCTATGACCGCAATCTGGCCATTGGCGTGGTGTGCGCCGGTGGAGCGCTCGGCACCATGGTGCCGCCTTCCATCGTTCTGATCATCTACGGCCTGACCGCCAATGTCTCGATTGGCGATCTCTTCACATCCGCCTTCGTACCCGGCCTGATGCTCGCCGGCTTCTATGTGGCCTATGTGCTGATCCGCTCCTATCTCAACCCCGCCATAGCTCCGATCCCGGAAGAGGATGAAGGCAGCTATCGCGAACGGCTGAAGCTGCTCAAGGGCCTGATCCTGCCGGTGATGGTGGTGATCTTCGTGCTCGGCTCCATCTATGGCGGCATTGCTTCAGTGACAGAGGCTTCCGCCGTCGGCGTGGCGGGCGTGATCCTTTCAACGGCGATCCGCCGCGAACTGAGCATCGAACTCCTCAAGGGTGCCGTGCTCCAAACCCTTGCCACCTGCGGCATGATCGTGTGGATCGGCATCGGCGCAAGTGCACTGGTTGGCGTCTTCAACCTGATGGGCGGCATCAATTTCGTCTCCGCACTCATCACCGGCATTTCCGAGAACCCGACGATCGTTCTTCTGTTCATGATGCTGATCTTGTTCGTGCTCGGCATGTTCCTGGACTGGGTGGGCATTGCGCTTCTAACCATGCCGATTTTCGTGCCGATCATTGTCGAGCTCGGTTACGATCCGGTCTGGTTTGGCGTGTTGTTCTGCATGAACATGCAGGTCTCGTTCCTGTCGCCGCCCTTCGGCCCTGCAGCCTTCTATCTGAAAAGCGTGGCCCCGCCGGAAATATCGCTCGGCGACATCTTCAAGTCGCTCCTGCCATTCATCGCCTTGCAGATACTGGCAGTGGCAATTTTGATTGCCTTCCCCGGAATAACCGGTCGATAGAGAACAAATATTACAGGCGGCGCGGGAAACCCGCGCCGCCTTTCTTTCGGCGACAAGCTGTTTAAGTCCCCTGCGACACTTCGTACTTCGTTTCGTTTACAAGCCGACCTATTGGTTCTACGGCTAAGACTGAACAGAACTCCGGCACCTTCCGACGTTCATTAGAGCGAAACTCAAGAAGCTCCTCAAATCATCATTCAACGCCTGTCTTTCACGTAATTGCTCCAGAAAACACAACTAACGAGCAGGCTGCTCATACCCTCACCAAGACGGCGTGAATACCTTCCCTCCCCTTCGCGAAGGTTCTGGCTTCCGCTACCTCCTTTCGGGAATTCGTTTAGTGGCTGCGCCAGTTGACGCATCTGTCAGCTCCTGCCAAGTAATTGCAGTCTGGAGCATGTTCTCCTCCCTCTAGAAGCTAGTTGCGGCACACCTGCGCCTCGAAGACCCCAATCTTTTTGCCTGCAGCTTCAGGTAATGACAGTACGCGCCGAGACCACATCAAATACGAGCATCTAACGCAGGCCAATCCACTAGGAGTCCGAGCGTTGGCGGATGGCTCACAACCTCCAGCTCGATACACATGGCAAACGGCCGTACAAGCGTACATCTCTGCGTCGCGAGCGTCTCACGATATTACGGCACTAATGCTCGAGAAGCGCTATTGGAGGACAGATTCCCTCCTCCGCTACCATCAGAAGCCTACAAGCGATATCAAGCAGTTACGAGGAACGGAGGTTCCGATGACTGTGATACATCTCGCACAATTGTACGCGGAGATGCCATGGCTTCTGCTTCCTATCTCACCCGCCGTGATGGCCGTTATTACCTCCAGGTTCGACTGGCCCGTACACCTGCCCGACTGCTCGGCAAGCAGCTTTATAGAGTCTCGTTAAGGACCAGCAATTATCGTGAGGCGCGCATCCGTCTTTCCGAGCATCTGGGCTGGATCCACAGAATGAATGACAGTGTCGACTACGTCTCACTCTTCCGGAAGAACCTCCGGGAGCTGGAGGCCTACCTGCAGGACCCGTGGCCATTGTCGCCAGAGCGACTGCAGGCGCGTCAGAACTATGAAGAGCTTCTGAAGAATCTGAACCGCCGGGCGCAGGCTGCCAACTGCGATCCCACCATGATCGAACCCGATTTCGTCGACCTCCTGAACCTCTTCGTTCGACAGAATGTGGATGCGGAAAGCCACCTGCGTCAGCAGGAGAAGGTCGAGGCTTATGAACGCGGCAGGAGGGAGTCATTACACGCTCAAGCTCATGCCTCGGTGCCCGAAAGCTTCCACAGAACCAGATCTGCACCTACTGTCGCTTCTCTCCATTCAGTAGCTATCCACACATGGCCTCAACCAGCGCCTGCGCAAGCGCCAGTCGAACTCGAGAATCCAGAAAGAGCGAACGTTCACGCTCCCGTTGAACCGTCAGTTCATGAACTGGAGCCACTTGTTCCTGAACAAGAAGAGCTTCCTGCTCCTGCTCTCGCCCCCACTCCCGCCTCCTCTTTGGAACCAGACGTAGTTCCGGAGCCAGAGCCAGTAACCTTCTCCAAGGCCTTGGCAGAATATCTCGAACAGGACATTGGGAGGGGCGGCAACGCCGATGCGCGTTCAGTGGTAAAGCTGATCGTGCAGTTCCTTATCGACATCATGGATGATCCGGTCGTCGCGGAGTTTGACGGGGACAGGGCCGCGAAGCTTGATCGCATGCTTCCGGACATTCCTAACAGGAGAAACGTCCCAAAAGATCATGCGGGCTCTCTTGCCGGGAGATACAGGTACGCACAGAGACACGGATGGGGTGACCTCACGCGCCTCACGGAAGCCCGGCTGCGCAACGGCTACCACAACGCTTTGTCGAAGTTTTTCGGCTGGCTGATCGAGCGCGGCTACTACCCGCACCCCAAGCCCGTGTTCAACCATGTCAGCAACGACAACCTTGTCTCGCTGCCAAGAGACTCCTTCGATGACAGCGAAATCGAGAAGATTTTCTCGCAGCCACTCTTCACAGGTTGCCTGAGCGATAAGCGCATCTGGCAGCCTGGCAAATACTTCATCCAATCACACCTCTATTGGGGCTATCTACTGCTTCTTCTAACTGGGCTTCGTCCAGGGGAACTGGGGCAGTTGGAACTGAACGACATCGCGGAGAAGGACGGCATCCACTATCTCTATT
>NZ_JAYMER010000028.1:4723-37825 GCF_037029545.1 Nitratireductor sp. CH_MIT9313-5 | reverse complement strand
TGGTTTCGATCCCGCGAAGGGTCGCGTCGCCAAGAAGGACGTAAAACGCTACAAAACCCCATCATCACAGCGCGTGATCCCGCTTCACCCGCTGATCCTGGATCTGGGTCTTCTGGAGCGGATCGAAGAGTTGAAGCAGATCGGGTGTCCATATCTCTTTCCGGAATGGAAGCCCTATCTAAAGCCCGATGGCGAAATTCGCTGGGGGCAGCCCATCACCAAGAGCTGGCAGCATCTGAAGGAAAAGCTTGGCATCACGCGGAGCGAGGTTACGCTTTACTCGACCCGCCATTGGTTCGCGGACCTCATTGACAACACGGACCTGAAGGATACGACGCGCAAGCGGCTGATGGGGCACTCGCGCAAGTCAGACATTCCCGCGCGCTACGGAGGAAAGAACCGCCTGACCACACGCGATCTGGCGCGCTTTGAGCAGGTAGCGTCTCTTGCACTGGATGCCATCACGCCAATTCTACTGGAAGCAAAAGAGAAGGCGGATGCGGGTGAGTTAGTTGTGCTGAAGCCTTGGCTGCAAGAGCGGAACTGGTCGGAGTACTATCAGGAGAAGATGATAGTGTAGAACTCACTGTTGATTGCGTAGAGAGATGGCCTCCACCGATTGTTGCCAATGTGCGTTCGGTGCGAAAATTGCTGCCGTTCTCCGCGCGGTTGGGAAAACTTTGCCTGAACCTCGAACAGGTACGGAAAAGAGAATCCGGAGCGGCAGCTTTGCGCCCCCATCTCAGACGTTCAGCCAGACTTTGCCTCCGCCTGAAAGCGGACGTAGCGATTGGACGGGATTGGGGTCAGCTTCGCGCCCGCTTCTCGGACACACAGGGGAATTTTCTTCTGAGCCCAAGAGCGGACATCGCACCTAGCGACTGCTCTGATTCACTCATTCGCATCCACTACGAGAGTGAACGCGAAACCCGGTAGTCTGACGGAATTGCATATCTTGAAGCATTCGCTTCTGCCATTCCACCTTTCGAACGTAACATTTCCGCAGAAGGTCCCCCTAATTCTTAGCTGAGGCCCTGCGTATTGATGTCGTTATTAGCCGCACCTTTGCTCATCCTGCGGCAAGCTGGACCTGCTCCACGCATATAATACCGCTCCGGGTGGTAGCGCCCCTGCCCTTGGCAGAGACGCTTCCAGACATTTGCGAGCTTTTTCCAGAAGTGTTGAATCATGGCCAATGCCTTCGCGTAGCACCTCTAGCTCATGCGGGTTCTACCAATGGCACCACGGTCCGCTTGCGCGCATTCTTGGTACGCAGTGTGCTTTGAACATACCATTCGAGCATCTGCTCTTTCAGCTCCTGCTTGACGGCCGCATATGCCGGGTCGTGCCAGAGGTTTCTTTTCTCCTTTGGATCAGCTCTCCTTTGGATCAGCGTCGAGGTCAAAGAGCTGACCGAACTCCTTGCCTGCAAAATGCACAAGCTTGTGTGACCTGGAGCGGACCATTGTCAGATACTCGGCGCCTGTGAAATTCACATCCTTGCCCTGCTCGCAATAAACATGTGTACGCCCTTCAAACGGTTTGCCTTCAAGAGCCAGATTTAGTGATTCAGCCTCAAAAGACACATCGGGCTCGACACCTGCGCATTCGAGGATGGTTGGCCCAAGGTCAAACAGCTGCACAAGCTCATCCACATTGCGTCCACCATCGAAGCGCTGTTGAGCACTGATGATGAGCGGCACGCGTGTCACCTCGTCATAGGGTGCCCATTTCTGACTCAGACCATGATCGCCAAGGCAATCACCGTGGTCGGAAGTAAAGGTGATGATGGCGTTCTCCAGACGACCCGCCGCCTCCAATGCGTCAAGAATTTCGCCCACTTCCCGCATCCGCAACCGGGGCGCCTTGCGCCAGAGCCCTCAGCGGCGACGCAGCCGCCAGCGCAGCTGTGCCGATCAGGAGCTTGTGGCGGGAAAACATGTCTTGGGTCATCTGATGTTCCTTTCGAGGTTGGATGTGTGGGCTGGCAGGTCAGAGGTCGACCCGCCTGAGCCGCAGGGCGTTGGTGATCACCGAGACCGACGACAGGCTCATCGCCGCCGCCGCGATCATCGGCGAGAGCAGAAGTCCGGTGACAGGGTAAAGCAGCCCGGCGGCGATGGGGACGCCAAGCGCGTTGTAGGCGAAAGCGAAGAACAGGTTCTGCTTGATGTTTCGCAGGGTGGCGCGGGCGAGCTTGCGCGCCCGCACGATGCCCATCAGGTCGCCGCCCAGCAGGGTGATGCCTGCGCTTTCCATCGCAACATCGGCCCCGGTGCCCATGGCGATGCCGACATCGGCGGCGGCGAGCGCGGGGGCGTCGTTCACTCCGTCACCCGCCATGGCGATCTTGTGGCCGTCGCGGCGCAACTGGTCGATCAGGTCCTTCTTGGCCTCGGGCAGGATGCCTGCGCGCACCTCGTCGATGCCGAGCTTGCCCGCCACCGCCTGCGCCGTGCGTTCGTTGTCGCCCGTCGCCATGATCACCCTTAGCCCTTGGGCATGAAGTTCCCGAATGGCCTGCGCGGTACTCTTCTTGATCGGGTCAGCGACCGCCACGATGCCGATGAGCGCGCCGTCAAGCGCGACGAACATCGCCGTCTTGCCCTCGGCGCGCAGGGTGTCGGCCTTTGACTCGGCCTGCGCGGTGTCGAGCCCCATCTCCCGCATCATCGCCGCGTTGCCTAGCGCCACCGCGCGCCCACCGACCCGGCCCTGTACGCCCTTGCCAGTGACGGCGTCGAAGTCCGTGGCCTCCTGACGCGGCGCACCCTGCGCCTCGGCTCCCTCGACAATCGCCTCAGCCAGCGGGTGTTCCGAGCCACGCTCCAGCGCTGCGGCCAGCGACAACAGGTCGGTCCCGGTGACGTCCCCGAGCGCAACCGTATCGGTCAGCTTCGGCTTGCCCATGGTCAGCGTGCCGGTCTTGTCGACGATGAGCGTATCGACTCCTGCCATGCGTTCCAGCGCCTCGGCGTCCTTGATCAGCACGCCCGCCTGCGCCCCGCGTCCCGCCGCCGTGGTGATGGAGATCGGTGTCGCCAGCCCCAGGGCGCATGGGCAGGCGATGATCAGCACCGAAACAGCCGAAGCGATGGCGAAGACGAGTGCGGGCTCTGGGCCGAAGATCGTCCAGATGACGAAGGCGACGATTGCGATGACGACCACGGTCGGCACGAATACCGCAGAGACCCGGTCAGCCAGACCCTGGATCGGCGCGCGCGAGCGCCGCGCGTTCGACACCATCGCGACGATCTGCGCCAGCACGGTATCGGACCCGACCTTGCCCGCCTCGATCACCAGAGAGCCGTTCTTGTTGATTGTGGCCCCGGTCACAGTATCGCCCGGCCCCTTCTCCACTGGCATCGACTCGCCGGTCAGCATGCTCTCGTCCAGGGATGATCGGCCCTCGATCACGACACCATCGACCGGGACCGCGTCGCCGGGACGGACGCGCAGCCGGTCGCCCTCCATGATGTTCTCCAGCGGCGCATCGTATTCAGTGCCGTCCGGCAGAATGCGCCGCGCGGTCTTCGGCGCCAGATCCAGAAGCGCGCGAATCGCATCCCCGGTGCGTTCTCGCGCTCGGAGTTCCAGCACCTGGCCCACGAAGACCAACGCGACGATCACCACCGCCGCCTCGAAATAGGTGCCGACGCCGTGGCCCATCCGGTACTGTTCCGGAAACACCCCCGGCAGGAACGTCGCGACGAGCGAGTAAAGGTAGGCCGCCGCCACGCCGATGCTGATCAGCGTCCACATGTTTGGGCTGCGGTTCACAATGGAGTCCCAACCGCGCCGGAAGAAAGGCACGGCGGCCCAGAGGATGATCGGCGTTGCCAGCACGAACTCGAAATAACTTGCGGTCTGATGCCCGATCCACTCGCGCACTGGCAGCGCGACCAGTTCACCCATCGTCAGGATGATGAGCGGCACCGCCGCCGCCGCCGAAATCCACATCCGACGCGTGAAGTCGGTCAACTCCTCGCTGGGTTCGTCCGATGGGACCATCGGCTCCAGCGCCATGCCGCAGATCGGACAGGACCCTGGCGCATCGCGAACGATCTCCGGATGCATCGGGCAGGTGTACTGGACGTTGGCCGGAGCAGCCTTCTTCTGCCGGGCGGCCCGGCCCGAAGCGTAGAACCACGGATCCGCCTTGAACTTCGTCTGGCACTTCTCCGAGCAGAAATGAAAGGTCTCGCCCTGGAACTCGGCGTGACGCCCGTCCGGCTTGACCGCGACCGTCATCCCGCAGACCGGGTCCTTTGCGGTATTCGCCCCCGCCGGAATGTCGGGCGCCGCGTGATGGTGATCGTGCTCCATAGTCTGCCAGCCTTTCGATCTCTTGTTTCAGCTTGCCGCTTCCAGCCGTTGGAAGCTCAAGCTCTTTTCAATGGTGGTCGTGAGCGCCTTCCAGGGCGGGATTCCGTGCGAGGAAGAGTCCGACGAACAGGAACACCAGCGCCATGCCGATCGCACCCAGGACGACGATCAAGGGGTCGGACTGCCATTTCATCGCGGCGAAGGCGGCCAGCACCACGGCATCAAGTGCGATTGCCGTCATCAACACCCAGCCCCGAGCGCCGATTTCTTCGCGCAGATGCCGGAACACGCCGAAGTGGATGATCATGTCCATCACCAGATAGAAGAAGGCCCCGAGCGAGGCGATGCGGCTGAGGTCGAAGAAGACCGTCAGGAAGCCTGCGATCACGACGGTGTAGACGAGTGTGTGGTCCTTGATCGTGCCTGGCATCCCGAAATGGCTGTGCGGGATCATCTTCATGTCCGTCAGCATCGCCAGCATCCGCGAGACGGCAAACACGCTGGCGATCAGGCCCGAGGCAGTTGCCACCAGCGCCAGCGCCACCGTTAGGTAGAAGCCGGTTTGCCCGAGGGCTGGTTGGGCCGCTTCAGCCAGCGCGTAGTCCTTCGCCGCCACGATGCGATCGAGCGGCAGGCTGGAGCCGACCGCGAATGCGACCAGCAGGTAGACGACGACGCAGATGGCGATGGACAGGACTATGGCCCGGCCCACGTTCCGATGCGGATTGGTCACCTCGGCGCCGCTGTTGGTGATGGTCGTGAACCCCTTGAAGGCGAGAATGGACAGCGCGACCGACGCCACGAACTCACCCGCACGAAAATCTCCGCCCGATGCTTCGAACGAGATGCCGCTGGCCCACAGACCGGCCGCCCCGAACAGCGCAATGCCGCCCACCTTGAGAATGGCCATGATAATGGACAGCAGCCCGACCGACCGGTTGCCAGAGACGTTCACGAGATAGGCGAAGACGATCAGCCCCACGCCGAGAACCGGCACGAGAATGCTGTCCGGATCGCCGCCGAAGGCTCGCAGGGTGTAGGTTCCGAAGGTGCGAGCGACGAGGCTTTCGTTGATGACCATCGACAGCGCCATCAGGAGAGCTGCGCCCGCCGCGACCGTCGTCGGTCCGTAGGCTTTCTTCAGGATCATCCCGATGCCGCCCGCAGACGGGTATGCGTTCGACATCTTGATATAGGTGTAGGCGCTGAAGGCGGTCACGATGGCGCCGACGACGAACGAGAGCGGGAAGAGAGGCCCGGCGAGTTCGGCGATCTGGCCGGTCAGCGCGAAGATGCCCGCGCCGATCATCACGCCGGTGCCCATGGCTACCGCACCAGGAAGGGTGATGCTGTTCTTCTGGTACTCGCTTCCGGTCATGGATTTCCCTTTTCAGGCTTTTGCAGCATGGCTACCCAAAGCAGTGGCAGGCCCGTCACGAGGCCGAGGCCAAGTACTCAGTCCGGCCGCGTAGCTGATCATGTCGAAGGACACGAAGGGCATCAGGCGGCTGGCAAAAACCGTCGCCGTCAACGCGGTCTGCGAGCCGAGAAGCCCGGCATCGACGCGATCATCGAACACCCGCCGCCAGACATCATACCCCAGAACCCGTGCGAGACCGAAGGCGATCAGCGCCCCGAGCTCGGCGCCGATGATAACCTGCACGGTTCCCCAGAGATGTCCGTAGGCCGCTCCGGCCGTCAGTGCGATCGGCGCGCTCGGGATGGGGCTGGCCACGACCGCGATGGTCATGAGCGTGACGATCAGGACCGGCCCCCAGAGACCCGCACGCGCCACCAGCGTTTCCAGAGGTTCGCCGTCCAGAAGTCCGCGAGCCTCGGCGAACACCGAGGGCGCGACCAACCAGATGCCGAGCAGTCCGATCCCGAGGATCGCAAGGCCAGTGAAGATGGCGGCGCGCAAGCTCATCTCAGATCGCCTCGACGGCTTTCGCCAGGAGGTCGCGCACCTCGCCCGCCACGGCCGTCAGTTCGGCGTTCTTGATCGCCTGCATCGACGCCACAGGGTCGATAGCGCTGACTTCCACGCCATCCTCGACTTCGCGCAGGATGACGTTGCAGGGCAGCATTGCACCAACGCGCGGCTCGATCCCGATGGCCTGATGCGCCATCTTGGGATTGCAGGCGCCGAGGATGCGGTAGGCGGGCATCTCGACATCTAGCTTCTTCTTCATCGTCGCCTTGACGTCGATCTCGGTCAGGATGCCGAAACCGTGGTCGGCGAGGGCCTTCCGCGCGCGAGCATCGACGTCGTCGATACCGGCGTCAGGGAACATTCGATTGATCGTGTAGGTCAATGCCAACTCCTTTTTTCTATTTCCGAAGATACTTGATCAGCGCTGCTATGGCCAAAACCAGCAGCACGAGGATCAGCAGGCCGAAGAGCCAGCCAAACCCCATTCCGAAACCCATTCCGGGGCCCATTTCGTTCCAGTTCATCATCTCTTCCTCCTGATTTTCAGCCGCAGGGTGCGTCTTTTGGCCGGCCCTCACGACAACATGGGGCAGGACAGACTAGGATCGGTGCCGGGCGGGGCGCACTGTCCGGACGCCCCGCCGGGATCAGACGGACGCCGTGACCGCGAACTCGGTCATCATCCCCGTCGCAAGGTGCGGCATGTGGTGGCAATGCAGCATCCATCGGGCGGCCTCACCGACATCGAGGGCGACATCGACCATCGACATCGGTGGCACGTGAACCGTGTCGCGCAGTGCACCGGCGACCCGACGCCCGTTCAGCCCGACGACCTGGAACACATGCCCGTGCAGATGCATCGGGTGGGCCATCATCGACATGTTGTGGAACGACAGCCCGACCCGCTCACCGCTGCGTGCGGTGATCGGCTGGTGCTGGCCCCAGACGGTCCCGTTGATCGTCCAGACATAAGGTTGCATCGAACCGCCCAGCATCAGCATCTGGCTGCGGTCCACGGGTCGATCCGGCAGAGCGTCCAGCGCGATGAGGCGCGCCTCCTGCGCCAGATCGGTGTCGAACGCGGGCGCCTCGGACCCCGCCATGGCATCGAGACGCCGCACTTCGGCACCCTGCGTGGCGAGGATCAGGCCGGTGCGTTCCCGCGCGCCTTCCCGCAGTGCAAGGATCGGCCAGGCGCCGCCTTCGTTCGGCAGGTCGATCTCGATGTCCAGACGCTGGCCCATCGCCAGCCCGAACCGCGAGCCCCCGAAATGCTGGACAGCGTGCCCGTCCACCGCGACCAGCCGCGCCTCAGCAACTCCGGTGTCGATCCAGAATACCGTCGCCGCGGCGGCGTTGATGACCCGAAGCCGGATGCGGCCACCGCGCTCAACCTGGACCACCTCCGGGTCCGACAGGGTCCGGTCATTGGCGAGATAGGCATCCCAGTCATAGTCGTTCAGGTCCATGGCCATGCCGCCCATCTGGCCGCCCATACCCATCATCCCGCCCATTCCGGGCATGTTGCCCATCGGCATGCCGCCCATGGCGCCGTGGCCCATGGCTCCGTGATCCATGCCCTGCATCGCCCCCATACCTCCCATGGGTGCGCCTTGATCGGGCACTGCACCGGCAGCATGGCCTGCGCCGTGTCCGCCGCCATGGCCAGCGCCGATTTCGGCGAGAACCTCCTCGGGAGACTTGAACGAGAAGTCATGCAGGAACATCACGACCTCCTGCCGGTCGGCGGTCAGGTCCTCCGGCGAGCGCACGATCAGCGGTGCTGCCAGAAGCTGCATCTCCTGCGTCGGCACATGGCTGTGCATCCAGTGGGTGCCCGGCCGGGTCTCGAAGTCGTAGGATCGGGTCTCACCCGGGGCGAGAAGGGGCATCGGCATGTCGGGCACGCCGTCCTGCGCATTCGGTGGGATCTGGCCGTGCCAGTGGATGATGGTGCCGACATCGAGATTGTTGGTCAGATCGACCCGGAACCTCTGGCCGGGGTCGAGGATCAGTCCCTGACCGCCGGGGCCGGCAAGCCCGAAGACCGTGGCAGCGCGACCGTCGATGTCGAGCGTGCGCGTCGCAGCGGAGAGGCTGATCGGTGCCACCGCCTGCGCAAAGGCGATGCGGGGCATCTGTGCAGCGCCAATGGCGGCCGCACTTGCGGCAAGAAAGCCGCGTCTTGAAAGCGTGTTCATTGTCGTCTCCTCGGGACTTATGTCCCGTTCATCAATACCGATGGGACGCCGCGGGCGTCGGCCCGGGCGCGCTCAGAGGAGACGGAGTTTCGGAGGACGTTCGTTCAGTCCCGGCGCGCGGCTGACGTGGATCGCCTCGGACGGAACGTCGTGACTGGTGGTGCCGTGGGTGTCCTCGGCTTCCCCTCCTGCCGACGTCAGGAAGGCCGAAAGGCCTGCGCAGACGAACTCGCACATCTCGGCGTCGGCCGACCCACAGTGCTCTCCAGCGTCACAGCCGAGGCCCGAAATGACCGGAGAGTGTATCATGTCGGCGACATGCATCGAGTGATCCACACCGGAATTCATGCTCATGCGTGTCGCATGCGCGGAGGTCACCGTCGTCACCACGGTGATCGCGAGTATGGCAAGCATGGTGACGACACGTTCGAGCATGCTGCAAAGATAGGCATTGCTCACGAGAATGTCCATTGTCGCAGGCGCCTCGCCGCTGGCACAACGTGATCTCGACCAAACGCGAATGTTATTCCGCAGTGATCGGGGACAGACGTCTTGAAAAAAGCTCTCCGAAATACTGTCGGGATCGGTCTGGTCGTCGGAGGTGTGATCCTCGCGGTCTTTGCTGGCTGGCGTTATGCCGGTACCGCATCCACCGCCGTGGCGTCGGCGGACATCATCGCGCAAGGACGCCAGATCTATGCGGATCAGTGCGCCGCCTGCCACGGCGCGGAACTGGAGGGCCAGCCGGACTGGCGCTCGCCGCTTCCGTCCGGCCGGTTGCCGGCGCCACCCCACGACGCCAGCGGCCATACCTGGCACCATCCTGACGACGTCCTGTTCCGGATCGTCAAGGAAGGCACCGCCGCCGTGGTCGGCGGCGGATACGAGAGCGACATGCCCGGCTTCGCAGACGTGCTGAGCGACGCGGACATCCGCGCCGTTCTCGACTACATCAAGAGCACATGGCCAGAGCGCGAGCGCCGATACCAGGAGAGGGTGTCGGAGGCAAACTGACATTCCCCATGGTCGTCGGCTGCTATTCGCGCGAGGCCCGTTCGCAGACCGAGTAGAGGAACGTCGCCGACCAGGTCAGCACCATGAAGCCGCCGAGCGACTGCATCATGTTGACCATCCGTATCGGCCCGCCTGCCTCGATCTGCGTGTACCCGAGCGTGGCGAAGTTGACGCCGGAGAAGTAGATCAGGCCGCTCCAGCATGGGTCGTAGCTGCCGTCGAGGCCTCCCACGCCCCAGCCCTGCAGCGCCCTGTAGACTGCGGCGAAAGCCAGGATTTCAATCGTGTGGAGCGCGAGCAGCCCGACGAACGCCACCATGATCGCGCCTGCGGTCTCTCGTTCGAGTTCGGCTTCATGGCCCGGACGGCCAATAGCCCCGTAGTGGTGCGCGACCAGAGGGCGGCCACCAGCGCGAAACCGAGCAGAAGCCCGATTCCAGTTGCAGCATGTTGAGCACTCGCGGCGGAACAGTACCCCGAGGTTTATGTTCTCAGCGCTCGGCCCTGCCGCATGGCAGCGGAACCATCGCCCTGCCGATGATCTGATCTCAGGCCTCACGTTCCGGATCAAACGCAAGAAGCCGCAGCGCATTCAGTGTGACGAGCACCGTCGCGCCGGTATCTGCAAGGATCGCGATCCACAGCCCGGTAATGCCGAGGATCGTCGTCACCAGAAACACCGCCTTAAGGCCGAGCGCGATCGCCACATTTTGCCTGATGTTCGCCATGGCTGCGCGAGCAAGGCGAACCTTGCCGGCCACATCGGTCACGCGATTGCGCAGGATCGCGGCGTCGGCGGTTTCAAGCGCGACGTCCGTTCCGGAGCCCATGGCAACTCCGATGTGGGCGGTGGCGAGCGCAGGGGCATCGTTGATACCGTCGCCCACCATCATCACGCGGTCCCTGGCGGTCATCTCACGGATCGCCGCGACCTTGCCTTCGGGCATCAATTCGGCGCGATGGTCAATGCCCAGCCCAGCGGAAATGGCTGCTGCCGTGCGCCGGTTGTCGCCGGTCAGCATCACAGACGCGATGCCAAGCGCCTTGAGTTGCTGCACCGCGCGGGCGGCATCCTCTCGGGGTTCGTCCCGGAGCGCTACGAGTCCGACCAACTGGCTCCGGCGGAAGACCGCGACGACTGTCTTGCCTTCATCTTCCATGCCGACCACCGCCCCGAGCGCGTGGTCGTCCAACACACCGCGCTCCCCGGCGAACCGTGGAGAGCCCACCCAGGCGGTTTCACCCTCAACGACTGCTTCGGCCCCTTTGCCCGGAAGCGCTTTGGCGGCGGTCGCGGCCAGGAACGGCGCTCCCGCAGCTTCCGCGCGGGACAGGATCGCCTCCGCCAGAGGATGGCTCGACCCCGCTTCGACGGCGGCAGCCAGCGCCAGCACCTCTGTCTCCGATCCCGAGATCGGCACCACGTCCGTGACGCGCGGCCGTCCGTTGGTCAGGGTTCCGGTCTTGTCGAATGCGACATGCGTGGTGGCCGCCGCGGCCTCGATCACGGCGCCTCCTTTCATCAGCAGCCCGCGACGCGCGCCTGAAGAAAGCGCAGAGGCGATGGAAGCCGGTACCGAGATCACCAGCGCGCAGGGGCATCCGATCAGGAGAAGCGCGAGCGCCCGGTAGATCCACGTATCCCAGCCTTGCCCGAACGCGAGGGGCGGGACGATGGCCACCAGCACCGCAACTCCGACGACGGCCGGCATGTAGATGCGGCTGAAACGGTCGATGAAGCGCTCGGTCGGGGCCCGGGCGCTTTCCGCTTCCTCGACCAGCCGGATGATACGGGCAATGGTGTTGTCCTCGGCCGACTTGGTGACCCGCACACGCAGCGCCGCCTTGGAATTGATGGAGCCGGCAAAGACGGAGGCACCGGGTTCCTTCAGCTTCGGCACACTCTCGCCCGTGACGGCGCTCTCATCGACGCCCGAGGTGCCCTCGATGACTTCGCCATCTGCCGGGACCCGGTCGCCCGGGCGCACCAGAACGATCTGGTCCACCTGCAGCTGGTCGGCCGGTATCACTCGAGTCCGGCCGCCGATCTCCAGGATCGCGGTCTTCGGCACCAGACGAGCGAGCGCCCGGATCCCGTCGCGGGCCTTGTTCGCCGCAACACCTTCGAGAACCTCCCCGACGGCGAAGAGGAAGACGACGAGCGCCGCTTCCTCGGCGGCGTCGATGACGAGCGCGCCGCTGGCGGCGATTGTCATCAGCATCTCGATCGTGAACGGCATCCCCACTCTGGCGGACGCGACAGCGCGGCGTGCGATAGGGGCGACACCAATGAGCGTCGCGAGGATGAATGCCCACGTTGCCACATCCTGGGAGGCGAGCAGTTTCACGGCCCATGCCGCCGCGAGGAGGAACCCGGTGCCGATGACCAGTCTGCCCTTCGCGGTCCGATACCAACGCGAACCGGGCGCGGGCTGGCTCTCGGGCTCTGTCGATCCAGTGTCGGGCTCGAGTCCTGCGGCATCCTGCGCGCCGTCTGGCGACAACGGCCGGTCGCCTGCCGGCAGCACGAAGCGTTTCCGGTCGGGGCTCGACCCTTTCGTCGCGATCCCGTAGCCGAGCCGCTTGACGGTAGCCTCAACCTGGTCGCGCGGGGTCTGCGCCTCGTCCAGCGTCAGCCGGAGCCGCTCGGTCATCAGCGCCACGTCGACGTCGCTCACGCCGGGCAGGCGTTCGACCGCACCCCGGACCTTGCCGGCGCACGAGGCACAGTCCATTCCTGAGACCGTCCACTCGTGGATTGCATTGTTGTTCGCCGTCATCCTCACGCCTTTCCACCCCGCCCGGCGGGCAAGACTGTAGTTGTTCGATCGGGAACGTAATGGCTCTAGTAGCTATAGCTACAAGAGGGAATCTGATGCTGCCCATCGGAAAAATCGCTGAAGCCGCTCGTGCGAAGGAGACCGCGATCCGGCATTGCGAGCAGATCGGTCTGCTACCGAGCCATCACAACGGCGCAACTGGCCGGGGCCTCAGGCCGCCTTGCCAGGCTGAGCGCGTTACAAGCGGAGCACGAGGGCATGGCCGTACGATGTGTGCGTGACTACAGCCTCAGCCGTAGATTGCCGACACATGGCCAGCCCCTTGCCAAGGCCTGCATTCCTTTTCGAAGTGCAGGTTTGACGTAGATCAATGCGGAAATGCGCATCGAGTGTATAATTGATTCGGCTGGCAGGGGGGTTGTTCTGATGCGCATGGTCATCGCGGCGTTTGTTGCACTCGGATTCTCATCTTTGGCCGCTGTCCTGCCGGTCGTTGCCCAACAGGGCTCGCCCGGAGGCCGCGACTGGTGGGGGCCGGGTTGGATGGGCCCAGGCCATATGATGCCCGACGGTATGGGTCGGGACATGTGGGGCTGGGGGATGATGGGGCCGGGCCAGCAGGCGCGAATGCAGCGGCACTGGACCTACATGAACGAGGGTGTGCCCGCCGCCTATCGCGGTGCGCGCAATCCGCTGCGGTCGACGGATCAGACCCTGAGTTCCGGGGCAACGCTCTACGCCGAGAACTGCGCCAGGTGTCATGGACCCACCGGGTTTGGCGATGGTGAAGAGGGTCGCAGCCTTACGCCGTCGCCGGCGCTGCTGAATTACCTCGTGCAGATGCCGATGGCGGGCGACGAATATCTGCTCTGGACTGTTTCCGAAGGCGGGCAGCGCTTCGGAACGGACATGCCCGCGTTCAAGGACACCCTGACCGAGGATCAGATCTGGTCGATCATCGCCTACATGCGGGCAGGCTTTCCGTCGAACCAGCAGTAGCCGGGCGGCTCTCTGGACGTCCAAGCTGCGCGCGGGTCGCGTTCGGGGGTGCCGTCTGCCGGGCTACCTTTGAAACGCTTTGCCAATTCCTCCCCGTTTCCTTAAACCTCTAGGAGATAGAGATAACGGGCGAGGACATGTTCACGATTGGAAAGCTCGGGGCACAGGCAGGGGTGAAGGTCCCGACGATCCGCTACTACGAGCAGATCGGGCTCCTCCCGGAGCCGGAGCGCAGCGCCGGCAACCAGAGAGTCTATGGGCAGTCGGTGCTGAATCGGCTGGCCTTCATCCGCCACGCCCGCGAGCTCGGGTTTCCGCTGGAGGCCATCCGCGACCTTCTGAGCCTCACCGACACCCCCAACCACTCCTGCGCGGCCGCCGACATCATCGCGAAGAAGCAGCTCGCTGCGGTGAAGGCGCGCATCGCGCGGCTGACGGCGCTGAAAGCTGAGCTGGAGCGGATGATCACGCAATGCGCACAGGGTACCGTCGCCGACTGCCGCGTGATCGAGTCCCTGAGCGACCATTCCCACTGCATGCAGGACCACCAAGGGATGTCTTAGACGCCCGAATGACAGCGCTGCCGACCTTGACGATCTATGCTGCCGCGGCTTTGGCCGAGATCGCGGGTTGCTTCGCCCTCTGGGCGTGGTGGCGCCTCGGGGCCTCAGCGGTTTGGCTCGTTCCAGGCGTTGCGAGCCTGATCGCCTTTGGCTGGCTCCTGGCGCAGATCGACTCGGCTTTTGCCGGGCGCGCCTACGCAGCCTACGGAGGCGTCTACATCGTGGCGTCGGTCGCCTGGATGTGGCTGGCCGAAGGCGAGCGACCCGACCGCTGGGATCTGACGGGTGGCGCCGTCTGCCTTGTGGGCGCGGCCCTCATCCTGCTCGGCCCGCGCGGCGCCTGAACAAGAAGCCGCGCACAGCGCTTGAACCTCTGGCGACTCGGGGAACAAATCTGTGTCTCGGTCGATTCCTTGGGCCAGCAGGCTGCCTCTTGTCCGGCGAGGATCGAGTGGCTTGCGCATGCAGGGCAGATGAGGCCGCCTTGATCCGACGGCCAGCACGAACGGAGGCGAACCTGATGACCAAAGAACTGCCAAAGGATCCGGATGAACGTCAGCGCGGTACGCTCTGGACGGTTCTGCTGCTGAATGCGGCCATCGCCATCGGCTTTTTTGCGACAGGCGCATTAGGCGACTCCAGTGCGCTGATCGCCAACGGTCTGGACAACACCTCCGACAGCTTCGTGTACGCCATCAGCCTTTTCGCCCTGTCTCGTTCGGACAGATGGAAACGTGGGGCCGCCAACGTGTCGGGAGGGCTGCTGCTGATCTTCGCGGCTGGCATCCTGATCGATGCTGTTCGCCGCTACTACACCGGCTCCGAACCGCTCGGCCCGCTCATGATTTCCATGGCCCTCATTGCAGCGGTCGTGAACGGCATCTGCATCTGGCTTCTTGGTCGGCTCGAGGAGCCGGACGTGAACGTCAGGGCGGCCAACACCTTCAGTCTCAACGACTTCATTTCGAACGGCGGAATTCTCGTCGCGGGCGGTCTCGTCTGGTGGCTGGGCAGCAATTGGCCCGATCTCGTGGTCGGTATCGCGGTCGCCGGCGTCGCCGCCTGGGGCGGCATCGGAATCCTGCGCGACGCGCATGGCGAGCACCACAAGGCGGTCCATCAAGATGACGCCAAGATCTGAAAGAGAATACGATGCCTCACGACCACGGCCATATCGACCCCAAGTCCGGTGACCGACGGGTATCCATTGCGATCTGGGCCAACGCGCTTCTGACCGTCGCCCAGATCGTCGGTGGCATCCTGTCCGGCAGCCTCGCCCTGATCGCGGACGCGCTGCACAACTTCTCCGACATGGCCTCGCTGGTCATCGCCTTCGCCGCGCGCAAGATCGCACGGCGGCCGGCGGACGAGCGCATGACCTTCGGTTACGGTCGGATCGAGATCGTCGCGGCCCTGATCAACTACACCACGCTGATCCTCGTCGGCTTCTATCTAATTTACGAAGGCGGCATGCGGATGATCGACCCGCCCCAGGTCGCTGGCTGGACCGTGGTCATCCTCGGCGGTGTCGCGCTGGTGGTGGACACGCTGACGGCGCTGCTCACCTATTCGATGCAGAAGGGCAGCGTGAACATCCGCGCCCTTTTCCTGCACAACCTGTCGGATGCGCTGGCCTCCGTAGCGGTCATCATCGGGGGTGCGCTCATCATCCTCTACGACATGCGATGGGTTGACCCTGCGATTACCATTGGTATCGCGCTGTACATCCTCTACCTCGCCTTCACGGAGATCGGCGGCCCCATTCGCACACTGATGCTCGGCAGTCCGCCCGACATCGACAACGGCGCTGTCGTCGACGCGGTGCGCGGCATCGGCGGCGTGGCGGATATCCATCACGCTCATTTCTGGCAGATGCAGGAACACGCGGCGGCACTCGATACGCATGTTGTCATCGAGACAGGATCTTGGGAGCGCCTCGAGGACATCAAGGACGAGATCAAGCGAATTCTTGAGAGCCAGTTCGGCATTGCTCATTCGACGCTGGAATTCGAGCGACAAGAGCGGGCCCACCAGAACGCAAGCCTGTATGGACATGGAGGAAAGGAGGATGCTGGCTGACGCCAGCCACCGTGCGGTGGCGATGCCAAGTCGGGCATAACGAAAACAACGACTTAAGGTGGAGAAGGTTGGATGTCAGGCCCATCCCCTCCGCCACTTGCCCTCGCGAATGCGTACTCCCGATCCGGCTGCGGCCGGATTTTCTCGTTGTTTTCGAGGGTTATGCGGGAGGGGCTGTTAACCGGCCCTGCTGCAGGGAGGCCCCGACGTGGTCTCTCCGGGCCGATATTCTCCGGACCTGTTAACCGCCGCCGCTCCGGTTAATCTGCACAAGCTCTTGATAAAACGCGGGAAATCTCCGGCTTGGTCCGCATAGGTTCTGCAATCCAAGCGGGAAGAGAATGGAACACGTATCGAACACACCCCTCCGATTTGGTTGGTGTCACCGCAGCGCGTCTCTCGCACTCGGCACGTTGGTTTCGTCCTCACCGACCAAGGCCGCGAGCCGAGCGAGCGCTTCCACCACGATGCGGCCCTGGTCGTGGATGCTCTGGATGATCTCAGTTGGCGACCGGTCGTCAAACTTTGCAACGGCGCTTGGATTGACCGCCTTTAGGTCGAAGACAGCAGCGTCAATGGCAGCTGCCTGAGCCTCCAGTTCTCGCGCCGCCTTTTCCTTTTCGCTGATTTCTCCGATCAGCGCAGCCACCTCGGCATCTGAAGTTTTCAGCTTCTTCAGGCGCTTGAGCTTCTCCTTGAGGTCGATCACCGCGGCCTTGGTTTCAGCTGCCTGCGCCAAGATGGGCTGCATTTCTTCGCGGGCTTTCGCGCGGCGCGCGGCAAAGTCGATGGTCCAGGAGTAACGGCTGTCGGCCTCTGTCTTGCCGCGGAGCGGCAGCAGCCGGGCGTAGGACGGGAACGGCTTGCCGGCGTTCTCTTCCTGCGCAAGCCAATCGGCGGTCAGATTGGCGGGCAGCGCGCTGTCGGCAAGCGGCTTCCCATTTCGGACGCTCGGGCAAACTTTACCTCAGCCTAGGAGCAGTCATTGCAACAAGCGCTCCGCAGAGGCAACAACGCGCCCCATTTTGGTCGTCCTCGGTCCGGTTCCAGCAACCCGGAAGCTGCCGTTAAACGCGGCACCGGCTAAAACCCGCCAGGCGGGACGAAGCGGACTTACGTTGTGTCGGGAATGAATGTCCATTCCAGAAAGTCTGTCTTGCGAAACGGTTCGTGCGTTGCTTCCAACTTGTAGGACGCAGGTGTACAGCGCCTCGGGGTTCCAGTACATCGTCACACCCGACTCTACCTAAGGGCGCAATTGCTTGAAATGTTCTACTGATGCTCCTATTCTGAACTAACATAAGCTTTTAGAAAGAGGGGCAATGAGGCAGCTGACGGTCGAAAACAGTCTCCGTGAGGTAATCACCCGCTTGGAGCGCCAGGTCGAACTGGCGACCGCTCAGGGGCGCACGGATATCAACTCGGCCCTCGAAGATGCGTTCATCCCAATCCTGAAGGCGACCTACAATCTTCCGAACCTCGTCAACCTGAATCGCAAGCGAAAAAACTACCCCGGAATCGACCTCGGTGACGACCACGATCGGGTGGCGTTCCAAATCACCTCGACCACGACGCTCGACAAGGTGAAGTCGACCGTCCAGCAATTCATGGACCGGGCCTATTACAACAGTTTCGACGAACTCTTCGTTTTGATGCTGACACCGAAGCAGTCCTCCTACAAACAAGCGGCGATCGACGGACTGCTGACAGACCAGCTCTCCTTCAACTGCAAAAAGCACATCATCGACCTTGGCGATCTCCTTCGGGAGGTGTCTGCCCTACGCGTCACCGCTCAGGAGCGAATCCTAAGGGAGTTCGAGCACATCCTGGGCGAGACCGAAGCCTTCATCAGCTTTAGCGCTGAGACCATTGAGACGCCGACCACGATCACGTCGAACCTACAGGCTATTGAGCTTCCCGCATCTGTCTACGTCGCTGAACTCACCATTGACGATAAAGCGGTCATCACGCGGGCGAAGGCCGAGTTGAACTATGGTGGCCGCTCAACGAACCGGCGTTCCACCATCAAAATGGCCCTGCTACTGGAAGACGTCGAGACAGATGCTTGGGTCTACTACGATGGCAGAATCTTCGCTTTCGAGGACATGGAACAAACAGGGGTCGCGGCGATTATCGACGCGGGATCGATCGAACGCCTGGATGTGGCAGACCTTTCCGACTCGCCGGAGATCGAGAACGTAAACATCCTCAAGCAGCTCCTCGTCGCGCAGACCCAAGAGCGCCTGAAGGGCAAACAGGTGCGACTGCACTCAAAAGATAGGTTCTTTTTCTTCGGCCCCAGCCTGGAAGGACAGAAGGAGCGCAAGGAGGCGTGGATCGGCAAGAAAAGGTCGGAGCGGCGCGTCTACAAGGTCATCCAACAGAAGAAGGACCCCACCAAGGTAGCGCATCATCAACACCTGTCCTTCGGTCTGTCGTTCATCAGGTTCGAGGATGCGTGGTATGCGGAGATCGTTCCGAGTTGGTACTACTCTTTCAACGGCTACAGGCGATCAAACTGGCATGAGGACCTACTTTCGAAGCAGAAGCGTCAAGAACACAATTCAACCGTGCGGGATCAGGTTCGCTTCGTCGCCTACTTCCTCGCCAGCTTGACTGAGGACGGAGTGGGTACCTCGGACATCCGCTACCGGTCGCTTATCGAGTTCGAGACGAACCAAGGCGCTGAGGCTGAGGCTTTGCTGAACGAGGTGGAGGGTGTCGTCGAAGAGAATGGCGATGGTCCAGATGAGGTGGCGGCATGAAGCTCACTACGCTTGCAGAACCGTTGCTAGAGTTCGGCACTGGCACTCACATCTGTCCGCGTACCGGTATTGAGCAGATGGGGGTCTACGATAAGCGCGACGAGTTGCGCCGCACTGAACTGAGGATCGGCGTCGTAGGACGTGGTGAGGGCATCGACCTTCTGGATGAATGGCTTGCGAAATGCAGGGCCGGCGTGGAGCGCAAGGCCGGATCGAAGCTGCCGAACCTCTTTCGCGGGTTTGGCGGCATTAGCTTGGATCATGGCTTTCTAACCCGTATCATCAACTCGCCGCAGTACACCAGACCGTTGCAGAAGTCGGAGATCACCAGTGCACTGCACCTCGATACGCGGGCGGCACGGATCGAGCGGGCAGTCAATCTCTTTTACGAGCAGGTACGATTTCTCGCGGAGAACAGGGCGGTCGACGTCATCGTCTGCGTCCTGCCGAACGAACTGTTCGACTCAGTCACGACGAGGGCCGAGGGCGAGGCGTCCAACGACGAACTGGAGCACAATTTCAGGCGCATCCTGAAGGCGCGGTGCATGCACTTGGGCACACCGCTCCAGCTAGTACGTGAGAAGACCATACTCATTACCAAGCAGTCCGGCGATCAGCAGGACCCGGCTACCAAGGCTTGGAACTTTGCAACAGCGATCTACTACAAAGGCAACCGCACGATTCCTTGGCGACTTGTCGAGGACAACGCCAAGCCGACGTCATGCTACATCGGAATCGGTTTCTACAAGAGCCGGGATGGCGAGACAGTCTCATCAAGCCTTGCGCAGGTCTTCGATGAGTTCGGCCACGGTATCATTTTACGGGGTACCCCGGTCTCGATCGACAAAACGAACCGCCGTCCCTACCTGTCGGAGGAGCAAGCTCACGAGCTGCTGCGCGATGCATTGGAAGAGTATGATCGAGCACTCCAGCACATGCCGGCTCGCGTCGTAATCCACAAATCTAGCCATTTCCGCGATAGTGAGCAGGCCGGGTTCCGCCGTGCACTGAAGGAAAAGGGGGTCCGCTCACGCGACTTCGTGGCGATAACCGGCACCGACATCCGCCTCTTCGGGGACAAGAACTACCCGCCGAAGCGTGGTACGCTTCTGACGATGTCCGAGTCCGACGGCATCCTTTACACGCGCGGCACGGTGGACTTCTACAAGACCTATCCGGGGATGTACGTGCCTAGCCCTGTTAGGGTGACGGCCTACGATCAGGATTCGTCATTGGAGAGCCTCTGCGAAGAAATTCTTGGGCTCACGAAGATGAACTGGAACAACACGCAATTTGATGGACGTCTGCCGATCACGCTCGAATGTGCCAGCAAGATTGGCGACATCATGAAATACGTCGATCCGAAAGAACGACCGCAGGTTAGCTACAGCTTCTATATGTAGAAGACTGCGATCGAAGTTTGGTTAGCGGTCTCAGAGGGGGACTTTGTCGGCCCGGCCTTTCCCGGGGAGTTGATACCCATCTGATGATGGGGAATGCGTTTCGCAATGGATGCTCAGACTGCGTTTCTCAGATCGCTTGGCGTGGAGATCCTTGAGAGCGAACATCGTCGGCGGCCTGAGGCTGTGAAGGCGCGGGCCGTTGGGGAGATGCTGGACCGGGCGCAGTTCGAGGCGCTTTTTGCCTGTCTCGACTGGCGCAGAGTGAAGGCCTTGGAGACCCGCCGTCAGTTGGGACCTGCTCCTGCCCGGCTACCCCCCGATGGTGATTGCCGCTACGAACGCCTTGGCCTCTCGGCTCTGGTCGAAGATGCGCATAGGCAGATCGGCCTTAGGCATCCAGGCGCGTCCCGTTTCCACGGCCAGGGACACCGGAACGGCGGGGAAGACGTTAATGACTGCGTTTTCGCCATGGTGCGCCTTGATCCGATCAAACATGCCGCGAAGATGTCGTTTGTAGATCGATAGATCGTCTTGCCGCCTCATGATGTCGTTATGAGGGTTCTCCGCGGTAATCGACCAGATGGCGGCATTCTCTCCCAGGATAGAAAAGATCCGGTCGTCATCAATCGTGGCGCTCACACCCAGCTTCAGGGCGACGGGCAGCTCCTTCGCACCGGAATGGTCTTGGGTCCGGAAAGTGATGGCAGGTTGCTGTGACTGCCATTTCCAGGTCGCCGGTTCCCGATATTTCTGATGAACCGACACCGGCATGATGTCTCCGAGCAGCGTGCCGAGTTCAATCAGAAGCGGTTGCGGCGCAAGCGCGAAGACGCTCAGCTGCTGGATTTCCCTCTGTTCGACCCGTTCCTTGACCTTACGCGCGAACTGCCTGCGTAGGTGCTCGCTTTGCATGGCCCAAAAGGCCGGCTCCCCGTCTCGCACCTCTGCGTTGAGCTCGATGTCGATCGTGCGTCGCTCCGCCGGATGCCGGTCGGGCGGCATGGCTGCGAATATCGCCTTGGTGGAGACAAGAGATTCGAGCTGTCCGATATTGGCGGCGAACCGCAGCACGTGTGCCGCGCGGTCGGCATCCATGTCGGTCACGATCTCGATCCGGCTCTCATGTTCCTGCTTCATCGCGATGAGCGTGGCTTCCGGGTAGTCGCCCACATGATCCACATCGATGAGCTTGTGATGGATCGGGCACATCAACATCAGGTTGCTAATGTCTTGTTTCAGCAAAGGGGACCTGACCTTGTCGCCACGCGGGCCGTTTTTGCTGTCGGCCACGATATGGGCGATGAAGCCGAACTTGCCGTCTTCCTTTCCGGCGATAAGGTCGCCGATCAGCAAGCGGTTGCAACCGGCGAATTCACACCGTCCGGCCGCGAGTGTCCAAAGAGAAATCTGTGTCGCCTTCGGGATATAGGAACTGGACAAGGGTCATCCTCCAAACTCAGGCCGCCCTCGGAATGGCGAACGGTCCCATATTAGATCGGGTCGGGATGGTTGCCATCTTCATACTTGGCGGACAGTCGAATTCTCCCAGGAGGGTCTTGCCAATGACAAGGCCTCCTTCGCTTCATCTTGCCAGAATTCCGCATCAGGCGATGTTGACGATGAACTGGCCGCTGCGCGCCGCCAGCTTACCGTTCTTGACGATGAAACATTCTATACTGTGCTGACCGCGATAGAGTGTGCTCTCGGTATGGGTCAGCCCGCCCCGCACCGCTGAATCCAGGTTGAATCCGCCGCGTAGACAATCTGCCACCTCCGCTTCATGCCCGGTGTTCACCACCTGCCAATAGACCTTGAACCGGCCCGTCAGGGTCGTTTCGGCCTTGAAGCTCAGTGAGCTGTGCTTCGGCAACGCAGCGCCGCCACTGATGAAAGGCTGGGGACGAAACCCCTTCTGCGTGAATGTCGCGGTGTCGATGGAGACTCTGCCTTCCGGCTTATGGGGCCAGCGCGGTTTGCGCATATAGGCCGGCGCTAGGATAAGGTTGGCGGCGCGCACAAGCGGCGCTACGTATCCCGATTTCTGGACCGGATTGCGCCGCCCGAGGGCCCGATTGACCAGTGCCGTGCCCATGTGCTCGCTTAGGATGGTTCCCGCGACATCGGCCGTGGCGGCCCGGTGAGCGGACGCGAAATCGGCGCGGGCCTGCGCAAGCCATTCGTGAAATGCATCCCGCCGCTCCGGATATTCTCCCCATTTGTCCGCGAAGTTCTCCGCAGGGTCGGCCGGGTTCTCGACCCAGTCAACACCTTCGCGCTGCGTGATGTACCTGTCCATGTTGCGGAGGATGGAAAAGAGTGCACCTGAGAGATCATCTTCTTGATTGTAGGCGTGGGCGGAAAGCGTCGTAATCAGGATCGAGATCGGTTTCTCGTCAGTTCGGTCGCTGAACATCATATCACGATGACGCTTGAGGATCTGGATGGTCCCTTGCAGAGGCGTGCGCACGCGGTAGGTTGGCACGTCCTCGACGCTGGCCCGCATCTTGTGGGCCTCGTTCAGGGCACGGGTTCGGAAGGCTTGGCCCATGCGATCCCTGAACCACAGAGCGTAGCCTTTCGGATTGCTGCGCGGCCAGTCTCCGGCGATCCGTTGGAAATCAGGGTGTTCATTATCCGTGATGGCGAGGGCGGTGGCCCCGAGACGGGCAAGGACCGGACCTGCTTCCCTGAGGTATCGCCTCTTCTCGGAATCCGGCACGGCCGGCAGAACGTCCATGTGAAACTGGGCACCGTCGGCGTAGACCAGTGTCCAGCACCGCCGACCGTCATCCGGCTTGCTCATGCCGTGGCGCTTTGCATAGGCCCTGATTTCGACGCCAACCCGCCGTTTGAGCTCCGCCTGGCTCAGGGAAGACTTCTCGTAGCCGAGACGGCAGACCATATCGATGTCATAGTCTTCCTCGTCCGACGCGGGCTTGATTGCCGTCCCCAAGCGAAATGAGCCCTGCACATAAACGTCCGGATCGCTCTCCCGGACGGTTGACTCCGGCCTGTGCAACCACTCACCAAGCGACTTGTAGCTTCTCTCGGCCTGCTCGTAGCGGCTTGGCGGTACCTGCAGTTCCTCGACGAGATCTTCGAGCAGATCGTCGAGGGGACGGGTATTTGGCAGCGTAAACGCCATGGCAAAGGGCCTCCTTTTAATCAAAGCGACAAATGGTACATGAGCTCCCGAGGGGCCTGCGGGGGTGCAATTGTGGATGGCCGACAATCCTGGCTAGCTATCATCCGCAATCACACAGAACTCCGCTCCTAGCGAAAAACAATCAGCCCGCGCTCCGAGAAGAAGAGCATCCAGTTGCTGCATGCGACGGACATCTGATCGGTTCAGAACACCATCATCCATCCTTCCTCGAATGCTGTTAAGAACGGAGCGGCGCGCCCGCGGTTGGAACACAACCACAGTCGTTTTCATGTTTGAGCCCAGCTCATCAAGCATGGCGAGCAACGCGTCTCGGTTCTCTTGTCTTTGGCCTTCATGCCAGACCGCATTCTGCAGAGCGCCGTTAGCGTTCGCCGCCAGCTTTTCTCGCAGCAGCCCGCGGTCGATGTGGCGGAGGTTCTTGACCGCCTGCCCGACGACAACCTCATAGTCGGAAACGGAAAGTCCGCGATTGCTATTGTCTGACCCGCTTCCCTTCACGTGGATCAGCGTGAGTTCAGGCGGATCGCTTACATCGTTAATGTGAATGAAATCGGCCGACTCCATGGCTCCGTCGTCGCACACGAGCCAGCCGGTCTGCGGACCTCGTTCCGCCAGATTTGGCCAGTGTCTTGCAACCATGCCAAAAAGGGATTTGTCGTCGGCATTGCCGGTGTTCTCAACCGCAAACCGTTTGCCGTCCAATGGCTTCTCTTGCCAGAAGGCGGTATCATCCTGCGCCATCGAAACCCATTTCCAGTCGGAGAACCTGGCGTCTCTGAAGCGGGTTTCGTAGAAATGACCGCGCGAGAAAGTATGGCCCGTGTCGTAATAAACCGTGAGGTTTCCTGGGTCCCGGCAGATCGTAAGAATTTCAGGATCCCGGTCATTGTTGTTGAAACCGTCCACCTGCCGAATTTTGAGTCGGAAATCTGCGCCTGTGGATTGCTCGAAGTCGTAGGCCAGTCGCCCAAGCCTGTCTGTTGCCCAGTATACGTCAGCCTCAAAGTTTGCGCTTCCGGCGACGGCTGTGACCTCAAACCGAGCTGTATCGCCAAACTGCTGGAGCCATCGAAGTTCGCCCTCATCTGCCTCGCCGTCGCCATCGTTCACCTGTTCGGGTACAATGAGCGCGAGGTCGTAGGGCTGCTCAATTCCGTCTAGAGTAGAGATCGTCGAGGCGAGAATTGGGAGAGGTTTGTCCGGCCGCGCAGCATCGTTCATGCAGGTCGCCGCTCGGTCGAGAATGATGCCGATGGATCTGGTGAACTCGTTCCAGGACCGGGTGGGGCCAATCCAGATACGGCCATCCGACGGGCTTGCACCGACGACCGCACCCGTCAAGTCGTCTGATAGCGACATCGTACTGCGGACCGAACTGAAGTAGTAGGTCTGGTCCCCAAGCGGATCGAGGGAGGTCTCCAATTCGAGTCCCGAGAGAATCTTGGAGTCAGGCTTGATTGCGGTTCGACGGTGTGTCCCGCTGAGCCAAAGCGTCCGAACCTCGCTCTCGACAAATGCCTTGTTGATCTGGCTCGAGTTGAGCCGCGTGATGCTCGCAAAGGGTCCGTCGGCGGCTCGTAGGACCTTCTTTGAAACCGAGCTTCGAAGGCCATTGTCGGAGAACACTAAGGCGTACAGACTTCCGCGTCTGGCGACGATGATCAGCTGATTTAGTGTGTCTGCAATACCTTCACCAACGAACCAACTCGGAACTCTCTTTTCGACATAGTGCGCCAGGGCGATCGTCGTGCCCTCAACTTCGATCCAGGAGTCCAGAACAGTCGGAAATCTAGGTTTTTCCTTGTCCTTCTTTTCAGCATTTTCCTTGGCAAGATCGCGGATCGCAGTGATTAAATCGCTCGGGCCAATCGCCTGATCATTTGTTGCACGGTAAAGCGCAACAGACAGGTACGGTGTGCATTGATCGCTGGATATTGCCATTGGGATCTCTCAGCTTGCCGGTCTTCGGTGGGTGACCAGTAGGGGTCTGATCAGTTTCTCCGCGCGCTCACGCCTCTATCTCAAATGATTTTGGTAGATTCTGCGGCTGGTAGGATGGAAAGGTATTTTTCCGCTGAAACACCGAATCGTGGATAAGAGCATTTTCTGGAATCATGCGCGGCTCGTAGTGCGGCAGATACAATCCGAACTTGGCTTTGCGTGCTGGCCACTCTCGCCATTTTACTTTCTTGGGCAGCCACTCGAGAATCCGCCAGGCACCGGTTGAAGATTTATGCAACTCCGCACCCGCGCTAGGTTCTACGTATTCATGTTGGCTTCCACGTCTCGCCTTACCTTCCACAAGATGATTGAACATCGACGTGTTCGCATTCAACCCGTGTGCCTGTGCTTGTCGGATCATCCAATGGAGTGGAAACTTTGACAAGCCGCTCTCAGCTTCGGGATAGCCACCTCCGATGTCGGAATGGCAACCCGAGAACCAAACCTGCCGGCTGTCTTGTTTTCGAGGCTCTGACGTCGAGAAGCGGTTGGGTTTGAACTCCTGTTCATCTTTCCAAGGCCGCAAACGGAACATCCGGCGAAACTCATCGATAGCGATCGCTTGACGAAAAACTTCAACGCTGGGGTTCTGCAGCGTGTAGGGCAGCGTTTCCAGGCTAGGGAAATAGAAGCGGTCTGGGCGTGGCACGATGACCGATGCAACCGTATCCCATACGCCAAGAAATTTGATCGGTATCGTTCGCCCGCCTACGATTCTACGGAAATGCCAGGCGACAGACAGATCCTCCCCATCCATCGCGGCGCGCTTGTAGGCAGCAAATGCGTAACCGACGTAATTCAATTGGTCCGGGCGCAGCAGTCCGAAGAGATGCATGAAGCCGGCAAGGACGCGGACGCTGTAGGCCCCTCGACTGAACCCGAAGAGAAAGATTTGGTCGCCATCATCGTAGTTGTCGGCTAGGAACCGATAAGCGCCGAGGACATCGTCGTCCAGCCCATAGCCGGTGGCCAAGCCCAGGATACCTCTTACGTTCTGGCTAAATCTTCCCCAAGTCTTTCTTTGGCCCAAGGTCCCGACTCCGGGGTCATAATACACGACCTGATTTTCATTCTTCTCTAAAATACGATAAAGCTTGAGAACATTCGACATAATGACGCCGATTTCGTTGCCCGTTCCGTCACAGCAAACGACAATGTTCTTCGGCATCGAATATCTCCTTCAGCTATGAGTAGAAGCTACCACAGGATGTACGCGCTTCAACTCAATCGCGCATCATCAACCGCGACCGCGGAGCTGCGTCAGTCCAAAGAGGAAGAGGCCCGACCGACTGGCCGTGACGGGCTAAGTGCCTGAGAGAGGTTCAACGGCGCCGTCAGGAGTGAAGCGGATGAATGAAGCCGACTTTCACGACACGGGGTTCCAACGGCGGCTCGGGACCGTCGACGTCCCGAGCCGCCACACCGATGAACGCCCGCTTTCTTCGTCCGACTCCCAGAACCCGTCAGTCGGCTGACGGCCCCAACCCAGACGTGCAGTGGTTTAGTTTTCCGAAGCTAACGACGCACGCGCGCCGCGCCGCGATCACTGTAGAATTCGTGCCGCAGCGGGTGATCAGCAGCTAAGGCTGCTGATCACCCGCTTGAACAGCGTTCTCGACTCTTTGGGATCCTACTCCACCTGCTCCGGTTCATAACACGGATGATCTGCAGGATATGCTTCCACATGGTTCGGAACCAGCTTCAGATTGAGGCTCTTCCTGCGCAGATGCTCCTGCTCCTTCTCCAGATCAACCTTGTATCCGGTGAGTGCACGGAGGATCGACAGACCAATGGCTTGGGCCATGGCTGGCGGGAAGGCATTGGCAATCTGCCGGAACTTCTGCAGATTGCTGCCCTGCAGTTGCCAGTCGTCGCGGAAGCCTTGCAGGCGCGCCAACATTTCCAGCGTCAATTTCGGCATGTGATCGCGAGGCGCATCACGATCCGGTGCAGCCTTGGCGTAGTGGCCGGGGTCAACGCCGAGTTCTCTCCAGCTTTCCCGTGATTTCGGCTGTGCGAGGTCGATGCCGCCCTTCTTCTGGCTGCCGCCAATGATGGTGGGGGCATAACCGTTGGCGCGCTCTTTCCATTCATCCACATGAGCCCAGCCCTTGGCTGCCATGAGGTCATAGAGTGCTTCACCAACTGTGGGTGCGTTCTTGGCCAAAGGCTCTGGCCAGGAGAAGCGGTGCACGACCCCGCGTTGGAAGCCCACGAGAATTGCCCGCCTGCGTTTTTGTGGCAGACCGAAGTCCGGGCCGCTCAGGATGCGCCATTCCGCATCGTAACCAAGGGCTGTCATCCGGGCGAGAATGCGCAAGCGGTGCATCGCGTTCGATGCCTGCAGAGCACCGGTGACATTCTCCAGCATCACCGCCTTGGGCTTCAGTTCACGGATGAGCTTCATGGCCTTCGGGAACAAATCGCGTTCGTCAGCTGCTCCCTTGCGCTTGCCTGCCTGTGAGAAGGGCTGACAGGGAACGCCACCTGCAAGAAGATCAACACCTTCGAATTGGCTCAGGTCGACATCACGCAGATCCGCCTCGATGACGGGCCAGTGCTTGCCGTTGTGACGCAACGTGGCGGCTGCATCCTTGTCCACTTCCACAAGGCCCACATGTTTGAACCCGGCAGCTTCAAGACCAATGGCCTGTCCGCCAGCACCAGCACAGATTTCCAGAACAGTAGGCGCTTTGTGGCCGTAAACACCAACGGGAACATCAAGCGGGGTGTCTCCGGCCTCCCTCATGCGCTCTACAGCCGTAGAGGTTCCGCTGTCGTCATCATAGCCAAAGGCCCAGGCCAATTGCCATTGCAGGAAGCCGTTGAACTCATAATCGACCTGCCATGGCTCCCCGTCGCCATAGCGATGCTCATGATAGACGTTCTTCTCGGCGATTGCCTGCAGAGCGCTATGGGTTCCGGACCAGCCTCGATTGATCCCTTCCCGTGACGCGGTGATGAAGTCGGGATCAACAAGGTCGGGCAGATCCTTCATAAGCTCCGCGGCACGCGGCGCGATTGCTTCGACCCGACCCTTTTGACGGACAAGCGGGTTCTCCTCTTCAAGCTGCGTGATGGTGCAGACTTCTTCCGTCAGTGCGTGAAGGGAATCGAGCCAAGCATCTGCTGCAGCACGTGCCTTGCGCGCAGCGGCATTGCGGAATGCACGGCGGCGGCGGTCATCGAGTGTGCCCTCCACCGCAGCCTTGGCTAGCGCGATGTCGCGCTTCAGGCCCCGCAGTTCCCTTGCCTGCAGCGCGCGGCCGGACTTGATCATGCGGATTGCTTCATCGCGCACCGTCTCATCCTGCCCAGCCAGATCGAGCAGAACAGAGGCTGCGACACCATTTTGGATCAGGAACTCGCGCGGGGTCAGCTCCTCGCCGCGGAAGGAGATGCGTTCGTCACAGTCGCCGGGAAAGAGTTTGGCAAGCCGCACATATCGCTGCACGTCTCGGCGCGGCACCTGGCACTCGTTCGCAAGGAATGCGGTGAGCTCACCGACCTTCATTTGCTGCGAAAGCTCCTCCCACAGATCACCGATGCGGAACGCAGCCTTCGCCTGCTGCACGCGCCACCTTGTGACGCTGTCTTTGACCTTGCGCAACTCCTTGCCGAAGAGGGTTTCCATCTCATGAGCATCGTCGCCATAATCTCTTGCAGCCTGATCGGCATCCGCAGCATGCACATGTTCTTCCGGCACATTATCCATGCCGTCGATCGATGGCACATCATCGAGCAGCACGTGCTCATGCGTGTCGTCAACCTGCCGAGATTTCAGCTCTTCCATTCCCGCCCCCATAGTTCGTTGCTTGCAGCCATAGCGGGCAATGCATTGCGAGGCGGTGAGAGAGATTGTTCAAATGCAATCAATGTCGAAACAAAGCCGCAGCGTCGGCAGATCCATGCGCGACAGCGTCACTGACAGACTTTCATAGATTTGCCACATCCTCCCGCAACGCTCTCAGGCGGGAGGATAGGCCAATGCCACGCATCGGCTACACGTCGAAGCATATGCGGCTTGCTGCAGCCGCCGTCATTGCTGTGCTGCTTCTGATCCCCGCGATCGCGAACCTTATCAGCAACTCTGTCATGTGGACGGCAGAAGACTTCGCAGCCGCTGCGCTCCTGTTGGCGTCCGCCTGGATTGGTATTGAGGCAGTGATAGCCGTTACCAGCAGCAATGGCATCCCGCGCATGATCCTGGCCGCAGTCGTACTGATCGGAGTGCTGGCAGCCTGGCTGCATCTCGCAGTTGGTATCTGGTGAGAGCGAAATAGAAGCCCACCGACGCACGCCAGGCCTGCATAACTGTTTGACACCTGAAATTGCCAAACACTCGTCAGCGCCCAAGCATGGTCGAATCGGTGAAACTGAGCGGCAGCCGTGGCTACAACATAAGCAACTTATCAAGTGAAGCGGTGTTCCGCGACAACCACATCAAAATTCGCCGAGCCGCACTTAGAACAGCGCAGGCTGCCAAGGGGAAGGTTTTCACCGGAGAGCGAAAAGTCGTGGCCGAGCCGATGCTCCAGAACGCCAGCATCCAATTCATAGTCGTAACCGCACTGCGGCATGAGGCATCGTGCGCGGATCTGCAAGTCTTGCTCCCGGCACTCTCTAATCGTAATCACAGGTAGTCCCTACATTCTACGTTGGAGCTGACACAGGCAGAACAGCCAGCCACTGCGAGTGTTCCATCCAATTAGGCAATCTGTTTCATATCACGAGACTAAATGCAGACCCATAACTCAAACAAAATGAAGGCGCAGCTCTGACGAGGCGGCGACTGTTGCACGAACAGTGACAGCCCCTTGCCGCACTGCCAGCCCACGCCGTATGTCAGATTAACGCCTCCCACCCTCTCGGACTCGCTTCCCAAAGATTTGAATCGGTCGGCCGTGATCCACTCTCTGAATATCTCAACTTGTTTCAAGCGCGATGCCTTGCCTGCAGGTTGAGGTGCATCCTTCTCTCACCTAAGAGCACTTGGTCACCTCAGAGTTGTTCTTCCTCGGACAGAGACCATCGGCCGCCATCAACTCCGCGACATCGTGAAAGTAACTTTCGCCCACGACGTCGACGTTTCTAAGTGCCTGCTCCATCTGCTTTCGCCACTGCACCAGAACGAGACGTTCTGGTGCAGTACATGTGATGCATAGAATGATGCTCGCGTGTTCGCTGTCTGTAAAACTGGCGAGGGGGAAACACATAGATCATTGTAAGTTCAGGTTCCTGCCTAGTCTCGGTGGCAGGAGCTCCTTTCGCCTTAGATCACACCGAACGCCCTCATCGCTTCTGCCACGCGGACGAAGCCCCCAATATTGGCACCCAGCACGTAGTCGCCGGGAGCACCGTATTCTTCGGCGGTGTCGAAGCACCTGTCATGGATGTTGTGCATTATGTTCGCCAGCCGCATCTCCGTCTGCTCGAAGGTCCAGCTGTCGCGCGAGGCATTTTGCTGCATCTCGAGAGCAGAAGTCGCAACGCCCCCAGCGTTTGCCGCCTTTGCAGGTCCAAATAATATGCCCGCCTCGCGGAAAATTCCGACCGCTTCAGGCGTGCAGGGCATGTTCGCCCCCTCGCCGACTGCTATCACCCCATTCTTCACCAGCATCCGCGCGTCCCTGCCGGTGAGCTCGTTCTGCGTGGCGGAAGGCATGGCAACATCGCAAGGCACATCCCAGATCGAGCCCTTCTCAATATAATGCGCGCCTGCGCCCTTTAGCCGGACATACTCAGAGATGCGCTCGCGCCTCGATTCCTTGATTTCCTTGACGAGATCGAGATCAATGCCGTCCTCGTCCACGACATAGCCTCCAGAGTCAGAACATGCGACGATAGTGAACCGCGCCGGGTTTGCCGGAGGCTCCAACTCTTGAGTAGGATGGAGCATCATGAGCAAGACGACGAACAAGTATTCCCCGGAAGTGCGCGAGCGTGCCGTTCGCCTGGTTCTGGACAACGCAGGGCAGCATGAGAGCCGGTGGGCGGCGATCCTGTCGATTTCATCGAAGATTGGTTGTGCACCCCAGACGCTGAACGAGTGGGTCAAGAAGGCCGAGGTTGATCGCGGAGACCGGGCCGGTATCACGACCGAGATGGCCGAGAAGTTGAAGTCCTTGGAACGCGGGAACCGCGAACTGAAGCAGGCCAACGAGATCCTGCGGAAGGCTTCGGCGTATTTTGCGCAGGCGGAGCTCGACCGCCGCTCCAGGACATGATCGCCTTTATCGAAGAGCACCGTGACACCATCGGGGTCGAGCCGATCTGCAAGCAACTGCCGATTGCCCCTTCCACGTTCTACGATCACATGGCCAAGAAGGCGAACGCAGATCTGCTGTCGGATCGGGCGAAGCGGGAGATGACCTTGAGGCCCGAAATCGAGCGCGTCTGGGAACAGAACTACAAGGTCTACGGCGTTCGCAAGGTTTGGCACCAACTGCGCCGGGAGGGCTTCGACGTGGCCAGATGCACCGTAGCGCGGCTGATGAAAGACTTGGGCCTGGAAGGCATCATCCGTGGCAAGAAACACAGGACGACGATCCCGGACAAGTCCCGGCCATGCCCGCTGGACAAGGTGAACCGTCAGTTCAAGGCCCCGGCGCCGAGCATGTTGTGGGTCAGCGATTTCACCTATGTCGCCACCTGGCAGGGCTTCGTTCACGTGGCCTTCGTCATTGATGCCTTTGCGCGTCGCATAGTGGGATGGCGGGTCAGTCGAACGGCCCATGCCGGGTTTGTTCTCGACGCCCTCGAACAGGCCGTTCATCAGCGGCAACCTGGGTCGGGCCTGGTTCATCATTCGGATCGCGGGTCGCAATATCTGTCCATTCGCTACACCGAGCGTCTGGCCGAAGCGGGGATTGAACCGTCCGTCGGCAGCGTCGGCGACAGCTACGACAATGCCCTGGCCGAGACGATCAACGGACTGTTCAAAGCCGAGGTCATCCATCGGCGTGGGCCATGGCGCAATTTCGATGCCGTGGAATACGCCACACTCGAATGGGCCGACTGGTTCAACAACCGCCGCCTGCTGGAACCCATCGGAAACATTCCCCCAGTAGAGGCCGAAGCAAACTACTACGCAGCTCTGGAAAGATCAGACATGGCCGCGTAACTAAGATCAATCAGCCTCCGGTAAACCCGGCGCGGTTCACTTCCACACGTTTGCGATGCGTAACGTCTCTCGCAATCTTGGAGGCTCCGATGATGGCCCCGCTTTGGTTCTTGATTGGCGAAACAGTCAGGGAAATGTCCAGCTCCCGACCATCTCTCGTCACGCGTCGTGTTTCAAAATGTCTAACGATCTCGCCATTGCTGATGCGAGATAGAATGTCATCTTCTTCAGCATGGCGTTCAGCTGGGATGATACGTGTGATGGATTCACCTATCATCATCCTGGCATCATAGCCGAAGAGCTTGGCTGCGCCTCGGTTCCAGCTTGTGACGGTCCCATCGAGCGTGAGGCTTATGATCGCGTCTTCGCAATGCTCTACGATAGCTGCGAAATCGATTGAACCAACTTCCGACAATGACTGAGACATGCACTTGGCTCCGGAACGCAGGACCGCCGCTTAGTTCAACTTCCATCTATCAGCTATAGTCTTCTGCTTTGCAAACGCGGAAGTTTGCTGAAAGCTGTCCTTATGCCCCCTCACCCTGCCTAGGCATTAGTATGCGATGGCAAAGCCCCGCCAGCCGTATTGAGCAGGTTCAACAGTTTCAGCCTTGCACGAGAGAAGACGCTGAAGATAAGCAGACACTTGATCCCGGACCGCAGCGGCCGTACAAACCTACAAGTCTCGTCCGCGAGAGTATCAAGTTATCGCTTTGAAATAGCACTGAATCCACGGTCGGAGAACAGAA
>NZ_JAYMER010000028.1:0-4713 GCF_037029545.1 Nitratireductor sp. CH_MIT9313-5 | reverse complement strand
CGCTACCACTAGAAGCACGCTAGTAACATCAAGCAGTTACGAGGAACGGAGGTTCCGATGACTGTGAGACATCTCGCATTACTGGGCGGTGTTACGAGTTCGCCCGAAAGCGGTCCTTACCAAGGTCAGAATTAAACCCAAGCATTTCATTGACCGGTGATCGTTATCCGCCGCCCATCGACACAGATGCGGCCAGACTCGATACCGCGTTTCGGAGCGCACGTAGCTTGACTAGGGCGAAGAGCTTCAAGCCTGACAGCGACAGTGAGTGTATTTTCAGGTGCTTTGCTGCAGCACCGCCTGAACGGCGGCTTCAGGGAATGCTGCCACGCAGCATGATACGATCCCGAACGGCAGCAATGGGCCGGAATCGCCAGCGCATCCAGGGTCGACGAATGTCGGCAAAGTCCAACCGGAGCACGCAAGACAACTGTCTCCTTACGGCCCCTAGAACGCCAGTAACCGATCGCCGAGTGCGATGGCGATGGTGTCGTTGCTAGGAAGTCACCGTTGGGGTGGAAGGCGACAGTCGGCTTTCAGATGGCCTCGTGCAAAAGTGGCCATTGGCGAACGGCCAAATGGGGCGGCGGACGCCAACCGGCGGCTTGAGGGTCCGACTGTTAGCTTATCGGCTCATCCGGGACTGAATCACTCGCGTACGAGGGGAGCAAGATCCGTGCATGAGGCAACTGGCCTACTTCACAGGGCAATTCTCATCCTTGGCCCAGTCGAAAAAGCTCAAATAGTAGACGTTGACGTGCTCATAGCCTGCACGAACCGCGGCGATGGCTGCAAGAGCGGCGCGGCCGCCCCGTCGCAATGGGTGACGAGATAATCTCCAGTCTGGAAGCCGATTGCTGATAGCATCTCTCTCAAATCACTCGGAGCGCGCAGATTGCCGGACTTAAGCAAGTCCGAATGCGGAAGCAGTTTCGCACCCGGCAGATGACCGCCCCGGGCATTGCTCTTGAGATCATCGCCCCTGAACTCAGCCTGGGTCCGTGCGTCGAAGATTGCCGCCGTGTGCAGATCGTCTTTCAGCGTGTGGCGATCGACGAGGCCGACCGGACCGGCATTGTAAGAAGCTTGAAATGGCATCGGGCTCGCAGGCGTCGGCACCGGTATCGACGCCCGCTTCGTCGCCAGGCTCGCTGCCCCGCCGTTCAGCACCAGAGCCTTTGCGCCGAAAAACTGAAGAATGAACCAGACCGGGGCAGACTCGGTCATATGTCCGTCGTCAAAGACGACAGCGGTCGTTTGGCTCGAGAGGCTCAGCTTGGCGATTTCCTGTCCCCAGTACTCCACGTTTTCGAACGAAGTCGCGTCGCGTCTTGCAGCATCGATCCATTCCTCGACCGGCACGACGACCGCACCGTAAACGAGGTCGTTCCGATCCGTGTATGCGCCGCGCGCGTCGAGCAACACATGTTGCGAGAGCTTCGCCAAGTGTTCGGCGTCAATGACGGGATCGGATTGGGACATCCTTACTTCTCCGGTTCGAGTGCGACCAGGCTATGCACGTTTCAAAAGAAAGGACATCGTTCACGCAAGCCCCGCTAAATGCAACGCGAGGCCGGCCGTCGCGCACCCTCCCAGCACGGTGACCGGGCCAAGCTTGAAGCGAAACACCGCAACAAGCGCGGCAAGCACCAGCGCCGCAGCCGCGAGGTTTATCGACGACCAGACGGGCACATCAAGATCGAGCCCAAAAGCCGTGATTGTCCCGACCTCCTCGAAGATCACGTGCAGTCCGAACCAGACCGCGAGGTTCAGGATCACGCCCACTACGGCAGCCGTGATCGCCGTCAGCGCCGCTGACAAAACCTTGTTATCACGCAGACGCTCGATGAAGGGGGCGCCTAGGAATATCCACAGGAAGCAGGGCGTGAAGGTTACCCATGTGGTCAGAAGGCCGCCCAGGGAGCCTGCCACCAGCGGCGAGAGCCCGCCCGCATCGCGGAATGCGCCCATGAAGCCCACGAACTGCGTCACCATGATCAGCGGGCCGGGCGTGGTTTCCGCCATGCCGAGACCGTCCAGCATCTCCCCTGGAGCGAGCCAGCCGTAGTTCTGCACCGCCTCCTGCGCTACATAGGCCAGGACCGCATAGGCGCCGCCGAAGGTCACGACCGCCATGACGCTGAAGAAGCCCGCGATCTGGGAAAAGACGTTGGCGGGACCGAAAACCACGAACAGCAAGGCAACTGGCGCCAACCACAGGAGGAGGAATATCGCCGAGACGCGGAAGGCGTAGCTGCGGCTGACCTCGGCGTGGCCGGGAGTTTCTTCTCCCAGCAGCGTATCGGCATCATCGACCTGCACCTTACCAACCTTGCCGTGGCCTCCCCCGTCCCGAAACGCCGGCAGACTTGCCCTGGCTCCGAGGAACCCGATCAGGCCGGCGATCAAGATGATAAGCGGAAACGGAACGGCGAACCCGAAGATCGCGATGAACGAAGCGGCGGCGATCGCGACCATCGCGTTGTTATTCAGCGCACGCGATCCGATGCGGATGACCGCCTGCACCACGATGGCCAGCACCGCAGCCTTGAGGCCAAAGAACAGTGCCTCGATTGATCCGACATTGCCGTAAAGCGCATAGACCCAGCTCAGCGCCATGATCGCGACGACGCCGGGCAGCACGAACAAGGCACCGGCAATGATGCCGCCGAGCGTGCGGTGCATCAGCCAGCCGATATAGACGGCAAGCTGCATGGCTTCGGGGCCTGGCAGCAGCATGCAGTAGTTGAGCGCATGGAGAAACCGCTTCTCGCCGAGCCAGCGCTGCTCTTCGACGAGAATGCGATGCATGAGCGCGATCTGGCCCGCGGGGCCGCCAAAGCTTAACAGTCCAATGCGGGCCCAGATACGGGTGGCCTCGGCCAGGGTGGGGTAAGCGCGGTCGTGCATCAGTCTGCCTTGGGCTTGTTGGAGGGCCAATTGTGGGTCTCGTCGGTCGCGTCGCGCGCCCAGCGATAGAAGGCGTCGTAAAGCAGCATGCCGGCCTCGAGCTGCTCGAGATCGTCGGAATACATACGTGACAGGCCAAGCGACGCGGCAAGCAACCCGGCCGCCTCGGGCGCCAGATCAAGCCGCGCCGTATCCGCACCGCGCACGATGGCTGCCAGCCGGTCGAGCGCGGGAATAGCCAGGCCGAACTCGGCCAGCATCACATCGAACGTGCAAAGCTCGCCCCGGTGGCTCCAGAACACACCTTCGATGTCGAATGGCGCGGCGTTGTAGCGTTCGGCAACGCCCACAACTTCGGCGGGCGCGACGAACAGGATGATGGCGCGAGGGTCGAGAAAGCGCCGGATCAACCAGGGGCACGCAATGCGGTCGATCTTGGGGCGCGACCGCGTGACCCAGACGGTGCGGCCCTGCGCATCGCGCTCCGGGAGCTTCGTTGGATCGATCAGCGGCAGTCCGGCAGACCGCCAGGCTTCGAACCCGCCTTCGAGATATTCCGATGGGCAGCCTTCGGCGCGCAGCCAGGCGGCCGTCCCCTGGCTGCGCCGGTGACCCGCCTGACAAACAGCTATATAAGGCTGATCGCCCAGCTGCGGCGCGAGGTCGGCAAGCGCCTGGTCGTCAATCCGGGTGGACCCCGGAAGCAATCGGGGATTAGCAGAGAAATCCTCCTCGGATCGCACGTCGAGCAAGAGCGGTGCGCGGGGTGTTCCGACGATGCGGGTGAGTTTGTCGAGTGAAATGGCATTTAGCGCAGGCATGAGCGTTCCTCCGTTGCCGGGGTTGGTTTTTGGAACGCGATCTTCAGCTGGCGCCTCGTGGGGAGCTCGCAGTCCCCATACACGTCTATTACCGGCGCCCGGTGCTTTTCGTCAACATGAATTGGCGGTCAAATACAACAGATAGCTTCAGCGGAATGGCAGCTCCCGAGAGCGACTTGAGAACTGTCTAATGACCGAAATGGGGTCGTGAGCGGACAAGGCAAACATTGCCTGTTGGCGCCTTGCTAGAACGGCTGCTTACCTTTAACGGCTTCCACAAAGCAGCCAGACCGCTCTCGGCCCCTAAACATCCGTGAACTACGCTGATCACGCATTATGACAATGTGACAGGAACGATTTGAACATCCTCCCGTTCTCTCTCCACCACCTGCTGAGGGAGGGTGCCGCGCATGATGGAACACGCCTCTCTCCTCTTGGATCAAGTGGCACGGGAGTTTTAGCGATGTCCTATATCCGTTTCGGCTTGATGATCCTCACCTCCACAGTGGTGATGTTCATCCTGATGTATCTCAACACCTACGCCTTCGAGCATGTCTATTTCAGCGAGACACGCACTTACATGGCCATCCTCATGGGAGCGACCATGGCCATTATCATGCTGGCCTTCATGCTCGGCATGTACAAGAACACCGCTCTCAACATAGCCATCTTCGTGGGTGCGGCAGTCGTTTTCGCAGGTGCCCTGTGGCTGGTACGCAGCCAGGTCACCGTCAGCGGTGAAAGCTATATGCGCGCCATGATCCCGCATCACTCCATCGCCATCATGACCTCAGAACGCGCGCAGATCGAGGATGCACGCGTACGCAAACTGGCCGACGAGATCATCGATGCCCAGCGCAAGGAGATCGCCGAGATGGCCTATCTCATCGAAGACCTGGCCGATGGAAATGTGGTGAAAGAGATCTATGAGGATCCGGCACCTGAACCTGGCAGCGTTGAGGATGCCTTGAACAAGGTGATG
>NZ_JAYMER010000027.1:0-6051 GCF_037029545.1 Nitratireductor sp. CH_MIT9313-5 | reverse complement strand
GCCGATGGCATCACGGATGAGACCATGCTGTTCTTCCTCGGCACGGCCAAGCCGCATGCGCTGGTGACAGTGCTGCTGGACGGTGTGGAACTCGGAACCGCGACTGCCGACGAGGCAGGCGCCTGGCGCTATGACCACACCGGCACGACGCTTGCCGACGGCACCTATCAGGTGACGGCCACCCAGCAGGATGCGGCGGGCAATCCGCCTTCACCCGTCTCGGACCCCTATCGCGTCATTGTCGACACCAATGAAGGGGGCACGGTGCCGACCGAGCCGCCGGTGATCACGGGCTTTGAGGAAGACAGCGGCGTGGTGGGCGACGGCATCACCAATGACAACACAATCGCCTTCACCGGCACCTCGACGGAAACAGACGGCACGGTGGTGACGGTGACGCTTCTGGATGAGGGTGGTGCAACAGTTGCGACCCTGACGGCAACGGTTGCCAACGGCACCTGGACGACGGGCGAAAGCCCGGCGCTGCCCGACGGCAACTACACCGCAACGGCAACCCAGCAGGACGCAGCCGGCAATCCGCCATCCGGGGCGTCCGAAGCCACAAGTGTGACCATCGACACCAATGAAGGCGGCACCATTGTCACCCCGCCGCCGGTGATTGTCGCCATTGCCGATGACAATGGCCGCGAGAATGATGACGGCATCACCAATGATGACACGATCCAGGTCCTCGGCTCCTCGGACGAGCCCGATGGCGCCGTGGTCACGGTGACGATCCGCGATAGCGCCAATGCGGTGGTCGCAACGCTGACGGCCACGGTCTTCGAGGGGCGCTGGAGCACGGAGCCGACCGCAGCACTTGCAGATGGCGATTACACGATCAGCGCCACGCAGCAGGACGCGGCGGGCAATGATCCTTCAGGCCCGTCGAACCTGTTCGACATGGTGATCGACACTAACAATGGTGGTGCCAATCCCACACCGGCGCCGGTGGTGACGGGGATAGAGGATGATACCGGCTTCGATCCCGGTGATGGAATCACTCAAGACCAGACCCTGTTCTTCTTCGGCACAGGTGAAGCCGGAGCGACGGTGTGGCTTTACATCGATGGCGACGAGATCGGCTCGAACATTGTCGATGAGAATGGCGAATGGTTCGTCGACAACACGGACAACGCTCTGGGCCAGGGCACCTACCAGATCACGGCGCGCCAGCAGGATGCGGCGGGCAATGACATCTCGGGCTATTCCGATGCATATCAGGTGACCGTGGACACGGATGCGCCGAGCGTGTCGATCCGCGCCATGTCCAACGACTATGGCGAGGTGGGAGACTTCATCACGCATGCGGACGAAACGCGCCTGTCGGGCACGACGGATCCGAATATCCGCATCGATGTCTTTGTCGAGGGCGTCAATATCGGCTCCATGATCTCGGATGCCAATGGCTATTGGGAATCGGAGCTCATCGATCTCAGCCATCTCGGTGTCGGCGACACTCTCAATGTCACCGTGCGCGCAAGAAACGCGGCAGGCATCACGGCCACTGCCGAGCAGGTGATCGCGCGCCAGGCGCATGAGTTGTCAATGGGCACGCTCAACCCCGAAAGCGGCTTCGTGATCGTGGGGGATAAGGCCGGGGATACGGTTGGTCGAACCGTTGATCTGATCGGCGATGTGAATAATGACGGCTTCGCCGATGCATTGGTAGGGGCATTGGATTTTGAAGCCGGGCAGCATGGCACGGCCTTCCTGATATTCGGCAGTGCCGAGAAGGACTGGGGGGCGCTGCAGGACGGCCGACAGGTGCTGGATCTGTCCAATCTTGCGCCTGATGAGGGCGTCATGCTGCGCGGCAATATAGAGTCCTATTTCGGAATGGATATACATGCAGGTGGCGATTTGAATGGTGACGGGATCCAGGATGTCATCATCGGCGAGCAGTACCAAGAAGGCAGCAGTGTCGAGCGCGCGTATGTAGTATTCGGAAGGGAAGGGAAGGAGTGGGGTGAGGAAGTGGGCGGCAGGCGCATCATGGACGTCTATAATCTCGATTCCTCAGACGGGTTCATAATGACCCTACCGTTATATAGTCGTACCGGATACAGGGTGTGGGGAGGCGGAGATGTCGATGGTGACGGAGTTGACGATATTATCATCGGTTCAAATGGCTCCGGTCGACAACCAGGTGAAGCGCATGTGATCTTCGGTGAGAAAGACGGTGAATGGGGGGATATGAGCGGGAACAGCCGCATCTTGAATCTCAGGAATCTGCCCGCCGACAAGGGGCTCATCATTAACGGTTATCCAAATGGCGTAAACTTTGGGTCTGACGTAACGATGGGCGATGTCAACGGGGATGGCCTCGATGACTTTCTCATCACCGGGCGCGACGAGCCCGGGAATACCACAGTAACGCATATCATCTTCGGCAATGAGGAACGCAGCTGGGGGAATGTCAGTGGTGGCAAGCAGGTTCTGAATATTGCCGATCTTGCGCCTGAAAAAGGAGTCATTCTGGTAACGGACCCGCACCAGTATCAGTATCACCCTGGAGTCGGGGACCTGAATGGTGATGGGATCGGGGATATTGTCCTAAAACATTATATAAACACTGCTCCCCAAAGCACGCACATCGATGTGATATTCGGTCGAAGTGGAACCAGGTGGGTGCCGGGGACGGGTCAACAAAGGCTGATGCTTGATGACGTGGCTGAAGGAGAGGGCTTCCGCATCATTTCGGAAGAGTTGGCTTTGAACTCTTCGGAACTGGAGGTGAGTGATTTCAATGGCGATGGCCATGACGACCTTCTAATAGGGGGCGCGCGCAGCGCCGTTCCAGGAAAGGAAGGAGAATTCGCATATATTCTCTTCGGTCGCGGTGACGGCAATTGGGGTGAGGTTGTCGATGGAAAGCGGGTGGTTGACTTGTCGAAGATGCAGCCGGGAGAGGGTGTGCGCCTGCTGAGTGAAGCTTCAGAAGAAGGATTCGGTTATCATCTGAGCGCTGGCGGCGACATTAATGGTGACGGGCTGGCCGATATACTTGTCGGTGCCCTATTAAACGACATTGGCGGAACCGATGCCGGTGCCGCTTATGTCATCTACGGGCAGGCAAACGGATTTGGCTCCGGCTTCATTCGCAGGGGATCTGCGGCGGATGACTGGATGTCCGGTTCGGAAAAGAACGACCAGCTTAACGGCATGGGCGGCAATGACACGCTTCTTGGTTATGAGGGCGACGACATCCTGACGGTGGCCGACGCCGGGTTCCTCAAGGTCGATGGCGGTGCGGGTGATGACACGCTCGTCATATCCGGCGGCGGCGTGCATCTTGATCTGACGGCGCTCAACCAGGACGCGGTAAAGGGCATCGAGATGGTTGATCTGTCCGGCAGCGGAGCCAACCGGATGACCGTCACCGAACAGGACGTGCTCGACATGTCGGATGCGGGGCTCGTGAAACTTCGTGGCGACATCGACGACAGTGCCACTGCTACCGGTTTCACGGATAGTGGCACTGACCAGACCGAGAATGGCGTCACCTATGATGTCTACACTTCCGGCGGCGCAACGCTCTGGATCGATCAGCAGATGAGCGTGACGATCTAGGCGGAGCTGGCATGATCCTGCTTCACAACAAGGATGTTCGGGGCGCTGTTTAACGCGCACCGAGCCAGTTTGATTTTCGTGTGGGGGCGTTTTTCAGGCCGGGCTTTTCCGGGGCAATTTGAAGGACGTTCTTCCATGGATATTCGCGCGCAATTCATTTCATCCGATCATGCGCTTGCGCAGGAAGTGATCTTCCAGGGTGCTGCACCGACGCTTGATGCGCGGGCGATCTCGAAGATCCGGCTTGATGCGTCTTCCAGCCAGATCGCCAATTACCGGCGGGTGGGCGATGATCTTGTGATCGAGCTCACCAATGGCGAGCAGATCATTCTGGGCGGCTGGTTCGAGGATGACGAGGAACGCGGCGAACTGCAGATCATGCATGAGGATGCAAGCTGCCATGTGGCGGTGAGCTTTGCCGACGAATATCCCGGCCTCCTGCAGCCGCAGGTGAGTACCGGTGCCTGCAGCAATACGGATTTTGGCGGCGGTGCGGGTCTTGCCGGCATTGCCGGCCCGCTTGCCATTGGCGGCTTGCTTGCCGCCGGTGCGGTCGGTCTGGCTCTGGCGCTCGATGATGATGACGACAATGGCGGCGGCAATGGAGGCGGCGGTCAGCCGGGCACAAAGCCGGTGGTCAATCCGACCAATGGCAGGGAAGCCACCGGCACGGCCAAGCCCGGTACGATTGTCGAGATGGACCGGGACGGCGACGGCATTCCCGATGCCTCGGCCATTGCCGATGATGACGGGAACTGGGTGATCCCGATCGAGCCGCCGGCAGAGCATGGCGATGAACTGGAATTTGTCGGACGGGATCCCGAGACAGGCACTCCATCCGACCCGGTGCGGGAAGTGGTGGATGCGCTGGCACCCGATGCACCCAAGGTCAATCCGACCAATGGCAAGGAACTGTCGGGCACGGGCGAACCCGGTGCGACGGTGATCGTAGATGACAATGGCGATGGCATTCCCGATCACACGGCGGTGGTGGGTGATGACGGCAAATGGGTCATTCCCTTCGACCCGCCGCTTGAGGACGGGCGCGAGCTTGATGTGAGCCTGAAGGACCCGGCCGGCAATGAATCGGAGAAGGTGCCGGTGGTGGTGGACGGGGAAGCGCCCGACCTGCCGCAGGTCAATCCGACCGACGGACGGGAACTGTCGGGCACGGGCGAGCCGGGGGCGACCATCATCATTGACGACAAGCGCGATGGAACGCCGAACTATTCCACGATCGTGGGGCCTGACGGGTCGTGGTCCATCCCCTTCGATCCGGCCTTGCCCGACGGGCGCGAGCTTGATGTGAGCCAGCGGGATGAAGCGGGCAACGAGTCCGGCAAGGTGCCGGTTGTGGTCGATGCGCAACTGCCTGATGCACCGGTCATCACCGATCTGGTGGAGGATACGGGTACAGTCGGCGACTATATCACCAGTGACACGACGCCCACGGTCCATGGCACGTCCGAGGAAGAGGACGGGACGGTGGTGAATGTCTATCTGGGGGATGAGCTTGTGGGAACGGCCATCGTGTCCGGTGGTGTCTGGGAGTTCACCTCTGCCGCACTTGCCGACGGCGACTATGTGGTTACGGCCACCCAACTCAGCCCGCGCGGCACGGAAAGCCAGGCGTCCGCTCCGCTGGCCTTCACCATCGACACCAATGAGGGCGGCACGGTGCCGACCGAGGCGCCTGTGATCACCGGCATCGACACGGATGGCGGGATCGATCCCGAGGACGGCATCACCAATGATCCCACACTCTTCTTCGAGGGTACCGCCGACCGGCTGGCCACGGTCTGGGTCTATCTGGACGGCGCGCTTCTGGGCTCGGTGCAGGCCGATAATGACGGCGTGTGGCGCTATGACCATACGGGCACGGTGCTTGATGACGGCACTTACGAACTGACCGCGGAACAGCAGGATGCGGCGGGCAATGCCAAGTCTGCCATGTCCGCGCCATTCGCGGTGGTGGTCGACACCAATGGTGCAGGCGAAGGCACGCCGGTGCCCGCCGAACCGCCAACGGTCACGGGCATTCTGGATGACAATGGTCATGCCGATGATGACGGCATCACCAATGACACGACGCTGCACTTTCTCGGCGAGGCGGAACCGCATGCGCTGGTGACGGTCATGCTGGACGGCGTCGTCATCGGCTCGGAGATTGCGGGCGCGGATGGCGTCTGGCATCTCGACCACAGCGCGACCTCGCTTGCAGACGGTACCTATCAGGTAACAGCCACGCAGCAGGATGCGGCGGGCAATCCGGTATCCGCGCCTTCCGATCCCTTCACTGTGGTGGTGGACACCAATGGCGGCGGCGATGGCAGCGAGACGCCTTCACCGGCACCGGTGGTGAGCGGCATCGAGGTGGATGGCGGGCTAGATCCTGCCGATGGCATCACGGATGAGACCATGCTGTTCTTCCTCGGCACGGCCAAGCCGCATGCGCTGGTGACAGTGCTGCTGGACGGT
>NZ_JAYMER010000026.1:0-501 GCF_037029545.1 Nitratireductor sp. CH_MIT9313-5 | reverse complement strand
AACGAAGACAACGCACATCAGAACGCCGACCTCTACGGGCACGGGAGCTCCGCGCCAGAGGAGAAATGACGTGTTCACGAAAATCTGAAGGACCATGACCATAGCAATGGAATTGCCTGCGAGGGAAAGCGCGCGGTGGACGACATGGAGCACCTGCACGCTGCAGAAGCACTTTCACTGGTTCGACAGAATGTCAGCGGGGTCACGCTCGTTGCTGAAGCCCTGATGGAGCACGGGACACTTGAAGGCGAACCGCTTGCTCGGGTGCTCGAGAAGGTGCGGCAATGTGCGACGATGCGTGATGAGGTGCAGCCCACCCATTATGCAGTGCCCACAACGCGAAATAATTTGAGATGTCTGGATTCAGGATCAGTGGAGGCCGATTCCGGAATGCGGACCAGCGATTCCGGATAAGGAAAAAGCGATTCTGCCAGCTGAAGAATGCATCTCCACGTGCAGGCAAGGCATCTCACTTTAAAATAAATTGAGATCTTCGGATTC
>NZ_JAYMER010000003.1:0-17931 GCF_037029545.1 Nitratireductor sp. CH_MIT9313-5 | reverse complement strand
GACCGTGAGGGCGTTGAGCGCGGCCAGGTTCTTTGCAAGCCGGGTTCTGTAACCCCGCACACGAAGTTCAAGGCAGAAGCCTACATCCTGACGAAGGAAGAGGGCGGCCGTCACACGCCGTTCTTCACCAACTACCGTCCGCAGTTCTACTTCCGCACGACGGACGTGACCGGTGTTGTTTCCCTGCCGGAAGGCACGGAAATGGTGATGCCTGGCGACAATGTGACCGTTGACGTCGAGCTGATCGTGCCGATCGCCATGGAAGAGAAGCTGCGCTTCGCTATCCGTGAAGGTGGCCGTACCGTCGGTGCCGGCATCGTGGCATCCATCACCGAGTAATCCTTGCTCGATGTGATAAAGATTAAGGGGCGGGCCGTGAGGCTCGCCCTTTTTCGTTGCGTTGAGGTCTCATCATGTTCCGCATATTTGCTTCCTTGGTGATGCTCCTGCTCGCCCCTTCGGGAGCTGCCGTTCCGGCGCTGGCGGATGTGAAATGTCCTGAGCGCCCGGCATGTCGTGGCTGCGGCTGCAAGGGTGGGCCGGGCTATCGCGGGCCTGACGGCAAGTGTGTGGGTTTCAAGAACCTCGTCAAAAAATGTGGGCCTTATCCGCATTCGCGCTGTGTGTTCGAAAATGCGCCGGGAACCGGGGCCAACAGCTACTGCGCCACGCATTAGGGGCATGAAATTTTCTTCAGGAAATAGCCCTGCAATGGCTTTCCGACTCTGGACAAGGCGGGCAGGGCGTAATATTGAACCGCCGTCGCCGCGCAAAGCGTGCGGCAAAGGGGTATAGCTCAGTTGGTAGAGCGGCGGTCTCCAAAACCGCAGGTCGGGGGTTCGAGCCCCTCTGCCCCTGCCATTTTCCACGTTCGAAAAGTTACATGCGTGAAAAGCCTCTTGCGCGTAAGGGGAATCGCAATTATGTAGAGCCGCAGACAGGCGGTGCGTGGAGCTGGCGAGCAGCTTTACGCGCCTTTGTCGCATGTGTGGAATACGGCAGCGATTCGCAGGGCCGGTTTTGCATCCTCCGGGGGTGTCTCCGGGCGGTTACAAGATCCGGAGAAAATCCGGACGCTTCAGAATAAAGAGCGGCATATGGCGTCGAAGACCACAAATCCATTTACCTTCCTGCAGCAGGTGCGGTCGGAGACGGCCAAGGTTACCTGGCCCTCACGGCGCGAAACTCTCATTTCGACCCTCATGGTTCTGGCCTTTGCTGCGCTGGCTGCGATTTTCTTCTTTGCCGCTGACCAGTTGATGGCGTGGGCAATCGAGCTGATCCTGCAGATCGGCAGCTAAGCGTCACCAACGAACGGGAGTAATTTTTGAGATGACTGCGCGTTGGTACATTGTCCACGCTTATTCGAATTTCGAGAAGAAGGTTTCCGAATCGATCGAAGAGCAGGCTCGCCAGAAGGGCTTGAGCCACGAGATCGAGCAGGTTGTCGTTCCGACCGAGAAGGTTGTAGAGGTGCGCCGTGGTCGTAAGGTTGACGCCGAGCGCAAGTTCTTCCCCGGCTATGTGCTGGTGAAGGCCAATCTGACCGATGCGGTGTTCTCCATGATCAAGAACACGCCGAAGGTCACCGGCTTCCTCGGTGATTCCAAGCCTGTGCCGATCACCCAGGCCGAGGCCGACCGCATTCTGAACCAGGTTCAGGAGGGCGTTGAGCGGCCGAAACCTTCGATCAGCTTCGAGATCGGCGAGCAGGTGCGTGTTTCCGATGGTCCTTTTGCTTCCTTTAGCGGCTATGTGCAGGAAGTGGACGAGGAGCGTTCCCGCCTCAAGGTGGAAGTTTCGATCTTCGGGCGTGCCACGCCTGTCGATCTCGAATTCGATCAGGTCGAAAAGCTCTGATCGATTTCCCGGCCGACAAGCCGGGTTGAACGGTGGAAGGCTGCTGCGACTTTAGCCGGTCGCAGGGAAGGCCGGACCACCAAACTGCAACCGCCCGGACCCGGAAATGGGGCGGGCAAATGATAGGGCAGATTAGAGATGGCTAAGAAAGTTGCAGGCCAGCTCAAGCTTCAGGTTCCCGCAGGGTCGGCTACGCCGTCGCCCCCCATCGGTCCTGCGCTTGGTCAGCGTGGCATCAACATCATGGAGTTCTGCAAGGCGTTCAACGCGCAAACGCAGGAAGCCGAGAAGGGTTCCCCGATTCCGGTAGTGATTACATACTACCAGGACAAATCCTTCACCTTCACCATGAAGACACCGCCGGTGAGCTACTTCCTCAAGAAGGCCGCCAATCTGAAGTCCGGCTCCAAGGAGCCAGGCAAGTCTTCCGCAGGTCAGATTTCGCGCGACAAGGTTCGCGAGATCGCGGAAGCCAAGCTGAAGGATTTGAACGCGAACGACGTTGAAGCCGCCATGCGCATGGTTGAAGGATCGGCTCGTTCCATGGGTCTCGAAGTGGTGGGCTGAAGATATGGCGACGAAACTTGCAAAGCGTGTGGCCAAGAGCCGCGAAGGTATCGACCGCAACAAGCAGTACAGCCTAGATGAAGCCGTGGCGCTTCTGAAGGAGCGTGCGACTGCCAAGTTCGACGAGACCGTCGAAGTTGCGATGAATCTCGGCGTCGATCCTCGCCATGCCGACCAGATGGTTCGTGGTGTGGTCAATCTGCCGAACGGCACGGGCCGCAATGTTCGCGTTGCTGTCTTTGCTCGCGGCGACAAGGCCGAGGAAGCAAAAGCTGCGGGCGCCGATATCGTCGGCGCGGAAGATCTGGTCGAGACCGTCCAGAAGGGCGAGATCGATTTCGATCGCTGCATTGCAACGCCTGACATGATGCCGCTCGTCGGTCGTCTGGGTAAGGTGCTTGGTCCCCGCGGCATGATGCCAAACCCGAAGGTTGGTACGGTGACGCCGGATGTGGCATCGGCCGTGAAGGCTTCCAAGGGCGGTGCAGTCGAGTTCCGCGTGGAGAAGGCCGGTATCGTTCATGCCGGTGTTGGCAAGGCATCTTTCGATGCGAATGCCATTGCCGAGAACATCCGTGCTTTTGCAGATGCGGTGATCAAAGCCAAGCCTTCGGGTGCGAAGGGCAACTATCTGAAGCGTGTTGCTCTGACGACCACGATGGGCCCGGGCCTCAAGATCGACCCGTCGACGCTCAGCGCGTCCTGATGATTCCTGGGGCCTTGTGCCCTGGATGAAGAATTCCGGGCCGGAAACGGCCCGGAATGTCAGAGGAAACTCTGGCAAATCCTGTCCGAGATTGCAGGCGGCTCGCCTTAATTCATATGGGCCTGCATGAGACGGGTGCGAACGGGATTTCGCCGCGTGAGCGGCTGATGAAGGTTCGGACCGTGTATGCCTTTTGTCATTGCGCCTTCGGGCGTGGCGAAAGGGGGCAGGATCCTCGAACGTCGTTCGGGTGGTCCCTTGGATGACCCGTTCGGCAAAAGGCAACCCGGCGGCTGGGTTTTACTCACCCGTCGTCAAATGGAGAAAGGCTGTGGAAAGAGCGGAAAAACGCGAATTCGTCACGAGCCTGAACGAGGTGTTCCAGAACACCGGTTCGGTCGTCGTGGCCCACTATGCCGGACTGACCGTCGCGCAGATGAACGATCTCCGTTCGAAGATGCGTGAGGCGGGCGGTACCGTCAAGGTCGCGAAGAACCGTCTTGCCAAGATCGCTCTTCAGGGAACGCCATCCGAGGGTATCCAGGCTCTGTTCGAAGGACAGACCCTGATCGCCTATTCGGATGATCCGGTTGCTGCTCCGAAGGTCGCCAACGATTTCGCCAAGGCCAATGACAAGCTTGTCATTCTCGGCGGTTCTATGGGTCAGACCGTGCTCGATGCAGATGGTGTGAAGGCTCTGGCCACCATGCCGTCGCTGGACGAGCTCAGGGCGAAGATTGTCGGCATGATCAATACGCCGGCAACCCGGATTGCACAGGTCGTCAACGCACCGGCAGGAAATCTTGCCCGCGTGTTCGGCGCCTATTCCCGGAAGGACGAGGCGGCGTGAGGCCGTTCCTCAATCAATACACGAAGTTCGAACTTTTAAAGGAAGTGAAAAATGGCTGATCTGGAAAAGATCGTAGAAGACCTTTCGAACCTGACCGTCCTCGAGGCGGCTGAGCTTTCGAAGATGCTCGAAGAGAAGTGGGGCGTTTCTGCTGCTGCTCCTGTTGCAGTTGCTGCAGCCGGTGGCGCTGCTGCTGGTGGCGAAGCTGCTGAAGAGAAGACCGAGTTTGACGTGATCCTCACCGACGCCGGTGCACAGAAGATCAACGTCATCAAAGAAGTCCGTGGCATTACCGGCCTGGGCCTGAAGGAAGCTAAGGACCTCGTTGAGGGCGCTCCGAAGGCAATCAAGGAAGGCGTTGCCAAGGACGAAGCTGAGAAGATCAAGAGCCAGCTCGAAGGCGCTGGCGCAAAGGTCGAGCTCAAGTAATGTGGTTGCGGCCTGCGGAGATTTCTCCGCGGGCCGCGCCCATTGAATTTTGAAGAAAGCCTCTTTCCCAATGGCCGGAGCAACGGCTTTTGGGAAACGGGTTTTCACCCGTTTTGATCAGCCGTCACAGACGGCGCGGACGATGGCAGGCAAGCCAGGCAGGCAAGGAGCGACGATGGCCCAGACCCTCACATTCAACGGTCGCAGGCGCGTACGCAAATTTTTCGGTAATATTCCGGAAGTTGCGGAGATGCCCAACCTCATTGAGGTTCAGAAGGCATCATATGATCAGTTTCTCATGGTGGAAGAGCCCGAAGGCGGCCGTGCGGATGAAGGTCTGCAGTCTGTCTTCAAGTCGGTCTTCCCGATCCAGGATTTTGCCGGTACGGCGATGCTCGAATTCGTCAGTTACGAGTTCGAGGCTCCAAAATTCGACGTGGACGAGTGCCGCCAGCGCGACCTGACCTATGCTGCTCCGCTGAAGGTCACGCTGCGCCTCATCGTGTTCGATGTGGACGAGGATACGGGTGCCAAGTCCATCAAGGACATCAAGGAGCAGGATGTCTATATGGGCGACATGCCGCTCATGACGGACAACGGCACCTTCATCATCAATGGTACCGAGCGCGTGATCGTCTCGCAGATGCACCGCTCGCCGGGCGTATTCTTCGATCACGACAAGGGCAAGTCGCACTCTTCGGGCAAGCTGCTTTTCGCTGCACGCGTCATTCCCTATCGCGGCTCCTGGCTCGACATTGAGTTCGACGCCAAGGACGTGGTTCATGCGCGTATCGACCGTCGCCGCAAAATTCCGGTGACATCGCTTCTGATGGCGCTTGGCATGGATTCGGAAGAAATCCTGTCGACCTTCTATAACCAGCTCACTTTCCGTCGTGACAAGGATGGCTGGCGCATTCCGTTCTCCGCCGACCGTTTCCGTGGTGTCAAGGCGACGACCGACATGGTCGACGCCGATACCGGTGAAGTCGTCGTAGAGGCCGGTAAGAAGATCACCGCACGTCAGGCACGTCAGCTTGAAGAGAAGGGCCTCAAGGCCATCCGTGCAACGGAAGAGGATCTGCTCGGAAACTACCTTGCCGAGGATATCGTCAATCCGATGACGGGTGAGATCTTCCTCGAAGCCGGTGACGAGATCGACGAGAAGACGCTCAAGGTTCTGCTCGAGACGGGCGAGGAAGAGGTCCATTTCCTCGACATCGACCACGTGAATATTGGCGGTTACATCCGCAACACGCTGGTTGCCGACAAGAACGAAAGCCGTCAGGACGCACTTTTCGACATTTATCGTGTCATGCGTCCCGGCGAGCCGCCGACGCTTGAGACGGCAGAGGCGATGTTCAACTCGCTGTTCTTCGACGCAGAGCGCTATGACCTGTCGGCTGTCGGCCGCGTGAAGATGAATATGCGTCTGGGTGTTGAGTGCCCGGACACGGTTCGCGTTCTTCGCAAGGAAGATATCGTTGAAGTCGTGCGCACGCTCGTCGAGCTGCGTGACGGCAAGGGCGAGATCGACGACATCGACAATCTCGGCAACCGCCGTGTGCGCTCGGTCGGCGAGCTTATGGAGAACCAGTACCGTCTGGGTCTGCTGCGCATGGAGCGCGCCATCAAGGAGCGCATGTCGTCGATCGAGATCGACACGGTCATGCCGCAGGATCTCATCAATGCGAAGCCTGCTGCTGCTGCCGTTCGCGAGTTCTTCTCGTCCTCACAGCTTTCGCAGTTCATGGATCAGACGAACCCGCTTGGCGAAATCACGCATAAGCGTCGTCTTTCCGCGCTTGGACCGGGCGGTCTGACGCGTGAGCGCGCGGGCTTCGAGGTGCGCGACGTTCATCCTACGCATTACGGTCGTATCTGCCCGATTGAGACGCCGGAAGGCCCGAATATCGGTCTGATCAACTCGCTCGCCACCTTCGCCCGCGTCAACAAGTACGGCTTCATCGAAAGCCCGTACCGCAAGATCGTGGATGGCAAGGTCACGCAGGAAGTTGTCTATCTTTCGGCTATGGAAGAGGCCAAGCACTATGTTGCTCAGGCCAATGCATCGTTGAATGACGACGGCACATTCTCCGACGAGTTCGTGATCTGCCGCCATGCCGGCGAAGTGCTCATGACGCCGCGCGAGAATGTTGACCTCATGGACGTGTCGCCGAAGCAGCTTGTTTCGGTTGCTGCAGCGCTCATTCCGTTCCTCGAGAACGATGACGCCAACCGCGCTCTCATGGGCTCGAACATGCAGCGTCAGGCCGTGCCGCTCGTTCGTGCAGAGGCACCGTTTGTCGGTACCGGCATGGAGCCGATCGTTGCACGCGATTCCGGTGCTGCAATCGCTGCACGCCGCACGGGTGTGGTCGATCAGGTGGATGCGACGCGTATCGTCATCCGCGCCACCGAAGATGTTGATGCCTCTCAGTCGGGCGTGGACATCTACCGCCTGATGAAGTTCCAGCGTTCCAACCAGAACACCTGCGTCAATCAGCGTCCGCTGGTTCGCGTTGGCGATCATGTGAACAAGGGCGACATCATTGCCGACGGTCCTTCGACCGACCTGGGTGATCTGGCTCTGGGCCGCAACGTGCTCGTCGCGTTCATGCCCTGGAACGGCTATAACTACGAGGACTCCATCCTCCTGTCCGAGCGCATCGTTCGCGATGACATCTTCACCTCGATCCATATCGAGGAATTCGAGGTCATGGCTCGCGATACGAAGCTTGGCCCGGAAGAGATCACGCGCGACATTCCGAATGTTTCGGAAGAAGCGCTGAAGAACCTGGATGAGGCCGGCATCACCTATATCGGTGCCGAAGTTCAGCCAGGCGATATCCTCGTGGGCAAAATCACGCCGAAGGGCGAAAGCCCGATGACGCCGGAAGAGAAGCTTCTGCGCGCCATCTTCGGTGAAAAGGCTTCGGATGTGCGTGACACCTCCATGCGCATGCCCCCCGGCACCTACGGTACCGTTGTCGAGGTTCGTGTCTTCAATCGCCACGGCGTTGAGAAGGACGAACGTGCGATGGCCATTGAGCGCGAAGAGATCGAACGTCTCGCGAAGGACCGCGATGACGAGCAGTCGATCCTCGACCGCAACGTCTATGCCCGTCTGGCAGAAATGCTTGAAGGCAAGGCAGCCATTGCCGGTCCGAAGGGCTTCAAGAAGGGGACCACGGTCACCTCGGAAGTGCTTGACGAATATCCGCGTTCGCAGTGGTGGCAGTTTGCTGTTGAGGACGAGAAGCAGCAGAGCGAGCTTGAAGCTCTTCGTGCACAGTACGACGAGTCCAAGAGCCAGCTTGAGCACCGCTTCATGGACAAGGTCGAGAAGGTCCAGCGTGGCGACGAGATGCCTCCGGGCGTCATGAAGATGGTCAAGGTCTTCGTAGCCGTGAAGCGCAAGATGCAGCCCGGCGACAAGATGGCTGGCCGTCACGGCAACAAGGGTGTGGTGTCGCGCATCGTGCCGGTCGAGGACATGCCGTTCCTCGAAGACGGTACGCATGCAGACATCGTGCTTAACCCGCTTGGCGTGCCTTCGCGCATGAATGTCGGACAGATCCTCGAGACGCATCTCGGCTGGGCCTGTGCGGGCATGGGCAAGAAGATCGGCGAATTGATCGAAGCCTATAAGGAAAGCGGTGACATCAAGCCGCTGCGCGAGACGATCGAAAGCATCATCCCTGACAATGACCGCAATGAGCCGGTCCGTCAGTATGACGACGAGAGCATCCTGCGCCTTGGCGAGCAGATGAAGCGTGGCGTTTCCATCGCGACCCCGGTCTTCGATGGCGCGCATGAAGCCGACGTCAACGAGATGCTGGAGCAGGCGGGTCTGCACCCGAGCGGCCAGTCCCAGCTCTATGACGGTCGTACCGGTGAGCCTTTCGACCGCAAGGTCACGATGGGCTACATCTACATGCTGAAGCTGCATCACCTTGTCGACGACAAGATCCATGCTCGCTCGATCGGCCCATACTCGCTCGTCACCCAGCAACCGCTTGGTGGTAAGGCCCAGTTCGGTGGTCAGCGCTTCGGTGAGATGGAGGTCTGGGCACTTGAAGCCTACGGTGCAGCCTATACCTTGCAGGAAATGCTGACGGTCAAGTCCGATGACGTGGCCGGACGTACCAAGGTGTATGAGGCAATTGTGCGCGGCGACGACACCTTCGAGGCGGGTATCCCCGAGAGCTTCAACGTTCTCGTCAAGGAGATGCGTTCGCTTGGCCTCAATGTCGAGTTGGAAAACTCGGGCTTCAGCACGAGCCAGGCACAGGAATTGCCGGACGCTGCCGAATAAACAGTCAGGGCGCCGCGGATAACTTCGCGGCGCCAACGCCCTTCGCAAGGGCTGGCCTTTGGCCAAGGGAATTGGACCGGTGAGGGCGGTGGCGGCCGTCAGTACCGTAGTTGACAAGGGACGATGCGTCCCGCAAAGGAGATCGGCATGAACCAAGAGGTCATGAATCTTTTCAACCCTCAGGCGCCGGCACAGACATTCGATTCAATCCGGATCTCGCTTGCGAGCCCGGAAAAGATCCTGTCCTGGTCTTTCGGTGAGATCAAAAAGCCCGAAACCATCAATTACCGCACGTTCAAGCCGGAACGTGACGGTCTTTTCTGCTCGCGTATCTTCGGTCCGATGAAGGACTATGAGTGCTTGTGCGGCAAGTACAAGCGCATGAAGTACAAGGGCGTCATCTGTGAGAAGTGCGGCGTGGAAGTCACGCTGTCGCGCGTGCGTCGCGAGCGCATGGGCCATATTGAGCTGGCCGCACCGGTTGCGCATATATGGTTCCTGAAGTCGCTGCCTTCGCGTATCGGCACGCTGCTCGACATGACGCTCAAGGACATTGAGCGCGTTCTCTATTTCGAGAACTACATCGTGACCGAGCCGGGCCTGACCGCGCTCAAGGAAAACCAGCTTCTTTCCGAAGAAGAGTACATGCTCGCGGTTGACGAGTATGGCGAGGATTCCTTCACCGCAATGATCGGTGCCGAGGCCATCCATCATCTTCTGGAATCGATGGAGCTGGAGAAGATCGCAGGCGATCTGCGTTCCGAACTCGCTTCCACGACTTCCGAGCTCAAGCAGAAGAAGCTTCTCAAGCGCCTCAAGGTCGTCGAAAACTTCCTCGAGTCGGGCAACCGTCCCGAGTGGATGATCATGAAGATCGTTCCGGTGATCCCGCCGGATCTGCGTCCTCTCGTGCCGCTGGATGGCGGTCGTTTCGCGACGTCTGACCTGAACGACCTTTACCGTCGCGTGATCAACCGTAACAACCGTCTGAAGCGCCTGATCGAGCTTCGTGCGCCGGGCATCATCATCCGCAACGAGAAGCGCATGCTTCAGGAAGCGGTTGATGCGCTGTTCGACAATGGTCGTCGCGGTCGTGTCATCACGGGTGCCAACAAGCGTCCGCTGAAGTCGCTTTCCGACATGCTCAAGGGCAAGCAGGGACGTTTCCGTCAGAACCTGCTCGGCAAGCGCGTCGACTATTCCGGCCGCTCGGTCATCGTGACCGGTCCGGAGCTGAAGCTGCACCAGTGCGGCCTTCCGAAGAAGATGGCGCTCGAGCTCTTCAAGCCCTTCATCTATGCCCGTCTTGACGCCAAGGGTTACTCCTCCACCGTCAAGCAGGCCAAGAAGCTGGTCGAGAAGGAAAAGCCGGAAGTCTGGGATATTCTCGACGAGGTGATCCGCGAGCATCCGGTTCTCCTGAACCGCGCGCCCACGCTTCACCGTCTTGGCATCCAGGCATTCGAGCCCGTGCTGATCGAAGGCAAGGCCATCCAGCTTCATCCGCTCGTCTGTACGGCGTTCAATGCCGACTTTGACGGTGACCAGATGGCTGTTCACGTGCCGCTGTCGCTTGAAGCACAGCTTGAAGCACGCGTTCTCATGATGTCGACGAACAACATCCTGCATCCGGCTTCGGGTGCACCGATCATCGTTCCGTCGCAGGACATGGTTCTGGGTCTCTACTACCTGTCCATCATGAACCAGAACGAGCCGGGCGAGGGGATGGCATTCGCCGATATGGGCGAGCTGCACCATGCGCTTGAAAACAAGGTCGTCACGCTTCACACGAAGATCAAGGGCCGTTTCAAGACGGTTGACGAGAACGGCAATCCGGTCTCTCAGATCCATGAGACCACGCCTGGCCGCATGATCATCGGCGAGCTTCTGCCGAAAAACCACAATGTTCCCTTCGACATCTGCAATCAGGAGATGACGAAGAAGAACATCTCCAAGATGATCGACACGGTCTACCGTCACTGCGGTCAGAAAGAGACGGTCATTTTCTGTGACCGTGTCATGCAGCTTGGCTTTGGCCATGCATGCCGCGCGGGCATTTCCTTCGGCAAGGATGACATGGTCATTCCGGACACCAAGGAAAAGCTGGTCTCTGAAACCGAGGCGCTCGCCAAGGAATATGAGCAGCAGTACAATGACGGTCTGATCACTCAGGGCGAAAAGTACAACAAGGTCGTCGACGCTTGGGCCAAGTGCTCCGAGAAGGTCGCCGATGAGATGATGAAGCGCATTAAGGCGATCGAGTTCGACGAGAACGGCCGCCAGAAGCAGATGAACTCCATCTACATGATGTCCCACTCCGGTGCCCGTGGTTCGCCGGCGCAGATGCGTCAGCTCGGCGGCATGCGCGGCCTGATGGCCCGTCCAGATGGTTCCATCATCGAGACGCCGATTATCTCGAACTTCAAGGAAGGCCTGACCGTGATGGAGTACTTTAACTCCACCCACGGTGCCCGTAAGGGTCTTGCCGATACCGCTCTGAAGACGGCAAACTCAGGTTACCTGACCCGCCGCCTGGTCGACGTTGCGCAGGATTGCATCGTTGTTACGCCGGATTGCGGTACCGAGAAGGGCTTGACCATGCAGCCCATCGTGGATGCCGGTCAGGTGGTTGCCTCCATCGGTCAGCGTGTTCTGGGACGTACCGCTCTCGACGACATTCTTCATCCGGCAACGGGTGACGTACTCGTCAAGGCCGGCACGCTTATCGACGAGCGTGACGTTGAGGCCATCGAGACGGCAGGCGTTCAGTCCGTTCGCATCCGGTCGGCTCTGACCTGTGAAGTGCGCAACGGTGTCTGCGCGATCTGTTATGGTCGTGACCTTGCACGTGGTACGCCGGTCAATATCGGTGAGGCTGTCGGCGTCATTGCTGCCCAGTCCATCGGCGAGCCGGGCACGCAGCTTACCATGCGTACCTTCCACGTTGGTGGTACGGCGCAGGTCGTGAACCAGTCGTTCCTCGAGGCTTCCTTCGAGGGCACGGTCAAGATCCGCAACCGCAATGTTGTCCGCAACTCCGAGGGCCACCTCGTTGTCATGGGCCGCAACATGGCCGTGCTGATCATGGACGAGCAGGGTGCGGAGCGCGCCTCGCACCGACTGACCTATGGTTCGCGTCTGTATGTTGACGACGGCGACAAGGTGAAGCGCGGCCAGCGTATCGCCGAGTGGGATCCCTATACCCGCCCGATGCTCACCGAGGTCGAGGGCACGGTTGCATTCGAGGATCTGGTGGATGGCGTTTCTGTTCAGGAGACGACCGATGAATCCACCGGCATCACCAAGCGTGAGGTCATCGACTGGCGTTCGACGCCACGCGGTACCGACCTCAAGCCGGCAATGACCATCCTCGACTCCAAGGGCAAGGTTGCAAAGCTTGCCCGTGGCGGTGACGCTCGCTTCCTGCTTTCGGTCGAGACCATTCTCTCGGTCGAGCCGGGCGCGAAGGTTGCTCCTGGTGACGTGATTGCACGTATCCCGACGGAAAGTGCACGCACCAAGGACATCACCGGTGGTCTGCCGCGAGTTGCAGAGCTCTTCGAGGCACGTCGTCCGAAGGACCACGCTGTCATCGCGGAGATCGACGGTACCGTCCGCTTCGGTCGGGATTACAAGAACAAGCGCCGCATCATCATCGAGCCGCATGACTCGACGATGGAACCGGTCGAGTATCTGATCCCCAAGGGCAAGCCGTTCCACCTGCAGGATGGTGACCAGATCGAAAAGGGTGACTACATCCTGGACGGCAATCCGGCACCGCACGACATTCTTGCGATCAAGGGCGTGGAGGCTCTTGCTTCCTACCTCGTCAACGAGATCCAGGAAGTCTACCGACTGCAGGGCGTGCTCATTAACGACAAGCACATCGAGGTGATCGTTCGCCAGATGCTGCAGAAGGTTGAGGTAACGGCTCAGGGCGACTCCACCTACATCCCCGGCGATCACGTGGACTCCGTCGAATTCGACGAAGTTAACGAGCGTCTGGTGGAAGAGGGCAAGAAGCCTGCCGAAGGTCAGCCGGTTCTGCTCGGTATCACCAAGGCATCGCTGCAGACGCCGTCCTTCATCTCGGCTGCTTCGTTCCAGGAGACCACACGTGTTCTCACCGAGGCGGCAGTGGCCGGCAAGATCGACACGCTGCAGGGTCTGAAGGAAAACGTGATCGTGGGTCGTCTGATCCCGGCTGGTACCGGTGGTGCCATGAGCCAGGTCCGTCGCATCGCACGGTCGCGTGACGATCTGATCCTCGACGAGCGCCGCAAGACTTCGGGTGCCGAAAGCGCTGATCCGATGCTTGCCGACATGTCGAATGCCCAGTCGGGGGCTGCCGAATAGGCAGCTCTCAGACCACAAATAAATCAAAGGCCGCCGGAGCTGTCGCTTCGGCGGCCTTTTTCATCTCAGATTATCTAGACGGATAGGGCGGCTATTATTCTTCGTCGTCAAAGGTGACGATCGCGATCTCGCCTTCTGTTGCACCCTGCCATGCGGATTGATGCGGCTCCTCGTCGGGCGGACCCTGCATTTCGCCGATCTGGTCGAGCTCGGCTTCGGCATAGCCTTCCTCCGAAAGTGCTTCCAGAGCCATGCGGACTGCCGTGTCTTCGTCCGGAGCCATCAGGAGGATATGGACACCCTCCGGCTTCTTGCTGCCTTCACGCCAGGCACGTCCAACAATGATGCTGACCGGGTGAATGTCCTGTTCTTCCATATGTGATTCTGCCTTTTTGCGATTCTCGGGCGATTCCCGGCTCTTTGCCGATCCTGACTCAGCCATATAGGGGCTGAGTTGAAGTTAAAAGGGCAGGGCAGAGCGCTGCAGAGGTTAAAAAACACCTAACTCGCCCTGCGAGGGCTGGAATTATCGTATTCGCATAACGATATCAGGCGCGACGGGGTTGACGATTGGCGATGTTAAGCGTAATACCCGCCTCGTCTGAGCCGATGTGAGGCTTTCCTTTTTCAGAGCGACGCGCTCCGAAGCTGGCCTCAAACAGGGTTCGTTTTTAACGAGCGACAGACCATCCGGCGCATGAAGCGGGCAACTGCTTCCTCTGCTTATGTTCGGGCGAGACCGTTATCCACGGTTTGCGGCCCGAATTTGCGTATGGTCACCTGGCGCTTGGAGTTAGCGAACCTGTTCGCGAGAGACACGAGATTTGTAACAAGGGAAGGTTTGATGCCGACCGTAAGCCAGCTGATCCGCAAGCCGCGCCAAGCGCCGGTGAAGCGTAACAAGGTCCCCGCCATGCAGGCCAACCCGCAGAAGCGGGGTGTGTGCACGCGCGTCTATACGACTTCGCCAAAGAAGCCTAACTCGGCAATGCGCAAGGTCGCAAAGATCCGGCTCGCCAATGGCTTTGAGGTGATTGGTTATATCCCGGGTGAGGGGCATAACCTTCAGGAGCACTCCGTGGTCATGATCCGCGGCGGCCGCGTGAAGGACCTTCCGGGTGTGCGTTATCACATCATCCGTGGCGTGCTCGATACGCAGGGTGTGAAGAGCCGCAAGCAGCGCCGCTCCAAGTATGGCGCCAAGCGTCCGAAGTAAGGTTTTCCGGCGCTGGTGCTCGTTGAGCGCCAGGCTACGAAGGTGAGAGACGAAAGATATGTCCCGACGTCACCGTGCAGAAAAGCGCGAGATCAACCCGGATCCGAAATTCGGCGATGTGGTTGTGACCAAGTTCATGAACGCCATCATGCTCGACGGCAAGAAGTCGGCTGCTGAGCGTATTGTTTATGGCGCATTCGACAGCGTCGAAGAGAAGATGAAGCAGGAACCTGTGGCAGTCTTCCATCAGGCGCTCGACAATGTTGCGCCGCATGTTGAGGTTCGCTCCCGCCGTGTTGGTGGTGCGACCTATCAGGTACCGGTTGATGTTCGCCCGGAACGCCGTCAGGCCCTCGCGATCCGTTGGTTGATTGCTGCTGCTCGCAAGCGCAACGAAACCACCATGGTTGATCGCCTGTCTGGTGAGCTTCTCGATGCTGCAAACAACCGCGGCACCGCTGTGAAGAAGCGTGAAGACACTCACAAGATGGCTGAGGCCAACCGCGCATTCTCGCATTACCGCTGGTAATGACGGGCACGGATTGAAGAGGTAACGACGATGGCCCGCGAATATAAGCTCGAAGATTACCGTAACTTCGGTATCATGGCGCATATCGACGCCGGTAAGACGACGACGACCGAGCGCATCCTGTTCTACACGGGTAAGTCGCACAAGATCGGTGAAGTTCATGATGGCGCAGCCACCATGGACTGGATGGAGCAGGAGCAGGAGCGTGGCATCACGATCACCTCTGCTGCGACCACGACCTTCTGGGAAGGCCGTGATGGCAAGAAGCGCCGCTTCAACATCATCGACACGCCCGGACACGTTGACTTCACGATCGAAGTCGAGCGTTCGCTGCGCGTGCTTGACGGTGCCATCGCTCTCCTCGATGCCAATGCCGGTGTTGAGCCGCAGACCGAAACGGTTTGGCGCCAGGCCGACAAGTATCATGTTCCGCGCATGATCTTCTGTAACAAGATGGACAAGATCGGTGCGGACTTCTATCGCTCTGCCGAGATGGTCAAGTCGCGTCTTGGTGCAACGCCTGTCGTGATGCAGCTGCCGATCGGCGCCGAGAACGACTTCGCCGGCGTCATTGACCTGATCGAGATGAAGGCCCTCGTCTGGCAGTCCGACAATCTGGGTGCTGCCTGGGATGTTGTCGACATTCCGGCTGATATGCAGGCCAAGGCAGAAGAGTATCGCGAGCAGCTCATCGAAACGGCTGTCGAGATGGATGAAGCTGCGATGGAGCGTTATCTGGAAGGCGAGATGCCCTCCAATGACGAGCTGCGCAAGCTGATCCGCAAGGGCACCATCGAGGTGAAGTTCTTCCCGATGTTCTGTGGCTCTGCCTTCAAGAACAAGGGCGTTCAGCCGCTTCTCGACGGTGTTGTGGACTTCCTGCCTTCGCCGCTCGATGTTCCGTCCATCAAGGGCGTCGATCCGAAGACCGAAGCCGAAATTTCGCGCAAGTCGTCTGACGAAGAGCCGCTTTCCATGCTGGCCTTCAAGATCATGAACGACCCGTTCGTCGGTTCGCTGACCTTCTGCCGCATCTATTCGGGTGTGCTGAACAAGGGTGCTTCCCTGACCAACACGGTTAAGGACAAGCGTGAGCGCATTGGCCGTATGCTGCAGATGCACTCCAACTCCCGTTCGGATCTGGAAGTTGCATATGCCGGTGACATCGTTGCGCTTGCCGGTCTGAAAGAAACCACTACGGGTGACACGCTCTGCGATCCGCTGAAGCCGGTCATTCTCGAGCGCATGGAATTCCCGGATCCGGTGATCCAGATCGCCATCGAGCCGAAGACCAAGGGCGACCAGGAAAAGATGGGCCTCGCGCTCAACCGCCTGGCTGCAGAAGATCCGTCCTTCCGCGTCAAGTCCGACGAGGAATCCGGCCAGACCATCATTGCCGGCATGGGCGAGCTTCATCTCGACATCATCGTCGATCGCCTGAAGCGTGAGTTCAAGGTCGAGGCCAATGTTGGTGCGCCGCAGGTTGCTTACCGTGAGACCATCACCAAGGCAGCCGAGATCGACTACACCCACAAGAAGCAGTCTGGTGGTTCGGGTCAGTTCGCTCGCGTCAAGATCATCTTCGAGCCGAACACCGAGAGCGAAGAGTTCGAGTTCGAGTCCAAGATCGTCGGTGGTTCCGTTCCGAAGGAATACATCCCTGGCGTTCAGAAGGGTATCGAGAGCGTTCTGTCTTCCGGTCCGGTGGCAGGCTTCCCGATGCTTGGCGTGAAGGCAACGCTCGTTGATGGTGCATACCACGATGTTGACTCCAGCGTTCTCGCCTTCGAGATCGCGGCACGTGCGGCCTTCCGTGAAGGCGCTCAGAAGGCTGGTGCACAGCTTCTCGAGCCGATCATGAAGGTCGAGGTCGTGACGCCTGAGGAATATGTGGGCAGCGTGATTGGTGACCTGAATGGCCGTCGTGGCCAGATCCAGGGCCAGGAAGCACGCGGCATTGCCACCGTGATCAACGCGATGGTGCCGCTGGCCAACATGTTCAAATATGTCGACAACCTGCGCTCGATGTCCCAGGGCCGCGCCCAGTACACGATGCAGTTTGATCACTACGAGCCGGTGCCGACCGCAGTGGCTCAGGAAATCCAGAAGAAATACGCGTAAGCCTCAGGCGCGCGCCAGTAACACAGGCCTGTAAAAGGCAAAGAAGAAACGGAGACCTCACATGGCCAAAGGTAAATTTGAGCGTACGAAGCCGCATGTGAACATCGGGACGATCGGTCACGTCGACCACGGCAAGACGTCTCTGACGGCCGCGATCACCAAGTATTTTGGTGAATTCCGCGCCTATGACCAGATCGACGGTGCGCCTGAAGAGAAGGCACGCGGTATCACGATCTCGACGGCCCACGTTGAGTATGAGACGGAAGCGCGTCACTACGCTCACGTCGACTGCCCGGGCCACGCCGACTATGTGAAGAACATGATCACCGGTGCGGCACAGATGGACGGCGCGATCCTGGTTTGCTCGGCTGCTGACGGCCCGATGCCGCAGACCCGCGAGCACATCCTGCTTGCCCGTCAGGTTGGTGTTCCGGCCATCGTTGTCTTCCTGAACAAGGTTGACCAGGTTGACGATGCCGAGCTTCTCGAGCTGGTCGAGCTTGAGGTTCGCGAGCTTCTGTCGTCCTACGACTTCCCCGGCGACGACATTCCGATCGTCAAGGGTTCGGCTCTTGCTGCTCTTGAAGACTCCAACAAGGAGATCGGCGAGGACGCGATCCGTGAGCTGATGAAGGAAGTTGACGCCTACATCCCGACGCCTGAGCGTCCGGTTGACCAGCCCTTCCTGATGCCGATCGAAGACGTGTTCTCGATCTCCGGCCGTGGTACGGTTGTGACGGGTCGCGTCGAGCGCGGCATCATCAAGGTTGGTGAGGAAGTCGAGATCGTCGGCATCCGCGACACCACGAAGACGACGGTTACCGGCGTTGAGATGTTCCGCAAGCTGCTCGACCAGGGCCAGGCCGGCGACAATATCGGTGCTCTGATCCGCGGTATTGACCGTGAGGGCGTTGAGCGCGGCCAGGTTCTTTGCAAGCCGGGTTCTGTAACCCCGCACACGAAGTTCAAGGCAGAAGCCTAC
>NZ_JAYMER010000025.1:0-572 GCF_037029545.1 Nitratireductor sp. CH_MIT9313-5 | reverse complement strand
GGCCGCAGTCCCGTTGGAACAGGCGCCTTCAAGTTCGAGGAATGGCAGGCCAACTCACGTGTGGTCATTACCCGTAACGAAGATTACTGGGATGGGGCAGCCCCCCTCGAGGCCGTGATCTACCGGCCCATCACCGATACCAACACCCGCATAGCCGAAATGCTCTCAGGCGGACTCGATGTCATGGTGGAGGTTCCCCCGGACAGTCTCCAGCAGTTCCGGGATGATCCCAACTTCAATGTCCATGAGCAGGCGGGCCCGCATGTCTGGTTCCTGATCCTCAACATGAAGGAAGGTCCTTTCGCCAAGAAAGAAATCAGACAGGCCGCCAATTATGCGATCGACAAGAAGGCGCTGGTGGAAAACATCCTGCAGGGAACTGCGGAAATAGCCGCCGGACCTACACCGCCCGCCTTTGCCTGGGCCTATAATGAGGACCTCCAGCCCTATCCCCATGATCCGGAAAAGGCCCGGCAACTGCTTGAGGAGGCAGGCTATGACGGTGAAGAGCTGACCTTTTACGTCACCGAAGGCGGCTCGGGCATGCTCGACCCGATCGCCATGGGCACCGC
>NZ_JAYMER010000024.1:2444-8764 GCF_037029545.1 Nitratireductor sp. CH_MIT9313-5 | reverse complement strand
CGTCTGGTGAAAGCGCGATCCTGAACAATAAGCGGGATATCATCGACCCCGTACTCGACCGGCAACAGCTCAGTATCGGAACTGTCCGTGTCCTCGACAAGGAGCATTCCCGCCAATCCTAGATAGACCTGCTCGCCAGTCTCCCCATGGGGATGGGAATGGTACCAGTAGGTGCCCGCCGGTTGTTCTATCTCGAGAGTCTGATCCAATCTGGAGCCCGGTGCGATCAAGCTCTGCGGCCCGCCATCCTGCCACCCAGGTACATGCAGGCCGTGCCAGTGTGAGGTGATGGCGCGATCAAGACGGTTGGCCACCAACATACGTGCCGCTCTCCCACGGCGCATTCTAAGAGTGGGGCCTAGATAGCTTTGAGACCATCCAAGCACTTTAGCTCGTTGGTGCCCGATAAATGCTCGCTCCCCGTTTATTGCCTCAAGCAAAGTGGGAGAACTTTCATGGACGTCAACCAGCGGAGGAATCGGCAGGCTGCTGCCGGAGTCGTCACTTGCTGAAGCACGTCCAACCACAGCCGGAGCGGCCAACCCAGCGAGCGCGCCCAGTAAAAATTTCCGCCGTTCCATATGTGCTCCTCCCTGCACTGCATTTGAGGCTTGCAAGCAAGGTAGGGCTGAAATCCGGCAGGGCAAAGATTGAGAACTGGCCGATACTTTCCGCGCACCGCATTTTGATGCGCCGCCGAGCCGAGAGAGTTTTTCTCGGCTCGGACCGGCTTAAGCCTACTTCACCTCGAGGACAGTGAGCTTTCCGTTTACACGATCTGCCACAAACTCAATGGACTGACCTTCCTTCAATTTCTCCAGCATTGCTTCGTCCTTGGTGACGAAGACCATGGTCATTGCAGGCATATCGAGATTCTTCAGTTCTTCGTGGATGATGGTGACCTTGTTGGCTTTCATATCCACCTTCTTGACCTTGCCTTTCGTATATTCGCTAGCGATTGCCGGTACAGCAGCAAGGCTAAGAACAGCAGCAAGAGTAATCAGAGCACGCGCTTTCATATTCAAACTCTTTCCAGGTTGTTGGGATGTTAATGTGCAGCAACGAGGATGCTGCCCTTCATGCCGGCCTCGTAATGGCCGGGAAGAAGACAACCAAACTCGAAGTTCCCGGTATTGGAAAACTTCCAGATGATTTCGCCACTGCTGGCACTTGAGAGGCGGATGGCGTTCGGGTCATCATGCTCCATTTCGGGGAACCGCTGCATGAGTTCCTTGTGCTCCATCATCTTGTCGTGATGGTCCACGACGAACTCGTGTTCGAGCTCTCCTGCGTTTTTGATGATGAAGCGTATTGTCTCGCCCGCCCTCACGCTGATTGCCGCGGGTTGGAAGATCATCTCCCCGTCATCGGTTTCCCGCATCTCGATCTCGATCGACCTGTTTACTTCAGATAACGCTCCGGGCTCACCTGCCATGTATTCGCCATGGCCACCCGCATGAGTGCCAGCCGCTATGGCCGGCCCCGCGAAAATGGCAAGTGACACCATCAAGAATGCTGCTTTCATGTCGTTCACCTTGTTGAAGCAGACCACAGGTCAATGCTTGTCCACCTGATGGGCACCATGCCCCTCAGAATTCTTTTCCTGCGTTGAGGTAATGTGCGTGGCAGGACTGTCTTGAGTGGTGAAGTCGGGTAAAACTCCAGTCCACTCGTAGGCTTGCGTTCCCGGAGGATTTTCATACCAGCCAGGATCGGTGTAATCGCCTGCAGAGATCCCTTCGCGCACTTTCACCACCGAGAACATGCCCCCCATCTCGAGCGGGCCGTGCGGCCCCCATCCTCCCATCATGGGGATGGTATTATCCGGTAGCTCCATAGACATCTCGCCCATATCCGCCATGCCCGCCGTGCCCATTGGCATGTATTCGGGGCGAAGCTTCCGGATCTTCTGAGCAAGGAGCGATTTGTCCACACCGATGAATGTAGGAACGTCATGTCCCATCGCATTCATGGTGTGGTGAGACTTGTGACAGTGAATTGCCCAATCTCCCTCGTATAATGCGTCGAATTCATAGGCACGCATGGCACCCACGGGAATGTCGATGGTGACTTCCGGCCACCGTGCTTCCGGCCTTACCCACCCACCATCTGTACAGGTGACCTCGAAGTCATAGCCGTGCATATGGATTGGATGGTTGGTCATGGTTAGATTCCCGACCCGAACGCGCACCCGGTCGTTCTTCGAGACAACAAGTGGGTCGATGTCGGGAAAAACGCGACTGTTCCATGTCCAGAGATTGAAGTCTGTCATGGTCATGATCTTGGGTACATACGACCCAGGATCGATGTCGAAGGCGTTCAGCATGATCAGGAAATCGCGGTCGACGGGCATGAATGCCGGGTCTTTGGGGTGGACGATGAAGAAGCCCATCATCCCCATAGCCATCTGCACCATCTCGTCTGCATGGGGATGGTACATGAAGGTGCCGGATTTGATCAGATCAAACTCATAGACGAAGGTTTTGCCGGGCGGGATGCCGGGGTGCGAGAGACCTCCAACCCCGTCCATTCCCGACGGCAGAATCAATCCGTGCCAATGAACCGAAGTGTGCTCTGGGAGCTTGTTGGTAACGTAAATACGAACACGGTCTCCCTCAACTGCCTCGATCGTGGGGCCGATAGACTGTCCATTATAGCCCCACAGGTAAGCGACCATGCCATCCGCCAATTCGCGTTCGACGGGTTCAGCAACGAGGTGAAATTCCTTCACTCCATTGTTCATCCTAAACGGGAGCGTCCAGCCATTAAGTGTGACGACCGGGTTGTAATCCGGTCCAACACTCGGGGCGAGCGGGGGCTGTGTTGTTGGGCTTTCCATCAGCGCCGCTTCCGGAAGTCCCATATTGGAGGTTTTAGCCCAGGCCTTTGCAGAAACGGCGGCTGCACCTGCCGCTCCAATGCCCAACAGTTTGCGTCTATTCATCATGAAGTCACCTTAAAATTCAGTGAGGACTTCCGCCGGACTCCGCCATCTCCGGCGCTGCCGCACTGCCTGCACTTGCTCCCGATCCCGGGCCGAAGATCACCGCGTTCAGATCAGCGTCAGCCAACCAGAAGTCTCGCTTGGCACTGACTGAAAGTAAGAGCGTGCTGATTTTCGCCTGCGTATCAGCGAGCAGTTCAAAGGTGTTGGTGATCATGCCATTGTAGGTGAGGAGACTCTCTTCTTCGATGCTCTGACGCAGCGGCAGGACATTGCTCTTGTAGTGGCGCGCCAGTTCATGCCGCGCGCGATAGCTGGTGTAGGCTGAACGGGCCTCGGAACGGACGTTTACCGCCCGCTCGGCCACCAGATTGGCTGCTTTCAAATAAGCCAATTCGGCCTTGCGAAGCCGTGCTTGACCGGAATCGAAGATCGGGATTACGAATTCAAACTCAAGTTGTGGGGTCATGACCAGCTTGCGCTCTTTGCGCTCATCGAGATGGCCGCCGTTCAGCTCATACTCTGTCTCGACTTCCTGTTCGATTTCCACGCCACTTATGAGTTCGAGATCGGTCAGATATCGTGTCGCGTTTGTCAGCCCAAAGGCTTTGGCTGCCAACTCAAGCTCCAATAGCGCTATCTTGAGATCGACCCGGTTGCGTAGAGCTTCAGCTTCGATTGCCGCTCCGGATCTGAGTGACTTCGGCAATTGTGGCAATTTGTTTGGGAGGGAAAAATCAAGTTCGCTCCCCCAAAGCCCCATAAGGCGCGCAAGCTCTTCTTTGGCCAGCTTCGCATTCAGGCGAGCTTCCGCCAACTGGCCCGTAAGTTCTGCATAAAATGCGTGCTCCCGAGCCTGCGCAGCCTTGGGCATCGCGCCAGACTCGCCCAGCTTCTTGGCAAGTTCCGAAGCTGCATCAGCAGCCGCCTGGCCCTGATTCAGGTAAGCAACCACTTCATTGGCAGATACCGCTCGTATCCACGCGCGCCTGGTATCAGCTGCCAGACGCAGTGTTTCTTCCACTGCCTTCAGCTGCGTCTGCTCGAACTTCATCCTGGCCAGTTCTACCCGCCGTTCGCGTGTATACATCGCCTGGAGGTTGGTCGTAACCATACCTTCAATAGCTCTGAACAGGAGCATCTCTGGCGCTCCGATACCCAGTACACCCACTGAAACCGTGGGATTCTGGGGTAGCATTTGCTGCCATACATCTGCAGCGTCTATGCCGATATTGGCATAGGCTGCCTGCAGCCCCTTGTTGTTTAAGAGGGCTACTTGCACCGCCGTATCTGCGCCGACCAACTTCTGCACAACGAGAGATTTTATTTCACGGCGTAGCTCCAGTGCTTCTTCCTGAGACTGCACCCAGACTGTCCGCTTGCCCGTTGCCTGAGCAGATCCCGCGAATACCGGAATGAAGCCGGCTTTGGGATCCTGATATGCAGCTACATCTGCCTCCAGGGCTGCGCCTGAAACACAGCCTGCGAGCACGCCCGGCAGCAATAGCGCTGCAAGAGGACGGTTCTTCATGACCCACTCCCCTTTTTGCGTGTCTGAGCATTATTCAGCTCACGCCAGGATCTCGGAGATACCGGGACCCGATGCGTGTAGTTGGTCACGACGTAACCGCCACTGCCTGGCTTACCGCCTAGCTCTGGCTGGGCAACAAGCATTAGGTGATCTATGCGAGGTAAGTCTTGTGACTGCGGCATCTGGCACGCAGCAAGGACCAACGGCAGTGCCGCCAGCGTAGTCAATTTTAACATTTAGGTAGCCCGATCTTTTCCAGCTGTTTGAAGGCGCAGCCTAGGGCTGCGCCCCATCAAAATGGTCAGAGATCAGGCTTCAGGGGGTCGATAGGGACCTTCAGCAACCGGACCGCCGCGGACCTGCGCAACAAGATCGAGCTTATCCTTGTCGGAGATCGAAAGAAGAGTACTTACAGTCTGACAAGATGCTGAGTAGAAACCACAAATGGATAGACAACATTCGAAGACTAAGTCAGCCTTCGGATAATGCTCTCCATCTTCCACCAACGCGTTTTCGGAAGCCTCTACTGCGCAACATTTAGCATCTTCTGCCAAGGCGTGATGAATCGCCTGCGTGCTGGAATGATGACCAATATCATTCTGAGCATAACTCGTATGAGCGCCAGCCATAGCTAGCACCACCAGAGAAAGAATCAGAACAATGGTGTAGAAGATGCGCAACCACGCGGTCCCCGTGAGGATGATTTGCGCAGAAATACACCAGCCGAAGAACACACCGCAAGCGAAATCGAAGCGCCTAGTAAAACATGGCCCAAGCGCCTGCGCGCGCTTTATCTATAGCAGAGATAGCATATCGCATGCGGTACGCGTTCCCCGATCTCGCTCTCTGCCCCATGGTTGCGGCTCCATGAGTGGACTTCTGCAACATCATCAGCCGACTGCGAGCTCCTCGCCGTCCCAATCTAAAGGATATGCTTCCACATGGTTCGGGACGGCCTTCAGATTGAGGCTCTTCCTGTACAGGCGCTTCTGCTCCTTCTCCAGATCAACCTTATATCCGGTGAGAGCACGGAGGATTGAGAGGCCGATGGCTTGAGCCATCGCTGGCGGGAACGCATTGGCGATCTGCCGGAACTTCTGCAGATTGCTGCCCTGCAGCTGCCAGTCGTCGCGGAAGCCTTGCAGGCGGGCCATCATTTCGAGCGTCAATTTCGGCATATGATCGCGAGGCGCATCACGATCCGGTGCAGCCTTGGCGTAGTGGCCGGGGTCAACGCCGAGTTCTCTCCACGATTCCCGTGACTTCGGCTGTGCGAGGTCGATGCCGCCCTTCTTCTGGCTGCCACCGATGATGGTGGGCGCATAGCCGTTGGCACGCTCTTTCCATTCATCCACATGGGCCCAGCCATTGGCTGCCATGAGGTCATAGAGGGCTTCGCCGACTGTGGGTGCTTTCTTGGCCAAGGCTTCAGGCCAGGAGAAGCGGTGCATTATCCCGCGCCGGAAGCCCACGAGAATTGCCCGCCTGCGCTTTTGTGGCAGACCGAAGTCCGGGCCGCCGCTCAGGATGCGCCATTCTGCATCATAACCAAGGGCCGCCATCCGGGCGAGAATGCGCAAGCGATGCATCGCGTTCGATGCCTGCTGAGCACCGGTGACATTCTCCAGCATCACCGCCTTAGGCTTCAGTTCCTTGATAAGCTTCATGGCCTTCGGGAACAAATCGCGTTCGTCAGCTGCTCCCTTGCGCTTTCCCGCCTGTGAGAAGGGCTGGCAGGGAACGCCTCCAGCAAGAAGATCAACACCTTCGAATTGGCTCAGATCGGCTTCGCGCAGATCCGCCTCGATGACGGGCCAGTGCTTGCCGTTGTGACGCAGCGTGGCT
>NZ_JAYMER010000024.1:0-2434 GCF_037029545.1 Nitratireductor sp. CH_MIT9313-5 | reverse complement strand
CATCCTTGTCCACTTCCACAAGGCCCACATGTTTGAACCCGGCAGCTTCAAGACCAATGGCCTGTCCGCCAGCACCAGCACAGAGTTCCAGAACAGTAGGCGCTTTGTGGCCGTAAACGCTGACGGGAACATCAAGCGGTGTGTCTCCGGCTTCTCTCATGCGCTCTACAGCCATAGAGGTTCCGCTGTCGTCATCATAACCAAAGGCCCAAGCCAACTGCCATTGGAGGGAGCTGTTGAACGTGTAGGTGGCTTGCCATGGCTCGCCGTCGCCATAGTGTTCCTTGTGATAGACCTTCTCCTCGGCGATCGCCTGCAGCGCGCTGTAGGTTCCGGACCAGCCTCGATTGAACCCTTCCCGTGACGCGGTGATGAAGTCGAGATCGACGATATCAGGCAGGTCCTTCAGAAGCTCCGCGGCACGAGGCGCAATCGCTTCGACGCGACCGATTTGGTGAACACTCGAGTCCTCCTCTTCCAGCTGCGCGATGGTGCAAACCTCTTCCGTCAGTGCGTGGAGGGAATCGAGCCAGGCATCTGCTGCAGCAAGTGCCTCATCACGTGCCTTGCGCGCAGCGGCATTGCGGAAGGCACGGCGACGGCGGTCATCGAGTGTGCCTTCCACTGCAGCCTTGGCTAGCGCGATGTCGCGCTTCAGGCCACGCAGTTCCCTTGCCTGCAGCGCGCGTCCGGACTTGATCATGCGGATTGCTTCATCGCGCACCGTCTCATCCTGCCCAGCCAGATCGAGCAGAACAGAGGCCGCGACACCATTCTGGATCAGAAGCTCGCGTGGGGTCAGCGCCTCGCCGCGAAAGGAAATGCGTTCGTCACAGTCGCCGGGAAAGAGTTTGGCAAGTCGAACATAACGTTGCACGTCTCGTCGCGGCACCTGGCACTCATTCGCAAGGAATGCGGTGAGCTCACCGACCTTCATGTCCTGCGAAAGCTCCTCCCACAGATCACCAATGCGGAATGCCGCCTTCGCCTGCTGCACGCGCCACCGAGTGACGCTATCTTTGACCTTGCTCAACTCCTTGCCGAAGAGCGTTTCCATCTCACGAGCATCGTCGCCATCATCTGCTGCAGCCTGTTCGGCATCAGCGGCGTGCCCAACGTCCTCCGGCACATCATCCATGCCGTCGATCAATGGCACATCATCGAGCATGATGTGCTCATGCGTGTCGTCAGCGTGCCGAGATTTCAGCTCTTCCATTCCCGCCCCCATAGTTCGTTGATTGCACCCATAGCGGGCAATGCCTTGCGAGCCGGTGAGAAAGATCGTTTAAATGCAACCGACCTCGAAACTAAACGACATCACTGCCCATTGAGGCTCCACAGCGTCACTATGTGAGTTTCTGTTAATCTGATTCAAAAACACGGAGTAATGGGGGGAATACAGAACAGTGCATCACCATGTGACACGAACAGCGCCAGCACTAGCCGAAGCGGCGCATCCGGCGGTGGAGCACCCGCATGACCTGCTCCATGTCATAGCCGTCGTCGATCAACCGTCGCCGGGCGCACCTAAGGATCCACTGCAGCGCCTGCGGATGGAGCGCGGGGTCACGTGCCGCAGCACTGGCAAAGGCAGCTACAGCCGCAGCAACAGCAATATCGATGGTCGAAGCTTCCGGCCGCCTCTCCGCCGCCAATCGTTTTCGGTAGCGCTGCTGGCGCTCCCTGTGGGATGCATCGTCGGACTTTACTGCTCGGGGCATGCTCTTTCTCCTCTGTCCCGTCACTACGAGACAAGGATGAGGGAGACCCATGCAAGGAACAAAAGTCGGCGGAAGGCATGCGAGGAAGCGACTGCTGCATGAACAGCGACAACTCCCTGCTCTTCTGCCCGTGCACGCCGTTTGCCGGAGTAACGCTTTCCACGTTACCAGAATCGACTTCTGAGAGATCTGAATCGCTCGTCCGTGATTCAGAATCCGAAGATCTCATTTTGTTTCAAAGCGAGGTGCCTTGCCTGCACATGGAGAGGCATTCTTCAGCTGGCAGAATCGCTTTTCCATCATCCGGAATCGCTGGCTCGCATTCCAGAATCGGCTTCCACTGATCCTGAATCCAGACATCTCAAATTATTTCGCGTTGCAGGCACTGCATTATGCGTTGGCTGCATCTCATCGCGCATCATTGCGCATTGCCGCACTTGGTCGAGCACCTGAGCAAGCGGTTCGCCTTCGAGTGTCCCGTGCTCCATCAGGGCTTCAGCAACCAGCCTAATCCCGCTGACATTCTCTCGAACCAGTTATAGTGCTTCTGCAGCGTGCAGGTGCTCCATGTCGTCCACCGCGCGCTTTCCCTCGCAGGCAATTCCATTGCTCTGGTCATGGTCCTTCATATTTTCGTGAACACGTCATTTCTCCTCTGGCGCGGAGCTCCCGTGCCCGTAGAGGTCGGCGTTCTGATGTGCGTTGTCTTCGTT
>NZ_JAYMER010000023.1:882-2671 GCF_037029545.1 Nitratireductor sp. CH_MIT9313-5 | reverse complement strand
ATCTTCGTTACGGGTAATGACCACACGTGAGTTGGCCTGCCATTCCTCGAACTTGAAGGCGCCTGTTCCAACGGGACTGCGGCCGAAGTCCTTGCCGCTCTTCTTCACCGCTTCCGGCGAGACGATAAGTCCGGTTGGATAGGCCAGGTTCGAAAGGAACGGCGCGAAGGGTTCCTTCAGCTTGAAGGCGACCGTCAGATCATCGACTGCCGTCACTTCATCCACCGCCGAGAAATAGAATGCCAGGGGGAAGGGGCCTGTCTCGTGATAGGGGTGATCCTCGTCGAGCATGCGGTCGAAGTTGAACTTCACCGCCTCTGCATTGAGCGGCGTGCCGTCATGAAACTCGACGCCCTCGCGTAGCTTGAACGTGTAGGTCAGGCCATCGTCGGTGATCTCCCAGCTCTCGGCGAGTGCGGGCTCCACCTCAAGCGTGCCGTCCTTGTAGCGGGTCAGACCGTCATAGACATTCATGAGAATCCGGAAATCGTTGACCGCCGTTACTGCGTGCGGATCCAATGATTTCGGCTCGGCGATCTGGCCAACAATCAAAACATTGGGGGGTGTTTGCGAAAATGCCGGTGACGCAACAAGCAGTGACACGGCAGCGAATGCGGTAGCAATTAGTTTTCTCATCGGGGCCCTCACTTCGTTGCCTGTAATTAATCCCTATTATTTTTGACTGTGCAACAAATTATTATAATAAATTATCTGGCATTCGCGCATCATAGGGGCGATAAGCGCTACCCGATTGAAAAACAGGCAGAAGATCATGGCTCCATCCGCCGCGATAAATCTCCAGCGACTGCGCAAGCTGCTCCAAGAGGTCAATCTTCACGGCTTCAATCCGCAAACAGGGGGGCACAACCGTCCCGGTTACAGCGATGCCGACATGGCTGCACGACGATGGTTCGCCGAACAGATGCGTGGCGATGGCCTGGCCGTGCGATCCGATGCTGTGGCAAATCTCTTTGGGCGCTATGGACGGGACAGGGGGCCCTGCATCATGGCCGGTTCACATCTCGACACCGTGCCGGAGGGCGGTGCGTTCGACGGCGCGCTTGGTGCATGTGTTGCGCTGGAATGCGTGCGCACAATGCGAGATATCGGCTTTGTGCCGACTGCGGCGATAGAAGTGGTGGCGACCGCCGAGGAAGAAGGCCGGTTCGGCGGCATGCTGGGGTCGCAGGCAATTGCCGGCGCAGTGACGGAGCGCTGGCTGGAGAGCGCGCGTGATGCCGATGGTATTAGGTTGCAGGACGCGATGAGGGAGCAGGGGCTGGACGCTTTCGGAGCCATAGAGGCAGCACGCGCCCCCGGTAGCGTGAAAGCCTTTCTTGAACTGCACGTGGAACAAGGACCTGTTCTCGAACAGGCGCAAATTCCTGTCGGTATCGTGGAGCACATCGCCGGCGTCATCAATCTGGCGGTTACCTTGACCGGGCGGGCCAACCATTCGGGTACCACACCCATGGAGTTGCGTGCCGATGCTTTCGCAGGGCTGGCAAGGGTGGGGCAGGAGATTGGCGAGGTGATCGCAGCCCATGGCTCGAAGAGCAGCCGCATCACCATTGGAAAGGTGGATCTGCATCCCAATTTCATCCATACCGTCCCCGGTCGCGCCGAGTTCATCATCAATATTCGTGACACCGATGCGCAGACCATGCGTGCACTGGCGAAGGGTATGACACGCGCTGTAGAAGATGCGGCGAAAGAGAGCGGCCTTACCTGGGAGGTGGTGCAACAAAGCCTGATGGAGCCCATCCGGTTGGACGCGGATATAGCCAGG
>NZ_JAYMER010000023.1:0-872 GCF_037029545.1 Nitratireductor sp. CH_MIT9313-5 | reverse complement strand
ATTGAGGATGCCTTCTGGTGCCGGCCACGATGCCCAGACCATGCAAAGCCTCTGCCCCTCTGGCCTGATCTTCGTTCCAAGCAGAAACGGCATCAGTCACGCCCCGCAAGAGTGGACAGATTGGGACGCTATCGAGAAGGGAGCCAACCTGATGCTTCGCGCACTTATGCGTCTGTCAAGCTGAGGGGGAGCAAGCTCCGTTCCGCTTACCGTGAACACGATCCTGCGTGGTGTGAGGTCTCAATAAATCGTCGGCGTACCACAGTGGTAATGTTGGGCTTTTCGTCATTGAGGTGTTTTGGCGGCAATCTCAGCCGGGATGGGCGGCTATGTATTAACTCTCCACTTCGCGTATTTTCTGAGTGGAATTTAGGCCGGAACGCGATTGCGGCTTGGTAAGTAACTTACGCTGTCACGCCGACACTGTTTCCCAGTTCGAATAACTTCATCGGCGGTGGCTGACGAGTTTGTTGTTCTTCGCAACAGCCGTCTCCGTACCTGAGTTGTGGCGTTATGTACAACTTCGCCGTGTTGGCAGCATGAACCGGCCGCAGAACGTGTACAGAAATCATTCATTAGGACGTCGGATAGAACGCTGCAGGACTATCGTGATCTCGAGCTTACCCACAAGCACGCGCAGCTTGGCTTCGCTCATAATTGCCTTCGTGGCACGCAAGATCGCGCGGCGGCCAGCCGACGAGCGCATGACCTTCGGCTACGGGCGCATCGAGATCGTCTCTGCGCTGATCAACTATACCACTCTGATCCTGATCGGCCTCTACCTGATTTACGAGGGCGGAATGCGGCTGATCGACCCGCCGCAGGTGCAGGGCTGGACCGTAGTCATCCTCGGCGGTGTGGCGCTCCTCGTG
>NZ_JAYMER010000022.1:255701-259112 GCF_037029545.1 Nitratireductor sp. CH_MIT9313-5 | reverse complement strand
GGCAGGCTATGACGGTGAAGAGCTGACCTTTTACGTCACCGAAGGCGGCTCGGGCATGCTCGACCCGATCGCCATGGGCACCGCCATTCAGGCTGACCTGCAGGCTGTCGGCATGAATGTGAAGATCGAGACTTATGAGTGGAACACCTTCCTTGGCAAGGTTAATCCCGGTCTTGAGGGCAAGGCCGACATGGCGGAAATGGCGTGGATGACCAATGATCCCGACACGCTGCCCTTCCTTGCTCTTCGTTCGGAAGCCTGGCCAGACAAAGGCGGTTTCAACTCAGGTTACTACTCCAATCCGCAGGTCGATGAACTGTTGAACAAGGCACGCACTGCCACCGATCAGGCAGAACGAGCCAAACTCTACAAGGAGATGCAGACCATCGTGCAAGACGATGCACCCTGGGTTTTCGTTGCCAACTGGAAGCAGAACGCCGTCACGGGCGCAGGCGTGGAGAACTTTAAGCTCCAACCGTCCTTCTTCCTGATGCTGCAGGATGTTGCCAAGCCTTGAGGACGCAGATGCTCCAACCCTCATCCTCCTGACATACTTGGGGATGAGGGGGAGACATGCCCCGAATGACGTGGATGTCAGGCAGAGCGAGACCAGCAACGCGTCCCGCGACACCAGCCGACATCCCTCACCCCATACTGAGCCTGCCGAGGGGTGAGGACGAGTTCGAAGGCTCCGGATAAAACTTCCAGCAGGACCCCAACCATGGCGACCTATATAGCCAAGCGTCTACTCGCCGCGATCCCCGTCCTGTTCGGGTTGTCGATCATTGTCTTCCTGATCATGGCGATGATACCGGGTGATCCGGCAACAGCCATTCTCGGCTCCTATGCAACTCCGGAAAATGTCGCCAAGCTCAATGCTGATCTCGGCCTCGACAAGCCACTGCCGCAACAATATCTGATCTGGCTTGGGAACCTTCTGCAAGGCGATCTGGGCCGCTCCTATGCGCTTAACCGCCCTGTCCTTGATGAAGTTCTGGAACGCTTTGCAGCGACACTTGTTCTGGCGGGCACCGCGCTGGTGCTTTGCTCGATCCTTGGACTCCTTGCCGGGGTCGTCTCTGCAGTGCGCCAGTATGGTCTGGCAGACAAGGTGATAACCGTTGTTGTGCTGATTGGCATTTCAACGCCCGCCTTCTGGCTGGGATTGCTCCTCATTCTTGTCTTTGCCGTCAAGCTGCGGCTTTTCCCCGCCAGTGGCATGTATGCGATTTATGGTGGCGGCGACCTGCCGGACCTGCTCTACCACCTGTTTCTCCCGGCTCTGACCCTTGCCGTAGTGGCGACTGGCGTGATCGCGCGCCTGACCCGCACATCCATGCTGGAAGTCCTGCGGCAGGACTATATCCGCACAGCCCGCGCAAAGGGGCTGACGGAACGCCGCGTCATCTATCGCCACGCGTTCAAGGCAGCACTTGTGAGCGTCATTCCGGTAATCGGTATTCAGGCCGGTTTTGTTTTGGGCGGTGCGGTCTATGTGGAGACTGTTTTTCAGTGGCCTGGAATTGGCTCCATGCTGGTCAATGCCATTTCCACACGCGACCTGCTGCTGGTGCAAGGTGGCGTTCTTGTCGTTGCCTCGGCTTATGTCTTGTTCAATCTCGCCGCCGACGTGGCGCAGACCATTCTTGATCCGAGGTTGCGCTGATGACTGAGGCTGTCTCCACGGCAGCGGTGGCCAAACACCGCAAATCCAGCAGACCGAGTTCTCTTCGCCTCCTGTTGAACAATGTGCTGGCAACGACCGGGCTCGCGGTATTGGTTCTGATCATCATCATTGCGCTAGTGGCACCGCTGTTGCCCCTCCCGGATCCAGATGCCACCACTCCGGCAGACCGTTTGCTGCGCCCGCTTTCGGATGGCCATCTCCTCGGGACGGATGCGCTCGGGCGGGATGCGTTGTCGCGCCTCGTTTGGGGCACACGCGTCAGCCTTGCCGTAGGTATTTCGGCCACCTTGATCGCCGCCTTCTTCGGCTCGTTGATCGGCCTTGTCGCGGGCTATGTCGGCGGGCGCGTCGATGCACTCTTGATGCGCGGCATCGATATGGTGATGGCCTTCCCCTACATCCTTCTGGCACTGGCCATTGTTGCAGCTCTCGGGCCTGGGCTTTTGAACGCGCTTTATGCCATCGCCGTGGTCAACATTCCTTTCTTTGCGCGCAATATCCGCGGCATCACCATTGGTCTTTCGCGGCGGGAATTCGTCGACGCTGCGCGACTATCGGGAAAATCCAACGCCAGCATTCTGTTCAGCGAAATCCTTCCAAACGTGCTCCCGGTCATCATCATCACCATGTCCACCACGATTGGCTGGATGATACTTGAAACGGCTGGCCTTTCCTTCCTCGGTCTGGGAGCGCAACCGCCGCAGGCCGACCTCGGCTCCATGCTTGGCGAGGGACGAAAAATACTGTTCACCGCACCGCATGTCTCCATCATTCCCGGCCTTATGATCTTCGTGCTTGTAATGAGCATCAACCTTCTAGGCGATGGAGTGCGTGACGTACTGGATCCGAGGTTGAAATCAGGGGCGCTGACCCGCCCCGTGGCGCGCACGACTGTCGAGCGGAAGGAGATTCCAGAGGAGCGCAAGCATCCAGACAGCACGCTGGAGGTCTCCGATCTCAAGACCGAGTTCCAAATTGGCAGCGACATCTATCGCGCCGTGGGCGGCATTGACCTCCACCTCAAGCCGGGAGAATGCCTGGGCATCGTAGGGGAATCGGGTTCCGGCAAATCGGTAACGGCCATGTCGCTGATGGGATTGGTGCCGACACCGCCAGGACGCATCACCAGCGGTGCTGCGTGGCTTGAGGACGAAGACCTTTTTGCTGCCAGTGACGAGCGCATTCGACAATTGCGCGGCGCCGATGTCGCGCATGTCTTCCAGGACCCGCTCTCCACCCTGCATCCGCTCTTTACGATTGGCGATCAGCTCACCGAGGCCTTGATGGCACACCGGCCAATGAAGCGAGCGGAAGCGAATGCGCGTGCCGCGGAACTGTTGCGACTGGTACGTATCACCAATCCCGCCGAGCGGCTGAAGTCCTATCCGCACGAATTGTCGGGCGGCATGCGTCAGCGGGTATGCATCGCAATGGCGCTCGCCAATGACGCGAAGGTGATTATCGCCGACGAACCAACCACCGCCCTCGATGTGACGGTGCAGGCGCAGATTCTATCGCTGATGGATGCGCTGCGACGCGAAAGCAATGCGGCAATCCTCTTCATCACCCATGATTTCGGCGTCGTTTCCGCCATCTGCGATCGGGTAGCGGTGATGTATGCGGGCCGCATCGTGGAGACGGGCACAACGCGGGAGGTTCTGGAAGCACCTGCTCACCCATATACGCGCAAGCTGATCGATTGCGTCCCGGTTCTGGGAGCGCCC